>JAWLCO010000028.1:0-36766 GCA_041687075.1 Hyphomicrobiaceae bacterium | reverse complement strand
GAATTTCGAGGCCGCGAGATGAGGAAAGGTCTCGGCGATGATTTTCCGCAAGGGCTGCAGATCGGCTGGCGATGCCATTACATCTTGAGGGTGTGTTTCGTCGGGCGCGATGGTGTCAGGCCCCCTCCGCGTGATAGTACCCCAAAAGCGAAGCAAGACTGCCGCCCTTAATACGACCTTCGAGATGCTGAAGCAAAACCCTCCCAGCGCCCACCGCTTCTCAGTAGCACCGATGATGGATTGGACGGACCGGCATTGCCGGTTTTTCCATCGCCTGCTGACGCGACAGGCCCTGCTCTATACCGAGATGATCACCGCGGAGGCCGTTATCCACGGAGACCGGCAGAAACTGCTCGGCTTCAGTCCGGAGGAGCATCCGGTAGCGCTGCAGCTTGGGGGCTCTGATCCGGAGCGACTGGCGATGGCGGCGCGGATCGGTGCCGAATTCGGCTACGATGAGATCAATCTCAACGTTGGCTGCCCGTCGGACCGGGTGCAGGACGGCCGTTTCGGCGCCTGCCTGATGGCGGAGCCGGGCCTTGTTGCCGAATGCATCGCCGCGATGCGGGAGGCCTGCAACGTGCCGGTGACGGTCAAGTGCCGCATCGGCATCGACGACCAGGATAGCGAAGCCGATCTGGAACGGTTCATTTCGACCGTAGCCGCTGCGGGCTGCACGATGTTCACCGTGCACGCGCGCAAGGCCTGGCTGCAGGGTCTCTCCCCCAAGGAGAACCGCGACGTGCCGCCGCTCGACTACGGGCGCGTCTACCGCCTGAAAGCTGCCCATCCCGAGTTGACCATCATTCTCAATGGCGGCATCCGCTCGCTCGATGAGGCGGAAGCGCATCTGGCCCGGGTCGATGGTGTCATGCTCGGCCGCGCGGCCTACCAGACGCCGTATCTCCTGGCCGAGGTCGACCGGCGCTTTTTCGCCGCTAGTGAGGCACCTCTCACCCGGCGTGAGGCGGTCGAGCGTCTCGTCCCCTATATCGAGCGCCACCTTGCACGCGGCGGCCGGCTGAACAACGTGACGCGGCACGTGCTCGGGCTCTATCATGGCGAGCCGGGGGGGCGCCTGTTCCGCCGGCACCTGAGCGGCCCTGATCTGCGCGACGGCTGCGGGCTCGAGCCGCTCGAGCGGGCGCTCGCTGCAGTCGAACGCGCCGGCCACGAGTCACGCAGGGCGGCCGCATAGGACAGGTCATATGGAATTGGGGATTTCGGCCGGCGCTGTGGCGCTGCTGGTGCTGGCGCTCGGCGCCGGCGGCCTCGCGTCGGGATTGCTCGCCGGGCTTTTCGGCATCGGCGGCGGCGCCATCCTCGTTCCAGTGCTCTACGAGGTCTGGGCGGCGCTGGGGATTGCGCCAGAGATCCGCATGCATATGGCCGTGGGTACGTCGCTCGCAGTCATGATCCCTACCACCCTGAAGTCATTCGCATCGCACCGGGCGCGCGGCGCCGTCGACACCGGTTTGCTGAAGCGTCTTGCCGGGCCGGTCATTTTCGGGGTCGTCGCCGGTGCCCTGATTGCGAGCATCAGCGCCAGCGCGGTGCTGAAGTGGATCTGGGCGGTCTTTGCCTCGACGATGGCGGCCCGCTTGCTGTGGGGCCAGGATGGCTGGCGGCTCGGAGACGACATCCCGAAGAGCCGTTTCGTAGAGCTCTATGGCGTATTCGTCGGTCTGATCTCGAGCCTGTTGAGCATCGGCGGAGGGGCGTACATGACGATGCTCATGACGCTTTACGGCCGGCCCATTCATCAGGCGGTCGGCACGTCCTCCGGCTTCGGGCCGCTGATTGCCATACCAGGCGCCATCGGCTTCGTGCTCGCAGGCTGGGGCGCCTCGGGGCTGCCGGTCGGCTCGCTGGGATACGTCAACCTGATCGGCGCAGCCGTCGTCATTCCGGCGAGCGTCTATGCCGCCCCCTGGGGCGCGCGCCTCGCACACGGCATCTCGCGGCGCAAGCTGGAGATCGCGTTCGGCTGCTTTCTCAGCCTGATTGCGCTACGATATGTTGTCGACCTCCTGCTCGGCTGACGAGTACGGGAGACGTGATCGCGGAGGAGATCCCATGCGCTTCCTGCTGGTCGCAAGTTTGATGCTGGCGCTCGCCGGGCCTGCCCTGGCATCAGAGACGATGCCTCCTGTTTCCGGCCCCGCCGATCCGCGCGTCGAGCCGAGGCTGGGCGAGGACGGCATCTATCATCAGGACTGGTTCGTCCAATCCTTCCTGGATCTCAGGGAGGACCACGCGGAGGCCAAGGCGGCGGGCAAGCGCTTCGCCATCTTCTTCGAGCAGCGCGGCTGCATCTACTGCACCAAGATGCACAAGGATGTGCTCTCGCTCAGGTACATCAACGATTACGTGCGCGAGAACTTCCAGGTCGTGCAGCTCGACCTGTGGGGCTCCCGCGAGGTGACCGACTTCGACGGCACCGTGCTGCCCGAAAAGAAGCTCGCTGAGCGCTGGGGCGTGCTGTTCACGCCGACGGTGGTGTTCTTCAAGGATCAGTTGCCGGACGATCCCAAATGGGGCGGCGCCCTGGAGGTCGCCCGCATGCACCTTGGTATGGGGCCTGACACCTTCTACGATATGTTCGTCTGGGTTCGGACGAAGACCTACGAGAAGGACCCCAACTTCCAGCGCTTCCACGTCGAGCGATACAACCAGCGCTGATCAGCTCGCCAGCGCGCGAGCCGGCTATCCGCCTCTGGGTTGCCCAGTCATATCAGAGGTTTGCTCCACCTGTGGCCGATCACAATTCGCTCATTGGTCGAACCAACCAGCCCGCTTCGGAGTTCTCGGTTCAGCCGATCAGTGGGAAAGGGTGACGGCGGAGCTGCAACTCCGCCGTCGGTCGGCACCCATCAGGACGGAGAGACCCATATGAGTGCCAACTTCAGGATCTGCCCACACTGGTTGAAGTGGTGGCGAAAACTTCTTGAAATCGTGGTGCTATTGTTCAACCACTTCTGCTCGACCGACTGACCCCGAAACGCGGGGGGCCCCTTGCGGGTTCCCCGCATTATCCAGCCTTCGCGGCATTGCACCATCATACATAAGAATATGTTCTCCGTCGTTCATCAGCTCACCGACTCGTGAACAGACCGTTTGTGAGCTGAGCGCTCTGGGTGAGCCCCCTTGCCTCGGTTTGGCTGTCTTACCCATCCCGCCGCCTGGATGCGCGGTGAGGGCAATTGACGTCGACCTCACATTTCATCCGCATTTGTCCCAATTTTGCGATTATCCAAAGATTGAGCATTCACAACCAGGGGCTAAAGTCAGGAGGCATGCTCGCGCGCGGGATCAGTTTGAACGATGGAACGCCTCGAGGAACCGGCACGCCAAGTGATGGAGGAGTACCGGCGGCGGTTCGGTCATCTGCCCGACCTGCCCGGGCTCGAGCTCGACGTGGAGAAGCGCGGCAGGTTCGTGGCGGCCCTGGAGCGGGCATTGCAGCGGAACATGCCGCTGTTCGACTACGAAGTGCAGGAGTTCGAGTCGACGCGCCTTCGCCGCATCTGTCTGGTACTCAAGGACCGCATCGCCCGGCTGGCACGCCGCCGCACCCCCGTGTTATGAACCGGGCCCGGCCATTCGAGGAAAGGTTGCATGCTCCGGCTTTGCCCCCAGGCGCGCTTCACCTCGGCACTCCGCCTCCTGGTTCTCCTGACGATGCTGGTTGTGCCACTGGGCGCCGTCCGCGCGCAGGATACGAAGCCCTACGACGACAAGCTGATGCGGCTTTCCGAGATTCTCGGTGCCGTTCACTATCTGCGGGAGCTTTGCGGCGCCGATGAGGGTCAGCTCTGGCGCGACCGGATGCGAGAGTTGATGGACGCGGAAGGCACGACCGCGCTCCGCCGGGCGAAACTTACCCGCAGCTTCAACAAGGGCTACATGGGCTACAGCCGCACCTATCGAACCTGCACGCCTTCGGCAGAGACGGCCGTCAAGCGCTTCCTCGCAGAAGCGACCCAGCTCGCCAGCGAGCTGATGCGGAATGTGCCCTGAGGGCACCAGTCCCGCTTTTACGAGATTCACTGTTAATTGTTGCGGTTGCCACTCTCGGCGGCACCCTGTGCTACGGCTTGCGTTGTGGGGTCGTGCACCGCAAAGTGCAGAGGACGAGAGCAGCCATGCAGATGTTCTGCGGAACTGAGAACAAGAGCGACAGCTTCAAGGCGCTGAGCCTTATTCTCGAGGCCTGGGACGAGGGAACCGACCAGGGAATTCCACCGGAGCTGATGGCCTACGCAGCTCTTTTCACAGCTCTGACCGATCTCGTGGCCGTTTTCGGCGAGGATGCCGTCGCCAATCTGGCCCGCGGACTCGATGCGCGCGTGCGTCAGGGCGAGTTCACGATCTGCGGCACTAGGCAGTAGCAAAGCCCACGAGCCCGAAGGCAGTGTCTGCCAGCACGCCGGCCGCCTGCAGCACGAGCTCACCGACCAGGATGGCACCGAAGCCAAACAGCAGCGCGCCTGCGATTCGGTTGATCTGGTTGATGCGCGCATAGGCGAACCGGTGCCGTATGCGCCCGATCAGCGACGACAGCAGAATCCACCAGCCGAGGCTGCCTGCGATGATGGCAGCCACCATAGTGAGCGCGTCGATCGTCGACTCCACCTCAACGAAGCTGGAAACACCGCCAAAGATGGCAAACAGGCCGAGCACCGCGCCGGGATTGGTGATGGTCAGAAAGAACGTCTTCGGGGTGTCGCGCAGGAACTCGGAAAGCGAACGCGGTCTGTCCGCATCGCTTCCCGATATGATGCGCGGCCGGGTGACGTAGAGCTTCACCCCGAAACCGATGAGGGCGAGCCCCCCGACGAACTGAATGGCGTTGCGATAGTCCTCAATGGTGCCCGAAATCGCACCGACGCCAAGAGCGGCGCAGAAAGCGATCAGGCCGTCGCCGAGCACCGCACCGGCCCCCGCCGCTACCCCGCCCCAGAAACCCCGCTCGATCGCCCGCTGGATACACAATACGTTCACAGGCCCGACTGGCGCCGAGACCAGTACACCTATGATGAGGCCGATCGGTATGATGAGCGGATTGGGAATGAACTGCATCAGTCGGCCGGTGCACCCATTCCGAGAGGCGTCACAGCGGGGATGCCTTTGGCCCCATGCGGCACACGCAGGCGCGCAGCATTGACGGAAGACGTCAAGCAAATGAGAAGTTCGCGCAAGCCTGTGCGCAGCAACGGAGCTCTCCTGATGGGTTGGATACGCGCCCGGATCGCAATTCGCGAATACTTATTGGTAGTTTCGCTCACCTGTGTTGTCCAATGGTTAGCGCCGGTTAGCGGCCTCATGGCGCAACCTGCAGACGCACCGGCACAATCCATCGGTTGCACCTCGGGAGACCAGGCCCTCCCGCCTCTGCCCCAGCCCGTCCAGGAGATGCGGGACGCGATTCTCACCGCCGTCCGCAGCGGGGATATCGAGGACCTCAGGGTGGCGCTGGAGTGGAACGAGCTGAAACCCCACGTCGCCGACGAGCCCGTCGACGATCCCATTGCCTACTGGAAAGAAATCTCGGGCGATGGCGAGGGCCGCGAGATTCTGGCCGTGCTGGCCGAAGTTCTCGATTGCGGCCCTGCTGCTCTGCCCATCGGCAAGGACATCGAGAACAATCTCGTCTACGTCTGGCCGGCCCTTGCCGAGACCGATCTTTCGAAGCTCACCCCACAACAGGAGGTCGCGCTCTACCGCCTCGTCGATCCGGCCGAAGCCAAGGCGATGCGAGAGACCAGGCGTTGGCAGTGGTGGCGCCTCGCCATCGGAGCCGACGGAACCTGGCATACGTTTCACAAGGCCAAGTGACCCTGCGGCTATTCCAGCGCGGCGAATGGAGGCGGATAGCGGATGGCGCCTGAGACAATGCCTACCGAATGCAACGCGAGCGCCATGAAGTAATCGCCGGCATACACGCACGCAAAGCCGCGCGCCATTTCACGGCTGAAGCCGAACCGCTCGTAGTAGGCAGGATCGCCAAGGACGAAGACGATGTCCCAGCCCTCCGCCGTCGCAATGCTCAAGCCCTCGTGGATGAGGGCGCTGCCAATGCCGGACCGCTGCCGGCTGGGCGCAACTGCCAGCGGCGCGAGGGCAAGGGCACGCATCGGTGCGTCGAGCCGGCTGAAGAGTACGTGTCCGACGACCGCCCCTGCCTCTTTGGCCACGAGCGAGATATCGGCCCAGCCGCCCTGCCGCAGCGCATCCACCAGATCGGCCTCGGCCGGCTGCCCGAAGGCGGCGGTATGGATCGCATGAACGGCTGAGACGTCAGCCGGCTGCTCTCGCGAGATGTTCAGGCCCCGATCAGTCACCGGCCCTCGACCGCATAGACGCGAGCTGGCGCACCGTCGGCGTCGGCAATCTTGATCGGCGCGGCCGAGAGCAACACGCGGTCCGCGGTGAGGGCACTGGTGTTCACGACATACTCGATCATGTTGACGCCGGCCCGCAGCAGGATGTCGTGCGTGACGTGCTCCTCGATGGGCCGCACCTCACCATCCAGCAGCAGCCGGATGGCGTAATCCTGCGGAAAGTCATAGGCGATGGTCCGGATGCCTCTCTCCTTCAGGAACAGCGCCGCCTCGCGGGTAAGATAAGGTGCGTCCAGCCAGAACTCTCTGGTCCGGAACGATCGCTTCTCATCCCATCCAGACTTGAAGAGCACCATGTCGCCACGGCTCACGTGGCCGCAGCGCCGTTCGAGCTTTTCCGGTCCGACCGCCTCATTGGGCTGAACGTCCATAAGATCGATCACTGCTGCATCGCCGACCACATCCTCCAGCGGAGTGGCTTCGATTGTCGCGCCGTCGCTGAAATAGTGCCGCCGCGCGTCGACGTGCGTGAAGGAATGGCAGGAGACCTTGAGAGTCGTGACCTGAAAGAGATCGCCCTTGGTCGTGTCGCCGGCCACGGTCCGCTCGGGCTTCCAGCGAACGTGGTCGGTGATGATGGGCATGGTGAGATCGATAATGCGCATGGGCTGAAGTTTCCGTCACGCGAGCGTCGGCATCGAGAGCCGGTAGATGCGGATGGCATTGTCGTGGAAGAGCCTGAGCCGGTCGGCCCGGGGAAGCTCAGCAGTGGCCTCCTTATAGCCTGAATAGATCGTATCGAAACTGCCGCACAGGCCGTCGACCGGGAAGTTCGAAGCAAACAGACAGCGATCCGGACCGAAGATCTCGATGGTCTCGCGGATGATGGCGCGGTTGTCGTCCAGGCTCCAGGGCCGGCCCTTCAGGCCGATGCCGGAAATCTTGATCGTGACCTGGGGTGCCGCGGCCGCCCGTTTCAATGCCGCGCGCCAGCCGGCAAGCCCCTCCGGACTGCGGTCGGCTGGCAGGAACGTATGATTGATGACGACCGGCGTCTCAGGATGCGCTGCAATGAGGTCGAGCAGCTCATCGACATGCCACCACGGCGCCTGCAGCTCGAAATTCAGGCGATAGCGCGCAAGCATTCCGTATCCCCGCCGCCAGGCCGGGTCGGACATGGAACCCGGAGCGCCCTTCTCGATCCGGTCCGGTGACGGAGCCGCCGCCGGCTTGTGGCGGATGCCGCGCACGATCGGAAAACCTGCGTGCCCGGCCAGAACCTCCTCGACGTCCCCGCGATGCAGGAAAGCCCGGGCGACGTGGGCTGCCGGCGTGCCATGCGCCTCGGCGACTCCGGACATCCAGCGGGTTTCCGCCACCGGATCGTCCTCGTCCCATTCGCCTTCCATGGTGACAGTGGCAACCACCCGGTGGCCGGCCGTGATGGCGCGATAATCGGCCGGCATGAAGCTCTTCTTCAGGGCCGAATAGTCGCCGTAGCGAAACGGGATTGCTGCATCGGGCGCCAGCCACGGTTGCCGGCCGAGACCGAGGTCCCAGAAATGATGATGGGCGTCGATGATCGGCAGATCGTCAGCGTCCATGCTCACCTCCGGGGCCTCAGGCCTGCTCCATGGTGCCGATCAGTTCTTCGCCAGGCCGAGGTCGGTCAGCAGCTCGGCAGCCGTGTTCGCGAAGTTGGTCGCAAAGGCCCGGAACTCCTCCGGCGATTCCCAGACCGGCGTGATACCGCGTGCCTTCAGTGCTTCCTGCACCTCCGGACTGGCGTGCGCCTTGGCAGCGGCATCGATCAGCTTCGCGCGCACGTCATCGGGCACGCCCTTCGGCAGCACGAAGGAGAACCAGTTGACGAAGGTCCAGTCGAGCCCCGTCGCCTCCTTCAGCGTCGGCGCATCAGGGAAGCTCGACAGGCGCTGAGTATCCATCACGGCCAGCACCTTCACCCTGCCTGCTTCGGCGAGCGCCTGGGCCTCGATCGGCGAGACCGCGAGGAACGACAGGCCGCCAGCAGCAAGCTCGTTGAGGGCCGGAGCGCCGCCCTGGCTCGGCACGTACTTGACGTGATCCGCCGGCAGGCCCAGCGCCTTGTTGAGGCCCGCCACGGCGAGATGCCAGGCGCCGCCGGTGCCGGTTCCCGATGCGGAGAGCTCGCCCTTCTTGGCCGCCTTCAGCGCGTCGAGGACATCCTGCGCGGATTTGTACGGACCATCCGCCTTTACCGTGATTCCCGCAGGAATGGTTGTGATGCGCGAGATGAGGTCGAACGAGTCCGGCGTGATGTCGCCGAGGCCGAGGGTTTTATAGGAGGCGATCTCCGACGTCGCGATGCCGATGGTGTAGCCGTCCGGCGTTGCCGTGGCGATGGCGCTGTGGCCGGTCATGCCATTGCCGCCGGTGCGGTTGACGACGTTGACCGGCTGCCCGAGCTCTTTCTCGAGTCCCGCGGCGAGGATCCGGGCCACCGTATCCGTGCCGCCACCCGCCGCCCAGGGCACGATCATCTGAACCGGGCGGTCCGGGAAGGACTGTGCCAGCAGGGGGGATGCAACGAGCACCGATAGCGCGAGGCCTGCGGCACCGGCCAGGGATGTGCGTCTTGAAATCACTTGATTCCTCCTTGGACCGTTCTGGTTCAAATAAGTCGTTGCTTAGCACGCACGACGCCAGGCGAACAGGCTGCACGCCAAAGTGCCAGTCAGTTCTCAGTGGGCCGCCGTCAGCAGTCGATGGTCTTCTTGACCTCGAAGATCTCCATGATGCGTGCGCCGCGATGCGGGCCGTCGCACACGAAGGTCCATTTGCCTTCCGTGTAGGTGTCGCACATCTTGACGCCCTTGATCAGGATCCAGTGCCCCTCTTTCCCTTTGTGAATCGCAAGAATGTAGTGCGCCCAGGCGTTGCGCGGCTTCTGCATCCAGGCCCAGACCGTCGGCCGCTCCTTGCGGGGCAGGTGCGTGAACGTGGCGACCGGATGCATGCGATAGCCGAAGGCGGCGAGTGCGGCCTCCACCTCGTCCGCGCGCGTTCCCTTCACGACCGGCCGCCGGCCCTCCGGGATTTCGCGGATATGGCGAATCTGCTCTTCAACCTTGCTGATGGAATATCCGGTGATTGCGGACAATACGTACGGGCCGCAGAACGCAATGCGCCCGGTGTCGTTCTTGACCTCGTTGAGGTTCGAGGTGCTGCGCGCGGCCGTCGACCACTCGCCGCCCATGGCACGCCTCCAATGGTTTCGACAATGCAGTTGGTTAACGGAAGGTTGACGCAGCGGGATTTACGAAGCGTTAACGCCAGCCGTTCGCGCGCGATCTGAGATTCCCGAATCTCTTGCGGGATCGCCCGGATCGTGACAGGGGTGACGCGGTCTCGACATTCACGCATTTTTCTCACCAGACCGAAATGGCTCGCATCGGCTTCTATTCCGGCTCATTCGATCCGATCACGAACGGCCACACGGACGTCATCCGGCGCGCGCTCGCCCTCGTCGACGAGCTGGTGATCGGCATCGGCGTCCATCACGGGAAGGTGCCGCTCTTCTCGGCCGAGGAGCGGATCGCCATGCTGGAATCCGAGACACGATCCCTCACCCGCAAGCACGGCGGTGCGGTGCGCGTAGTGACCTTCGATGGCCTGGTGGTCGATGCCGCGCGCGAGCATGGCGCCAGCATCATCGTCCGTGGCCTGCGGGACGGCACCGACTTCGACTACGAGATGCAGATGGCCGGCATGAACGGTGCCATGGCTCCAGGGCTCGAGACGGTGTTCCTGGCCGCCAGTCCGGAAACGCGCCATATCGCGGCCAGCCTCGTCCGCCAGATCGCGGCCATGGGCGGCAACGTCTCGCCGTTCGTTTCGGCTGCGGTGGCACGTAAGCTGAAGGCGCGGATGAAGGCAAAAGCGTAAAGCTGGCCAACCCGTGTTCGCTGCAAGGTCCCGTGTCTGCGGCGCACCGCTGTCGCGCTGCACCGTGCACGGGATGACGGGTGTGAGAGCGTGGCTCGGCTCGTAGCAAGACGGGCCAATCCAGCCCTCCCCTTGACGGGGAGGGCAGCGCGGCGAAGCCGCGAGGGTGGGGTGGGGCCACGATCGAGACGTTTGCACCAGAGCACCCCCACCCCTAAACCCCTCCCCGCAAGGGGGAGAGGGAAACAATCTGGTAAAGCCTTCGCGGACCCCGACTCACTCGTCCGCCGGATGCGCGGCAGCATGTCGAGATGCGAGGCTGATCTGTGGTCTTGGTGCCCGGCAGTTCCCTAATTGCCCAACTCCAGCCATAAGCAGCAGTCCATGTGCCGCGAGCCGAACAGGAAGGAGTCGAGCCGTTGACCCGAATTCTTGCATTCGTACTGGCGCTCGCCGTCGTAGCTGGCGCCGGTTTCGCGCAGGCGCAAAATGCGTCCGATCCCGAAAACACGCTGATCCTCGAGCTCAAGACCGGCAAGGTAACGATCGCCCTCCGGCCTGACGTTGCGCCGAAGCATGTCGAGCGGGTGAAGCAGCTGGCGCGCGAGGGCTTCTATGACGGTCTGAAGTTCCATCGCGTCATCGAGGGCTTCATGGCGCAAACCGGCGATCCGCGAGGCGACGGCACCGGCGGCTCGAAGTACCCGGACCTGCCCGCCGAGTTCTCCAAGGTGCCGTTCGAGCGCGGCGTCGTCGGCGCAGCACGGACAGCCGATCCCGACAGCGCCAACAGCCAGTTCTTCATCGTCTTCGACGCAACGCCCCACCTCAATGGGCAGTACACCGTCTGGGGCCGCGTGGTCGACGGCATGGAGCACGTCGACAGGATCAAGAAGGGCGATCCGCGGTCAGGCCGCGTCGACAATCCGGATACGATCGTTCGCATGTACGTGCTCGCCGACAGCAAGACCTGAGCGGTCCGAACGCCCCCCGCAAGCGTTATGTCACGGCGGCGGCCCGCTTGCCCGTGTGCGGTGGGTTGCACCAACGCGCATGCGGTGACAGATAACCCCGATACACGAAGCCACAGGGAGGCCGGTATGGCCGACATCAAGGATCCCGAGAACACGTTGATCATGGATACGACGCAGGGCCGCGTCGTCATCGAGATGCGCCCTGACCTCGCGCCCAATCACGTCGCGCGCATCAAGGAGCTGGCGCGACAGAATTTCTATGATGGAATCGTCTTCCACCGTGTGATCGACGGCTTCATGGCGCAGACCGGCTGCCCCTACGGGACCGGCACGGGCGGGTCGGGCCAGAAGCTCGCGGCGGAGTTCAACAATGAGCCGCACGTGCGCGGCACCGTCTCGATGGCCCGTGCGCAGGCGCCCAACTCGGCCGACAGCCAGTTCTTCATCTGCTTCGACGACGCACGCTTCCTCGACCAGCAGTACACGGTCTGGGGTCACGTGATCGAAGGCATGGAGAACGTCGACAAGATCAAGCGCGGCGAGCCGGTGGCCAATCCGGACAAGATCAACTCGATGCGCGTGGCGGCCGACGTGGCAGCCTGAGCTGCACGGACGCCAATGCCAGAGACTGCGCCCTCTCCCGACCGGAGAGGGCGTTTTCGTTTCAGGCCGCCTGCTCCGCCTTTGTGGACTCTGTTGCCGTCTTGGCCTTGGCGCGCAGGAACGCGGCGATCTCGCCGACGATGCCGCGGCGGAACAACAGAACCGTCATTACGAAGATGGCGCCCTGAATGACGAGCACCCATTCGCCAAAGCCGGCGAGATAGTTCTGCATGGTGATGATGACCGCGGCGCCGACGATGGGGCCGAACACGGTTCCCATGCCACCCACCAGCGTCATCAGCACCACTTCCCCGGACATCTGCCAGGTGACGTCCGTCAGCGAAGCAAGCTGGAAAACGATGGCTTTCGTGGCGCCAGCCAGCCCCGCCAGTGTTCCCGAAAGTACGAAGGCCAACAGCTTGTATTGGTCGATCCGATAGCCGAGCGAAATGGCGCGCTGCTCATTCTCGCGAATGGCCTTCAGCACCTGCCCGAACGGCGAGTGGATGGCCCGATGGATGATGAGAAACCCGGCCGCGAAAATGGCGAGCACCACATAATAGAACGTGAGGTCGTCGCTGATATCGATGAGCCCCAGGATCGGCCGTCGCGGAACCGCCTGGATGCCATCCTCACCGCCTGTGAACGGTGCCTGGAGGCAGAAGAAGAAGACCATCTGCGCAAGGGCCAGCGTCACCATGGCGAAGTAGATGCCTTGCCGGCGGATTGCAATGAAGCCCGCGACGACGCCCATCAAAGCCGCCACACCCGTACCCGCAAGGATGCCAACCTCCGTCGGCCAGCCCCACGCCTTGACCGTGTAGGCGGAAATGTAGGCCGCGAAGCCGAAGAACATGGCATGGCCGAACGACAGCAGGCCCACGTATCCAAGCAGCAGGTTGAAGGCGACTGCGAACAGCGCAAAGCACAGCACCTTCATCAGGAAGACCGGATAAAGCACCATCGGTGCCACCAGCAGCAGCACGATCAGCGCGGCGAAGATCGGCATGTCGTAACTCTTCATCGCGGGCTCCTGATCGGGCATAGCGCCTGCAGTACCGGAAGGACGCCGGCGCTGCCGTGCATTCCCAAACCACGTCCACCCGTCATCCCGGATGCGCCGCAGCATGCAATGGTGCGGCGCTGATCCGGGATCTTGCCACGGGCGCCATCACCTGGACGCAAGTTCCCGTGTCTGCGGTGCACCGCAAGCGCTGCACCGCGCACGGGATGACGGATGGAAGAGGTGGTTCGGAAAGCGCTTTTGCGGACTAAGGCCATCCCTGCTCTCCTCACCGTGGTGTACCGAACAGGCCGGCAGGCCGGAGCATCAGGACGATGGCCATGATGATGAAAATTACGGTGTTGGAGGCCTCGGGGTAGAAAACCTTCGTCAGCCCCTCGATCACGCCGAGGCTGAAGCCGGTGAGGATCGAGCCCATGATGGAGCCCATGCCGCCGATCACGACAACCGCGAACACCACGATGATCAGGTTGGCGCCCATTATCGGGTTCACCGAGTAGATCGGAGCCGCCAAAACCCCGGCGAGAGCGGCGAGCCCGACGCCGAACCCGTAGGTCAGCGTCATCATGCGCGGCACGTTGATGCCGAAGGCGCGAACCAGCGTCGGATTTTCGGTGGCCGCGCGGAGGTAGCTGCCAAGCTTCGTTTTCTCGATCATGAACCAGGTGGCAAGGCAGACCACGAGCGACAGCACCACGATCCACCCGCGATACCAGGGCAGGAACATGAAACCGAGATTGGTGCCGCCCGGAATGGGATTGGTATACGGCAACCCCGACGATCCGTACTGCTGCCGGAAAACCCCCTCGATGATCAGCGCCAGGCCGAATGTCAGCAGCAGGCCGTAAAGGTGGTCGAGATGGTAGAGGCGCGACAGGAACAGCCGCTCCAGCACAATGCCGAACGCGCCGACGATGATCGGTACGAGAATCAGCGCACCCCAATAGCCGATCCCGAGATACTGCAGCAGCATGTAGGCCGCGAACGCGCCCATCATGTACTGGGCGCCGTGGGCGAAGTTGATCACGTTCAGCATGCCGAAGATGACGGCAAGCCCGAGGCTCAGCAACGCATAGAAGGCGCCGTTGATGAGCCCGAGCAGAAGCTGTCCGAACAGCGCCTGCGGCGGTACCCCGATGAGCTCAAACATCCGATGACGGCTCCACGTCCCTCCTCTCCCCGGCGGAAAGAGGGGCCGATGCAGTGGGCGACGCGCTCACGCGCGCCGCCCTCCTTCCAAAGTTTCCGCAATAGGCCTTGTCAGCCCTTCACGAGCGGGCACCCGCCCTCTTCGAGCGGCCGGAAGGCCTCGTTGGCGGGAATGGTGGCGCGCACCTTGTAGTAATCCCACGGGCCCTTGCTCTCCTCGGGCTTCTTCACCTCGAAGAGATACATGTCGTGGATCTTGCGCCCGTCCGGACGGATGGTGCCCTGGCCGAACACCCGATCGTCGGTCGGCATGGACTTCATCTGCTCGACGACCTTGGCGCCGTCGCCCTCGCTGCCGAGCTCATGCACCGCCTTGAGATAATGAATCACGGCGGAATAGACGCCGGCCTGAGTCATGGACGGCATGTTGCCGCTGTTGTCCGCCGCGAATTCCTTGGCGAACGCGCGGGTAGCGTCGTTCAGATCCCAATACCACGCCTCGGTGAAGATCAGGCCCTGGGCTGTCTCCAGACCGAGGGCATGGACATCGGTGATGAACATCAGCAGAGCTGCAAGGTTCTGCCCGCCCTGAACAATGCCGAATTCCGCCGCCTGCTTGACCGAGTTGATGGTGTCTCCGCCGGCGTTGGCGAGGCCGATGACCTTGGCGCCGGAGGACTGCGCCTGCAGCAGGAATGACGAGAAATCCTGCCCCGGGAACGGATGGCGCACCTTGCCGAGCACCTTGCCGCCGTTCTTTTCAACGACAGCCGAGGTATCGCGCTCGAGGGCGTGGCCGAATGCGTAATCCGCCGTCAGGAAGAACCACGTGTCGCCGCCGGTCTTGACGACGGCATTGCCGGTGCCGTTGGCGAGCGCCCACGTATCATAGGTCCAGTGAATGGTGTTGGGCGTGCACGCCTTGCCCGTCATATCCGACGTGGCGCCGGTGGAGTTCAGGTGAACCTTGTTCTTTTCCTTGGTGATGTTGTGAATCGCAAGTGCCACCGACGACGTGGGCACGTCGACGATCGCATCCACCTGCTCGACGTCATACCACTGGCGCGCGATGTTGGCCCCGACGTCCGGCTTGTTCTGGTGGTCAGCGAAGATCACCTCGATCTTGTCGTGGCACTTGTTCGCCTTGCAGTAGTCCTCGACGGCTTTCTTGGCCGCCCACACCGAGCCCTGACCCGACAGATCTGCGTATACGCCCGACTGGTCGTTCAGAACTCCGATCTTGATCACGCCATCCGTGAACTGGGCGTGCGCCGCCGTCGCGAACACGCTGGCCGTTGCAGCCAGCACAAATGGTTTGAGCTTCACCTTTCGTCCTCCTTTGACGTCTTTTTCCTCGAACCTAAACTCCAAGATGGCTTTCCAGCTTGTTCTTGTTGGCCGCGACCTGATCATTGGCGATCATCTCGACGACTTGGCCGTGCTCCACGACGTAGTGCCGGTCAGCAACCGTCGCGGCAAAATGAAAGTTCTGCTCCACGAGCAAAATCGTGAAGCCCTTTTCCTTGAGCGCCCTGAGAACGCGGCCGATCTGCTGGACGATGACCGGCGCCAGCCCCTCCGTGGGCTCGTCGAGCAGCAGCAGGTCGGCGCCGGTGCGCAGGATGCGGGCGATGGCCAGCATCTGCTGCTCGCCGCCGGAGAGCTTCGTGCCCTGGCTGGCACTACGTTCGCGAAGCGCGGGGAAGAGCTCATAGATCTCGTCCACGCTGAGCCCGCCCGGCTTGACGACCGGCGGCAGCAGAAGGTTCTCGAGCACGTTGAGGCTCGAGAAGATGCCGCGCTCCTCCGGCACGTAGGCGACGCCGAGCCGCGCGATCCGCTCGGAAGGCCAGCTGATCGTCTCCTGACCGTCGTAGATGACCGATCCGGTGCGGGCACGCACGATGCCCATGATGGCACGCATCGTCGTGGTCTTGCCGACGCCGTTGCGGCCGAGCAGCGTCACGACCTCGCCCTTGAAGACGTCGAAGGTCATGCCGTGCAGGATGTGGCTCTCGCCATACCAGGCGTGGAGATCGCGGACGGAAAGGAGCGGCTTTGCAGGCTCAGGCATGGGCCGCCCCGTTTGCTGCACTGCCGGTGGTACTGTCGCCAGAGCCCATGTAGGCCTCGATCACATCCGGGTTGCGCGAAACCTCCTCGTAGCGGCCTTCGGCGAGGATCTCGCCGCGGGCCAGAACAGTGATGAAATCGGAGAGGTCCGCTACCACGGACAGATTATGCTCGACCATCAGCACCGTCCGGTTCTTCGCCACGCGACGGATCAGCTCCGAAATGCGCCCGATGTCCTCGCGCCCCATCCCGGCCATAGGCTCGTCCAGCAGGAGCATCTCGGGGTCGAGCGCCAGCGTCGTGGCGATCTCCAGCGCCCGTTTGCGGCCGTACGGAAGCTCCACCGCCTGCACATGGGCATACTCGCCAAGACCTACGTCATCCAGAAGCTGCAGCGCCCGGTCATTGAGCAGGTCGAGCGATCGCTGTGAGCGCCAGAAATGAAACGAGGTGCCGAGCTTCCGTTGCAGCGCAATGCGGATGTTCTCGAGAAGCGTCAGGTGCGGGAAGGTCGCCGAGATCTGAAAGCTGCGGACGAGCCCCATACGCGCGACGTCCGCTGGCTTCGCGCGTGTGATGTCCTCACCCCGGTAGCGGATGATTCCCGTGGTCGGGGTCAGAAATTTGGTGATGAGGTTGAAGCACGTCGTTTTGCCGGCACCGTTCGGCCCGATCAGGGCGTGAATCGTGCCGCGGCGCACTCTCAGATTGACGTCTTTGACCGCCCAGAGCCCCTTGAAATTGATGGACAGGTTTTCCGTCTCGATAATGTTCTTGTTAGTCATGCTGGGGCACTAAGCCCTGTCCTTGTTCGTTTCCCTTTCCCTGACCATACGGCACAGGGCCCTTTGGCGGGCATTCTGCATTGCCGAACGAGATTAGACAATAACCTCGGCAGCACGGGGCCGTAAGTCATTCGTTTTATACGATCTTGCAGAAACTTAGCCGCCGGCTGCCGGATCGGCGGCTGCCTCGACGGCAGTGTTGGCAAAGTTGCGCCGCAGGCGAGTCGCGATGAGGGCGGTCGCGAACAAGGCGGCTTGCAGCAGAACGATGGCAGGGCCAGTCGCGGCATCGAGATGGAAGCTCAGAAGCGTTCCGGCGACGCTGGACCCGATCGCCACCAGCATCGCGATCACCAGCATCCGCTCGAACCGGCTGGAGACGAGATAGGCCGTCGCGCCCGGCGCCACCAGCATCGCCACCACGAGGATGATCCCGACGGCCTTCAGCGACGCGACGATCGCCAGCGACAGCAACGCCAGCAGCCCATAATAAAGCCAGCCCACTGGCAGGCCGATCGCACGGGCATGCTGCTGGTCGAAACAGTAAAGAAGCAGATCCCGTCGCCTGATCAGGACGGCGATCAGCACGATGGCGCTGACAATCACGATCTCGGTCAGCTCGCTGTCGGTGACGCCTAGCAGGTTTCCGAACAGGATGTGGTTCAAGTGCTCCTCGGTCTCGACTTTGGTGAAGAGCACGAGGCCGAAGCCGAACATGCCAGAGAACACGATTCCCATGACCGTGTCTTCGCGGATCCGGCTGTTCTCCTTGAGATACCCGGTAAGCGTCGCGCAGGCGAGGCCCGCCGCGAAGGCGCCGGCCGACAGCGGGAGGCTGACAACATAGGCGAGAACCACGCCCGGCAGCACCGCATGCGAGATGGCATCGCCCATCAGCGACCAGCCCTTGAGCACGAGGTAGCACGACAGCACGGCCGAGACGGCTCCGACGAGCAGCGCAACGAACAGCGCCCGCTGCATGAACGGGAACGACAGCGGCAGCGCGAAGAAGTCCCAGATTGCGGTCATGGTTGCAGCGCCCCCCCTGCTGCGCGCGAGCGCTGCCGGGCGGCGATGAGTCCGTGCTTGGGCGCGAACAGGAATGCCGTCAGGAACACCAGCGTCTGCAGCGTGACGATGACTCCGCCCGTGGCGCCATCCACGAAGTAGCTGATGTAGGCTCCGACAAAGCCCGTGGAGGCGCCAATGGCGACGCTCAGCACCAGCAGTCGGTGGAAGCGGTCCGTGAGAAGGTATGCCGTCGCACCCGGTGTGATCACCGTGGCAATCACGAGCGCGGCGCCGACCGTCTGTAGCGCCGTTACGGCTGAAGCACTGAGCAACGCGAAGAACAGCACCTTGAGGGCGGCCGGATTAAGGCCCACAGCACGCGCGTGGCTCTCGTCGAAGAAGACCAGCATCAGGTCCTTCCAGATGACGAGCAGAATCGCGAACGCAAGCGCCGCCACCACGATGACCTGCACCGCGTCTTCATCGGCGATGCCGAGAATATTGCCGAGCACGATGGTTTGGACGTCGACGGGGATCGGATAGAGCGACACGATGAAAAGACCTGCCGCGAAGAACGCCGTGAAGACGACGCCGATCACTGCGTCCTCCTTGAGCGGCGTCACCTGCCGGATGCCCCACATTCCAAACGCGGCGATCATGCCGGCGAAGAACGCCCCCGCGGCGAAGGGAAGTTGCAGAAGGTAGGCGACGGCCACGCCCGGCACGACGGAATGGGCCAGCGCATCGCCCATCAGCGACCAGCCTTTGAGCATGAGATACGCCGACAGGAACGCGCACAGTCCGCCAACGAGCGCGCTCACCCACATGGCGCGGAGCATATAGCTGTACTCAAAAGGGACGAGAAGCTCGCTCATGGCTTGCCGCCTGGACGCCGCCCGTCGGAGGGCTGCTGTTCTTCGCCGCCCTCGCCATAGAAGACCACGGGCCGCTCGTCGTCGGTCAGCACGGTGACGGCACGCCGGTCGTCATCCTCGTGAAGCTCGGAGCCGGCCAGCCGGAAGTGGCGCAGCACGCCCCCGAAGGTGCGCTCGAGATTGGCCTGGGTAAAAGTCTCGGCTGTCGGCCCCGCAGCGAGAAGCGTGCGATTGAGAAGCACGACCTGGTCGCAGAAATCCGGCACGCTGCCGAGGTTGTGCGTCGAGACCAGCATCAGATGGCCGGCCTCCCTCAGCTCGCGCAACAGTCCGACGATGGAGGTCTCCGTCTTGACGTCTACGCCGGTGAATGGCTCGTCGAGCAGGATGATGCTGGCCCCCTGGGCCAGAGCGCGGGCGAGAAACACCCGCTTGCGCTGCCCACCGCTCAGCTCGCCGATCTGACGCTTGCGCAGGTGGCTCATGCCGACGCGGTCGAGCGCGATGTCGACCTCCCGGCGATCCTCGGCGCGCGGAATACGCAGGAGGTTCATGTGGCCGTAGCGGCCCATCATCACCACGTCCTCGACGAGCACGGGGAAGTTCCAGTCGACCTCCTCGCTTTGCGGGACATAGGCCACGACGCGCCGCTTCAGGGCCTCGCGCACGGAAAGACCGCAAATTCTCACCTCCCCGCGCGCCGGACGTACGAAGCCCATGAGCGCCTTGAACAGCGTGGACTTGCCACTGCCGTTCGGACCCGCAAGACCGCAGATGGTGCCCGCACCGAGCGAGAAGCTGACGTCGAGCAGGGCCGTGTGCCCGTTGGGGTAGACGACCGTGAGACCGTCGACGTCGATCCCTGCGTTTATCGCAACCTCTTTGTGCTCAGGCTGGGCGGGAGCGAGCATGGAATCCGATGCTCCATCTTGAGAGAGAGACGTCACCTGGGTGCTGCAGTGTCATCCCGGCGCTTGTCGCCGCGATCCGCCATGACGCTTGCTTCGCCGCCTGCGGTTGGCTGGATCCCGGCCAAGAGGCCCAGGATGGCCCTGTGTCTTTCGGTGCGAGCATGAGCATCAGAGCCCGAAGCCTTTCGCTATGGTGTCGACGGTGACTTCCAGCAGCTTGAGATAAGTGGGGACCGGCCCGCGTTCATCGCTGAGCGAGTCCACGTGAAGCACCCCGCCGTAGCGCGCGCCCGTCTCGCGGGCGACTTGCCGGGCCGGCTTGTCGGAGATCGTGCTTTCGCTGAAAACGACCGGGATCTCGTGCTTGCGCACCAGATCGATGACCTGACGGACCTGCTGCGGCGTACCCTGCTCGTCGGCATTGATCGGCCACAGGTAGGCCTCGCGCAGGTCATAGTCGCGCGCGAGATAGCTGAACGCGCCCTCGCTGGTAACCAGCCAGCGCTTTTCCTCCGGGATCGCCGCCAGCCGCTTCCGCAGCGGCTCGTCGATCGCTCTGATCTCAGCCGCATACGCCTCCGCATTCTTGCGGTAGACCTCCGCATTCGCCGGGTCGTGCTCGGAAAGCGCCTTGCGGATGTTCTCGATGTAGATCAGCGCGTTGGTGGGTGACATCCACGCGTGCGGGTTGGGCTTGCCCGTATAGGGTCCCTGCGTGATGCCCATGGGCTCGATGCCCTCGGTGATCACCACGCCCGGCACGTCCTTCAGGTTCTCGAAAAAGCGCTCGAACCAACGCTCCAGATTCAATCCATTCCAGAGGACGAGATCGGCGTTCTGGGCCTTCACGATGTCGAGCGGAGTCGGCTGATAGCCGTGGATCTCCGCGCCTGGCTTGGTGATGCTTTCGACGATCGCCGCCGTACCGGCGACGTTCTGGGCGATGTCCTGAATGACCGTGAAGGTTGTGACGACACGCAATGGCCTGCCCCCGCGGCCGCCGGCCTCCTGCGCCTGAAGACTGCCACTCGGGAAAAGGCCCAGGGAAAGCGCGATGATGGCCGCACCGAGGAAGCGGCGGCGGCTCTCCTCGTATGGCGCGGACACGAGGCGCCGCAGGAAGGATGACCACAGGCATCGGGGAGGCATTCTGTCCGGTCTCCTAGTTGCAAATGATTTGCAATTGCAAGATCAGATTAGAGGCGTTTTGCGTCTTGTCAACGGCGTGAACGCTGCGGCCATGCGATGAAAGGCAGGACGAACGGAAGCAGGAACGCCGAATACCGGGATTTGGTTGAGTGGCATGAAAAAATCGCCGGCCCCGGACGCCTCCCGCGCACCTGCTCGGAGACGGCTGACGCCTGTCGCACCGGTTCCGGCCCCTCCGGAGCTCGATAGCGACGCACGAAACAGGAAAGAGGCATCGCGGGTCGATGCGCTGCTCACGGACGCGCTCGGCCTGCATGCTGGCGACTTCGTCGTTCACGCGGACCACGGCATCGGCCGGTTCGAGGGTCTCACCACGCTCGATGCGGACGGCAAGCACGACTTCTTCACCATCGCCTACCAGGACGGCAAAGTGCTCGTCCCGGTCGAAAACACGGACCTGCTGTCACGCTATGGGTCCGCTGACGCGGTGGTCCGCCTCGACCGGCTCGGGGGCAAGGTCTGGGCAACCCGCAAGGGGCGGCTCAAGAAGCGCGTCGGTGCGATTGCGCAACGGCTCATCGGCATCGCCGCCGCCCGCGAGCTGGCAACGGCTCCGGTCCTCGCGGCCGACCCGGAGGATTACGCGCGCTTCTGCGAGGGATTTCCCTACCAGGAGACGCCCGATCAGGCGGACGCCATCACGGCCGTGATCCAGGATCTCGCCAGCGGCAAGCCCATGGACCGGCTGGTCTGCGGCGATGTCGGGTCCGGCAAGACGGAGGTGGCGCTGCGGGCCGCCTTTCATGCGGCCATGGCCGGCTGGCAGGTGGCGGTGGTCGCGCCAACCACCCTGCTCGCACGCCAGCACACGGAGACCTTCCGCAAACGCTTCGCCGGCTTTCCCATCCCGATCGCTCAGGCCTCGCGCCTGACGGGCGGCAAAGGCCTCGCCGAGGCGAAAGCGGGCCTCAAGTCCGGCGCACTCCGGATCGTCATCGGCACCCATGCCTTGCTTTCCGAGAGCGTCAGCTTCGCCAAGCTCGGCCTCATCATCGTCGATGAGGAGCAGCGTTTCGGTGTTCAGCACAAGGAGCGGCTGAAGCAGCTTCGCGAAGGCGTGCACGTGCTGACGCTGACCGCCACGCCGATTCCCCGCACACTGCAGCTCGCGCTCTCGCTCGTCCGCTCGCTGTCCCTCATCGTCACGCCGCCTGCCGGACGGCTCCCCGTCCGTACCATCGTCTGTGAGATGGAGCCGGCGCGCATCGGCGAGGCGCTGATCGCGGAAAAGAAGCGCGGCGGTCAGAGCTTCTACGTCTGCCCGCGGATCAGGGATCTGGCGATGGTCGCGGACATGCTCGAGCGCCAGATTCCGGAGGTGAGTTTCGTGCGCGCACACGGGCGGATGTCGGCCTCCGAGCTTGACCGCATCATGGACAGCTTCCTGGGGCGGCACACCGACGTGCTGCTGTCGACGACGATCATCGAATCGGGCCTCGATATCCCCTCCGTGAACACGATGATCGTTCACGACGCGCACCGGCTGGGGCTCGCCCAGCTCTATCAGCTCCGCGGCCGCATCGGACGTGCGGGCGTCGAAGCGCATGCCTTGCTGACGATCCCTCCCGGCGCGGAGCTCACCGAGGCTGCGAGACGGCGGCTGGAAGTCCTGACACGGCTCGAGCCAGTCGGAGCAGGGTTCAGCGTCGCCAGCCACGACATGGATATCCGCGGCGCCGGCAACCTGCTGGGCGAGGAGCAGTCGGGCCATATCCGGGCCGTCGGCTTCGACCTCTTCCAGACCATGCTGAAACGGGCCGTGGACGCACTCCGAAAGGGCGAGCAGCCGGACCTCGACATCTGGGCGCCGCGCATCTCGCTTGGCCTGCCCGTGCGGATTCCGGAAAGCTATATCTCCGATCCCGTCGAGCGGGCCGAGGTCTACTGGAACATGGCGAGCCTGGAAACAGCGGAAGAGCTCGAGGCCTCTGCCCGCGAGCTGCAGAACGCGCACGGACCGCTGCCGCGGGATGCACGGCGCCTGTTCGCACTGCTGCGGTTGAAGCAGCTCTGCCGGCAAGCGCGTGTCGCCGAGCTACACGCCGGACCCAAGGGCGCCATTCTTACGCTGAGACCGGAAACCCCCAAGCCGCGTAACCTCTCCATGCCGCGCGGCTTTGCCGGCCGCCTCGCCTGGCGCAAGGGAGGCGAGCTCGTCATACGGGCGCAGTGGACGGAGCCGCGGCGGCGGCTGAAGGGGCTGGCGGCGGTCCTGAACAGGCTGGCGCACGCCATCTCCAATGCGCCGAGGGCGGACAGGACACCCATCCGCCGGGCAGCCTGACCAAGGATCAGGTGACAAGCTCACCGCATTGCGTGTTGATGTCCGCAAGGCGCCGGCTCAGGGCTTCCGCTACCGTCAACCGATCACGCAGGGTTTCCAGCCGCTGCCTTTGGTCCACCTCGTCTTGCGGCTGGACTTCCCGGGCATCGAGCAGCTCTTTGGCGCGGGCGATATAGCTTTCGCTCTGGCTGCGCAGCGCATCTATCACCACGACCGAAATCGCCGTCGCCCGGTCCGAGATGTCGTTCGTCTCCCGCTGCAGCTCGGCGCTGGCCAACCGGATCACCTCGTCGATGGCGGGCATGAACTCCTCGATCAGCATGCGCTCCAGCTCGGCAGCGTGCTCTTCCGGCGTGCGGCTGCGCTGCCAGCCGATGAGCGCACCCGGCGAGGCCAGGTCGAGCGCGATCGACTCTTCGATGGGAACCCGGACGGATGTCGGCCGAAGCCGCGGCTGCGGCGCTTCGGGCAGCTCGAGGTCGGGCGAGCGGCGCAGCATCGTCTCGCGCAGCGCCGGGAACACGTTGTGCGGCGTCGCCGCAAGCCGTTCCTCAACCGCCTGGCGGGCGGCATCGAGCTCCGCCTCGACCTGCTGACGCAGCGGCTTGGTATGACAGCGCCAGTGCCGGCGCGCCTGGCCCTCGGCAAAGGCCTGCAGCAGCCCGCTACCCTCTCCGCGCGCGTACTGCTCCAGCAGCTCGGCGAGTCCCTCGTAAAGGCGCGTGCGGTGCTCGGCGACCACCTCGCTGAGCAGGTTCTGGAACCCGGCCAGATTGCGCTCCAGCTCGCCGGCGACCGACTGAATGCGCGCCAGCTCCGCCTGCACCTCCTTGAGTTGCCGGTCGCCCTTTGCGGCTTCTCCGGTGCCGCCATTTTCGGCCACGATGGCGAGCTTCACCATCTCTTCCCGCACGGCCGCTTCGTTGACCTGCGACAGCTCGGCGAAATAGGCGGCGATCTGGCGGATGAGATGCGCGCTGTGACTGCGCTGCAGAAGCTCGGTCAGCTCCCGCCGCAGCTCCGGGTAGCCCGAGCAGATGGTGAGGATGCGGGCAAACTGGCCGCTCGGCAACTCTTCCACCGGCGAGGTCTGCCCGCTGCCCTTGACCTCCATCGGCCTGAGCGCGCCCTTCTGCTTGGCGTAGGCCAGCAGGGACGGCACGAGCCCCTCGCTCACCTTGAGCCTGTCAGGGCTCAGCGCCTGAAGCGCCCACTTCGAGCTTCCTGCAACTACGGGGATGTCCACCGATGGAAACTCACGTGCGAGTGTCTGGCGGACGCTGGAGATGATGTTGCGCACCTCGCCGGCGGGATCACGCAGCTCGTCGACGTGGTCGATGAACACGAGGATGCGCTCGCGGTGCAGGCCGCGCAGGATACGCAGCGTCGCCAGCTCTGCCGTCGACAGCGGCTGGCGCGCGCTCACGACCATCAGATAGAGCTCGGCCGGCTCCAGCGAGTGCCTGGTGATCTCGTCACGAACCATGAACGGGTCGTTGATGCCGGGCGTCGCGATCAGAGTGACCGGGAACCGGAACGGACCACCGGACAGCCAGAGGTCGGCGGACTTGGTGAGGTCGGAATACTGCCCGGGCGCATCGGAGGCATCGGCAGCACTGCTCTGTGGCCCGATGTAGCGGGCGAGGGTATCCTTGGAGACCGCCTCGAACGTGTGCTTCGCCCCGAGCAACGAGTCGAAGTCGCCGGCAAAGCGCTGCTCGGCACGCTGGCGCATGGCATCGAGATGGCGCCGCAGCAGCTCCGGCTCGAAGCCCGGCACGAGTTGGGTCGTCAGCTCCCGGACGCGTCCGGCGCCGGCGGCAAGCTGCGGCCAATCCTCCTTGTTGAAGAGCTGGAACTCGGCCGCCTTGCCCTCCGGGGCCGCCGCCGAGCCGCAATGCAGCCGCAGCACGGCCGTCGCCCAGGGGCTCAGCTCCGAGGGCAGCAGGTCCGGTTGCTCGATCAGGGCGCCGATGAAGGCGCTCTGGCGCGATTTCACCTGACCGATGACGGCAATGCGGCAGATCTGGTGCTCCAGCACCCGCATGGCGTCGCGCACGAACGCGGCGCCGGGGTCGGCCAGCAATCCGGTAAGCCGCTCGCCATGGCGCAGGAGATCGACGCGGATCTCCTCGAGCGGCGCCCCGATCGGCTCAGCCTCGGGTTGGCCCAGCGGGAAGCGAACCGGCTCGGCCGCCTGCTCCACGGCATCTTCCGGCGCCGGTGTTTTCGGCTCCTCTGGAGGGTTTGGCTGAGGCAGTATCCGGACGTTTGTCATTGCTGCTCCGCCTCTCTCATCTGGCGCGGCCCGGCGCCGCGCGCGCGACCGCGATCTCGGCCTCGGCGGCCGTTGGACGACTATCTGCCCCCTTCGCAAGGTGCGGCATGTTGAGGAATTCGCGCGTGTGAGCGCTGGGTGTGGTGATCCGCGTGGAGACGAACCGCTGCTGCAGCGAATGCAGATCTCGATCGACCGATCGCAGAGGATCCGGACACATACACACGCCACCCCCGGACGAGTTCTTCGTTGCGTCGGTCAAACTGAAGTTGCCGACTGTCCCTCGTTGGGACCGGTTACGTCCGAGACCGTTAATGAACTGTTAATTGTGGCGTGGGCGTGGAGAATGGCTGCAGTTGCAGGGATTTCGCGCTGGCAGACGGTCAGTGAGCGTAAGAATTTCGCAGGATCGTAAATCGTCAGCGCACGTTCGCAGACCTCTTTTGCGTCACACCTCATGCAACACCCGGCGCAATGCCGCCTGGTAACGATGCACGGCTCGTTCCCGCGCGATGTGGCGGCCACCCTGCACGATATGGGCGCCCGAAGCCCAAACATCGCGGACGGGCGAGCCGGCCGCCGCGAAGATCCAGCCATCGAGAACGGCGTCTCCCTCCCGGCAGTCGAGCGACGGATGCGCCGGATCGAGCACCACGAAGTCCGCCCGCTGACCGGCCGCGATGGCGCCGGCGGCGCGGCCCGACGCCTGTCGGCCACCGGCAAGCGCCGCATCGAGCAGAGCGCGGCCGACGGACTGCCCGGGGCCGGCCATTCGGTTGCGCCGGCGTTCGATCAGCCGCTGGCTGTACTCCAGCGCGCGCAGCTCGCCCGCAGCGCTGATGCAGATGTTCGCATCCGTCCCCACGCCGAACCGGCCGCCCGCGTGGCGGTAGGCGGTCGCCGGGCAGACCCCGTCGCCCAGGTTGGCCTCGGTGATCGGGCAAAGCCCGGCGACCGCACCGCTTTCGGCGAGGCGCAACACCTCGTTCCCGGTCATATGGGTTGCATGAACGATGCACCAGCGTGGGCCGATCTCCATCTCGTCGAGCAGCCACTCGACGGGGCGGCGGCCGGACCAGACCATGCAGTCTGCGACCTCCCTTTCCTGCTCCGCGGCATGGATATGGATCGGCCCTTCGGGCAGGAGCTCGACCGCGAACCGCAGATCCTCCGGCGTCACCGCCCGCAGCGAATGCGGCGCGACGCCCAGCACGGCGCCCGGCAGCGGATCGATGGCGCGCGCGGACGCCTCCATGAGCCATGCGAACTGGTCCGGATCATTGATGAACCGGCGCTGCGCCGGAACCGGCTCGGCGCCTGCGAAGTTGCTCCAGCGGTAATAGACGGGCAGCAGCGTCAGGCCGATCCCCGCCATGTCGGCCGCCGCTGCGATCCGGGCCGCAAGCTCCCCGATGTCGGCGTACGGCGTACCGGACGGGTCGTGATGCAGGTAGTGGAATTCGACGCACGTCGTGAAGCCGGCCTCGGCCATCTCGACAAACGCCAGTGTGGCGATCGCCTCGACGTCCTCCGGCGACAGCCGGTCGAGGAAGCGATACATGACCTCCCGCCACGTCCAGAAGCTGTCGTCGTCGCTGCCGGACCGCTCTGCCAGTCCCGCCATGCCACGCTGGAACGCGTGGCTGTGCAGATTGACCATGCCCGGCAGCGTCACCCCGGGCTGGCGGGGAACGCCTGCGAGCACGGTCGACTCCGGCTCGACGCCGGCGATCATTCCGTCCTGCAGCTCCACCAGCACGTTATCCGCCCAGCCCTCCGGAAGGAGCGCACGATCAAGGACGAGCTGCTGCATGGCCCGCTCTCCGAAATCTGTTCATTGCTGGCCAGGATACTACGCCAATTCCGGCGGCCAGGCCCGAAGTGTCGGCTCGAGACAGAAGAGGCACGAGATGGGAGGCGATACGGCGACCTGCGATCGGCTCTGGACCAACGCGCGGCTGGCGACCATGGCCGGGCGCGAGCACCCCTACGGGCGGATCGATGATGGCGTGATCGCGGCCCGTGATGGCCGGATCGCCTATGCGGGGCCGCGTTCCGAGCTCCCCGCGGTCCTGGTTCCGCGCGAGACGATCGACTGCGCCGGCCGCTGGATCACACCCGGGCTGATCGACTGTCACACGCACCTTGTCTACGCCGGAAGCCGCGCGCGTGAGTTCGAAGCGCGGCTTGACGAGGCCAGCGACCAGGATATCGCCCGCGCCGGCGGCATTCTCGCCACCGTCGCCGCGACCCGGGCCGCCAGCGAGGACGATCTCGTCAAGGCCGCCCTCCGGCGCCTGGATCCGCTGATCGCAGAAGGCCTGACCACCATTGAAATCAAGTCCGGCTACGGTCTGGATCTCCCCACCGAGAAGCGGCAGCTCGCAGCGGCGCGCCGGCTCGGGCAACTTCGTGCCGTGGAGGTCGTCACGACTTTTCTCGGCGCCCATGCCATGCCGCCGGAAGCTGAAGACGACAGGGCAGCCTACATCGACCGCGTCTGTCGCGAGATGATCCCCGCCATCGCCGCCGAAGGGCTTGCGGATGCCGTGGACAGCTACTGCGAGGCGATCGGGTTCTCGCCGGACGAAATCGCCCGCGTCTTCGAGGCAGCCCGGGCCGCGGGACTACCGGTGAAGCTCCATGCCGATCACCTCTCGAGCTTCGGCGGCGCCAGACTGGCCGCCCGCTTCGGCGCGCTCTCCGCCGATCATCTGCAGCATCTCGACGAGACCGGAGCCGCCGCGCTGGCCGATTCCGGAACCGTCGCGGTACTTCTGCCGGGCACCGTCTGTTTCCTCCGGGAGACGCAGGCCCCACCCGTGGCCCTGCTGCGCCGCTACAAGGTGCCGATCGCGCTTGCCACGGGCTGCAACCCGGGTACCTCGCCACTGACATCGCTGCTGCTGACCATGAACATGGGCGCGGCGCTCTTCCGGCTGACCGTGGCAGAGTGCCTGGCAGGCGTTACGCGCGAGGCGGCGCGTGCCCTGGGCCGTCTCGATGAGATCGGCACGATCGAGCCCGGAAAGTGGTGCAACCTCGCCATCTGGGACGTCGATGACCCGGCCGAGCTCGTCTACCACATGGGCGCCAACCCGCTATGCGCGCGGGTCTGGCGCGGCCGTTGACCTGCAGCCATCGGGCGGAAAACTTTAGCCTCTTTCCCCGAGCCGCAAAACGCGCCACCCTGCCCGAAAACAAAATAGCTCTTGCGAGGCAGGAGTGCGCACTCAGGTAGGGATCATCGGGGCCGGGCCGGCCGGACTGCTGCTGGCGCGGCTGCTCTCGCGTCAGGGCATCGAGAGCGTTGTCCTCGAACGGCGCAGTGCGGCGTATGTGCTGGGCCGGGTTCGCGCCGGAGTGCTCGAGCGCGGCACGGTCGAGCTGCTGGAGGAGGCCGAATGTGCCGAGCGCATGCAGCGCGAAGGTCTCATCCATCACGGATTGCAGATCAATTTCGACGGCCGCCCTCTGCGTATCGATCTCACGGGCCTGACAGGCAGCTCCGTCGTGATCTACGGCCAGACCGAGATCACGCGCGACCTGATGGCCGCACGCGAGGCCGAAGGCGGTGTCACGCTCTACGAGGCAGAGGCCGCAGGTTGCAGTGGTCTTGAGACCGGCAAACCCCGGATCACCTTCCGCCGGGGTGAGCAGGAAGAAACACTCGAATGCGATTTCGTCGCCGGCTGCGACGGCTTCCATGGCGCCAGCCGCTCGATGATTCCCGCATCCGTGTTCACGACCTACGAACGCGCCTACCCGTTCGGCTGGCTGGGCGTGCTGGCCGACGTCCGGCCGTGCTCGGAGGAGCTGATCTACGCGAGCCACGCGGATGGCTTCGCACTCGCCAGCATGCGCTCGACAACCCGCAGCCGCTACTACATCCAATGCCCGCTCGACGTGCGCCTCGGAGACTGGCCCGATGACCGCTTCTGGGAAGAGCTCAAGCGCCGCCTCGGACCTGAAGCGGCCGAGCACGTCACCACGGGACCGTCAATCGAGAAGAGCATCGCGCCATTGCGCAGCTTCGTTGCCGAGCCCATGCGCTTCGGCCGCCTGTTCCTGGCCGGCGACGCCGCCCACATCGTCCCACCCACGGGCGCCAAAGGCCTCAACCTCGCCGCCGCCGACGTGCGCGTTCTGGCCCGTGCACTGACAGCCTTCTACAAGCAGAACCGCACCAATCTGCTCGAATCGTACTCCGCAGAGTGCCTGGCGCGCGTGTGGAAGGCGGAGCGGTTCTCGTGGTGGATGACGTCCCTGCTGCACCGGTTCCCCGATGCAGATGCCTTCGCCCGGAAGCTGCAGGAGGCGGAGTTCGGATATTTGCGGAACTCGCGGGCGGCGCAGATGGCGCTGGCGGAGAACTATGTGGGGTTGGGGTTTGATTGAAAGGCTCGTAGACCTGCGGACACAAACCAAAAAAATAAGCGCCCCCACGGCTCACAAGAGAAGGCGCTGAGCGTCGATTGAGCCGCTGTCATAAAAGCAGCGTTATTCAGAAGTTCAGTGCGAGCTTATTTTAGATAGCCGTCGAAAAACGGGCTGACAAAGCGGCCATCAGCGGTGATGGATGCAAGCTGCTCCCGCTTCACGAGCACGGGCTTCTCATAAGAACGCTTCATTCATGCCTCCTAATTTCCGGTTGAAGCGATAGCAGTCATATCCGAGTCTCCGGTGTGGTTGAAGTGGCTCCATACTGCAATCCTTGGTTGTTTTTAAGAGCTGGTGCTGGTTTGGAGGGTTCTGTAGCAAGAGGGTCACACATCGGAACCGGACCGGAGCGCGTTGACACGTTAGCGCGGCCTACGCTGAATCCAGACAGTCAGCCCGCCTGATGGAGCTTGGCTGAGATGGCCACGGCAAAAAGCCAGCTGGCTATGATGCCCACACCGGCGATGAGACCTCGGCGAGTATGACGGCCACTACCTGGATAAGCATTCTGCTGCGGGGGCCGGGCGAAACGAGACTCTTGCAGCAAGGCCGCACGCCCCGGCTGTGGATACCTGTGCGCTTTCCGGATGCAATGCATCGACAAACGGCTCAAACCAAATTAGTAGACTCGTCGACACACTACCTATGGTTGATTTCACGCCCCGATGCTCTGCTGGTCCGTGTGCGTGTTCAACTTAGCCGGTGAGCGGATATCATGGTTGGCGCGCCCAACGCTGTCTGTCTCTGTGCCGATAAGAATATGCTCGTCCCCGCCTTGTTCGTCGCGGATAGCGTCAGGCGAGCATCCAGTTCCGGCGAGCAGACTTTCGAAGTCATCATATTTACCCCCCCTGGGGACGCTGCCGGTGATTTCCGAGAATGGGCCGCAGAACGAGGGATAGTTCTTCGGGACGACCTCGATCTCTCGGAATTGCAGGATGTCAAAATCCTGCAGCGGCGTTTGTCCGTAGCCGCTCTCATGCGCCTACTCGTACCAGTCTCATTGGCTGGTCGGTACCGACGGGTCCTTCACCTCGATGCTGATCTGACGATCCACGACGATGTGGGCGTTCTTTTTGAACTCGAGATGGCCGATACGGCAGTGGCAGCTGTGCCGGCAGGCCGGGTGCCTGCTGCGGAACGAAAGGACGTATGGAATTGGTGGCAGTCACATTTCCAAGAATTGGGAATGACTTACCCGTACCGCCACTTCAATGCGGGTGTGATGTTGATAGACATAGAGAAATGGGTTCACAACCGCCTTACGACCCGCGCACTCGAATTCATCATGCAGAATAGGTCAATCTGCTACTATCTTGAAGAGGACGCCCTCAATGCCGTCCTCGACGGCGCAATCACCGAACTGTCGCCTATTTGGAATTTCCGGCCGAAAGATCAGGCGTTGAGGAAATTGATCCAGCCGGTGATCGTGCATTATGCTGGACGGTCGAAGCCCTGGAAGCGGTTTGGCAGATCGAAGCGTCTATTCGGGACCGTAGAGGCATACCGGCGATATAAATCATTCATTCGGCAAACCCCGTGGCCCCAGTGGCTGTCTACCCAGTGGACTGCTCGCGACCTCGCGGCAAGCATCCGCGCCGAATTAAGCTTCCACTTTACTGCCCTGTCGCACAGAAACGAGGACATGGATGAAAGCGTACTTGAGTCCCTGTTCAGAGCATACTTTGCAGAGGCCGCGTTTGCTGATGTGGAGCAAGGGATTGCTGAGAGGAAGAACGGGATCCTCAGGATTGCGTAACCACGCCTAAGTCATTCTGTTCACCTGTTCAACTCCGCCGCACGCAACACCTGCCCCAGACTTTCGAATAGCGTATCGCTTAAAATGCGAGGGTCAATGCATTGCCACTGGTTTGATATTTGCATTAGGGTCACCCTGGGAGCATTCGCCCTTGCAGCAGTATACTTTCTTTTCGGGCAGATCTATCCGCGAATCTACTATGGCCTAGGCGAGGCCGGTGAGGATGCTTTGTTCAATGCTGACAGCCTCACAGCCTACAATCTTACTGACAGGAAGAGCAATCACTATAGAACTGACCATCCCGTGACTCGCCCTGCCGACGATAGGTCTATGGGCTCTGATTACCTGCCTGAAAGGAAGAGATCGGCCACAGCTTTGCGTCGCGTTGGGTCTGACGCTGATCGGCCAATTCGTTCTGCACGTGAAGTTTCGGCGTCGAGACGTTCCTTTACCCGCCTCACTGGACTCCCTTGATCGTCATTATGCCAGCGCTGGCGGCTCTGAGGCCGATGCGGAGATCTGCGGTTGGATTCGCTAGTATCCTGATCCTGTTCGCCGGGTTGAACAACTTCCTGCATTCCGCGCCGTAACGCGCTTGGTCGTTGAGAAAAAGGCAGCGTTGATTGGTTTGGCCGGGAAGCGGATAAGCTAAGATTTCTCAACGGGTATCCGTCCCTTGGAACGCCCCAGGCGGAGAAGGCGAGGGCTCATGCACACAATCCTGATAGGGGACAGTTCAAAGATAAATGGATACCGCCTGACTGCCTTTCTCGTGCTCAATGCCACGTTCGTATGGCTTATCTCCTACTGGCCAGCCCCACTAGGTGATACTGATGCAACGTCGAACCCTGGGGCTACACTCGAAACTCTCACTATGCAGGCCTGGGATGACTCATGGCGGCCTATGGCTGAAGCCCTGTCCCATCTTCGTTCCGGCGACCTGTCGCCAATCTATACGGAGTTCCTTATCAACCGGGGCATCAAGTTCCAATATCCGCTGACGAGCCTCATTCCCTTCTCATGGCTGGAGACTTTTGCCGAAGCCACCGGCATCGACTTCCTGCGCTTCATGGCTATTGTGGGCTTGATCTGGCTGGCAGGCATCATTATGTGCTGCAGCGCACTAACCTTCAAATCTATTTCAGCTAGCCCTCTTGCCGCGATCTGTCTTTCGGCATTTGCTACGCTCACGTACTACCCCATCACCAGAGGCTATACGCTTGGTCAAATTCAGATCTGGATAAATGCTCTGTTTGCGGGCGCCGTGTTGTCCTGGCTCGCATCAAAAAAACAGTTTGCTGGCCTCCTGATCGGACTTTGTGCTTCGCTCAAACCTCAGTTCGCTGCATTCCTGCTGTGGGGAAGCGTGCGTCGAGAATGGGGCTTTGTCGCAGCCTGTGCAATGACGGGCGCCACCGGTCTTTTGGCTTCCGTTGCAATATTCGGGATAGCGCACAACCTCGACTACCTCGACGCGCTATCGCTACTCTCAATGCGAGGTGAAGGCTTTTTTGCAAACCACTCTGTCAATGGGATCCTCAATCGATTCGTCGGCATCGCCGAGCCGGACCTCATCAACAATCTGAAGTGGAGCAATGGGTTTCCGCCATACAGGCCACTCGTCTATTTCGGCACAATGCTGGCCTCCTTTATACTGATTGGTACGGTATTGATGCGCCGCAGCAGTGACGGACTCGTCGATTTCTGCGCATTCGCGCTCGCGGCGACCATGGCCTCGCCAATTGCGTGGGAGCACCATTACGGGATACTGCTGCCGATCTACATCGTGGCAGTGGCCCGGTTCGGCAAAAACCCCTCGGCGCTCGCGATACTTGCCGTCAGCTACATCATGACGGCCAATTTCTGGCCCGCAGTCGACTATCTCGCAGCAACCCATTTGAATTTTGTCCAGGCGTATGTTTTCTGGGGTGCACTTCTCCTTTATGGCCTCATGCTGTATCGGCCGGTCGAGCTGAGAACTGGTCGTGCATGCGAAATTCAGTAAAATGGGAGTCTGATCCACTTCCGCCACCGCGCGAAGCGGATGGGATCACCCCTGCGGGGAGCGCCCGCCCATGAGATGCTCAATAGTGGCGGCACGACTTTTGCCTACGCAGCCACACAGAACGCTCGACAGAGGGATCGATGCAATGCACACCTTCCAGACGTTTTGGTACGGGGATGAAATTTCTCCTTATGAGGCCATGTGCTTTCGCTCGTTCCTTGATCACGGCCATGCGTTCCACGTCTACACGTATACACCCGATCTGAGGGTGCCCGATGGCGTAAATGTTCGTGATGCCTCGGAGATCATCTCCAAAGATCGCTATTTCGTATACGAAACAGGTCCGGGGCGTGGGTCTCATGCGGCGTTCTCGAATCTTTTTCGCTACAAGCTCCTGGCCGAGCGTGGCGGCTGGTGGGTCGATGCGGATGTGGTCTGTCTTTCAGATAATATTCCACAATTCACGCAATTCTTTTGTTACCAAGAGGAAGGTATCATCAACGGCGCAGTGTTGCATTTCGCTCGCAATGACGACGTGGTCCTCCGGTGTCTGGAAGAGACACTAAAGTTCGGCACCCGAGTGGAATGGGGACAGATTGGACCACAGCTGATCAGTCGCGTAGTAGCTGAATTGGGGCGGGCCCATCACGCGCTTCCGGCAACAGTTGCCTATCCGGTGCACTACAGGGCGGCTTTCGATCTCTTACGGCCGGCCAAGGAAAAGGAATTGATTGGAAGAATCGGTCAAGCGAAGTTTTTGCACTTGTGGAATGAGATGCTGCGGCGGGAGTTGATCGATAAATGGATGCTTCCGCCAAAGGGTTCCCTCGTGAGGACGATCGCCGACCGCCATCAAGTAGAGGGATGGAGAGGAGAGTACAGCGCCGGACTTCTCGAGCAATGGCTTGCAGCACAAGGTCAGATCAAATCGCTCAATCATGAGCTGACTTTGCGTACCACCCAACTGGACGGTGTGCGAAACGAGTTGGCCTGTCGTTCCGCTGAATTAGCTACACTCTACGCGCAAGCTAGTAAACTCTTAACCTCGCCAACTCGGCTCTGGAAGCAACTCAATTATCGCCTGTTCTTTGGCCGCCAGTGCGCGAGGCGCCGCGCCGATAAGCTGATTGCGAAGGCTATTCATGCACCCCGAGTTCGAGAAGGATGATCCCAGCAAAATTCACTTGTCAGTTGCTCGCGTCATGTTGGGCTTGCCCTTGCCCAGTGTCACGACTTTTGGTATTGTTCAGATTCTTTCGCACTTTTGATTTCGGCTGACCGGCGTTCGGCTCGGGCTCAGGCAGTGGCCGTTTGATGAATACCTCCTGGTCGACCTGACCTGCCCCCTCGAAACTGGACCGATCTGAGCTAGACTTTTCCAGTTTTGCGTCCGAGTCGGAACAGGGCCGGGCGAGGGAGCCATGAAGGCATCGAAGTTTTCGGAAAGCCAGATCGCGTTCGATGCCGTCTTGTAGGAAAGCCCCGTGCATCGCGATAGTTGAAGAGCCGATACGCCCTTCGCCCCGTTGACGAGGATGGCGATCGCGCCCAATAGCAAGCGCATAGGCTTTGCGCGCAGCGCAGCGTGGACAAACCGGTGCACCGTGCGTTTCTGGCCACCGAAGGCCACAGAACCGGGCATAAATCGTCTTCAGCGACAGCGTGCGCGCTGCCGCCGACAACCAAGAAATGTTGTGCCATCGCCGTGTTTGAGAAGGCCGTGGGGACGGCTTGACCGCGTGCTTCTCACCAGCTTGGCCTGATCGAGGGCGAACATGCGGAGCTGCTGTCGACGGCATCATGACCTACGTCGGTCAAGACAGATTCGCGTTGCCGGGTGTCACGCTTCACAATCTGCGGTACGCGGCCTCCTCGCCTTCAGGCGGCCACGGTGATGCTGAACCGCGCCAAGCACAACTGGCTGACGGCCTGGGCGCTGAGGGTGGCCCAGCGGCGCGGGAAGAAGCGCGCGACGATTGGCTTGGCACGACGCATCGGCGTGGTGCTGCACCGAATGTGGCGCGACGGAACTGAATTCCGCTTCACCCGTGAGGCTACCGTGGCGGCTACTGCTGCGTAAACACCCATGTCGCTGGAACTTTTCCGAAAGGGATGAACTGGCCGCGCGTGAAGCGCTGGATCTTCGAGATCCCACGCCGGGACGCGGTCCCCGACGACGCCGATGGGTCGACTGTAGCCGGGGCGATGGCTCCGAGCACGCGTACCAGATGGGCGCGCGGGAACTGCTCATGGACCAGGCATGATGTGGCGGCCATCGCGCCGACAACGGACGGAAGCATCATCCCGGCTCGGGCAATCAACTCGGAAACAGCAGACTTCGGGCGCGTCGGCCGGAAAGGTTTGAAACTGGCACATCAAACCGGCACTGGCGCGGCTCCGATGCTTCACGTCCCCGCAGCGCCAGCGACTCCGTCCCGCGAGCGGTCGATCCGTATCGTGCTGCATTGGTGTGGGGAAAATGGCGCTTGACAACAACCGCCCCATTACGGAAGTCGACCCATTCGAGTGTCGCGTACTCGACGGCCTCCAGCGATCGCCACGGCCCCCGCCGTTGGATCACCTCGGCTTTGTAGAGCCCGTTGATCGTCTCGGCGAGCGCGTTGTCGTAACTGTCGCCGACGCTGCCGACAGATGGCACGAGGCCGGCCTCGGCGAGCCGCTCGGTGTACTTGATCGACACGTACTGCACGCCGCGGTCGGAGTGGTGGACGAGGCCGCTGCCCGAGACGGGCCTGCGATCGTGCAGGGCCTGCTCCAGTGCGTCGAGCACGAAGCCCGCGTGCGCCGACCGGCTGACGCGCCAGCCGACGATGCGCCGGGCGTAGGCGTCGATCACGAAGGCCACGTAGACGAACCCGGACCAGGTGGCCACGTAGGTGAAGTCCGACACCCACAGCATGTTCGGCCGCGGCGCCCGGAACTGCCGATTGACGCGATCGAGCGGGCAGATGGCTGTTTTGTCAGCGATCGTTGTGCGCACCCGCTTACCGCGGATCACCCCTTGCAAACCCATTTTCTGCATCAGCCGGGCGACCGTGCATCGGGCCACCTCGAAGCCCTCCCGCTGCATCTGCCGCCAGATCTTGCGCACGCC
>JAWLCO010000027.1:0-36897 GCA_041687075.1 Hyphomicrobiaceae bacterium | reverse complement strand
CTGCTCAACGAGAACGGGGAGCAGATCGTCTCCGTAGCGGCCCCCATCCAGCGTGCCCGCACGGTGCAGGGCGTTCTGCTGCTGTCGAGCAGACCCGGTGAGATCGACGAGGCGCTCAATCAGGAGCGCTGGACCATTCTGAAGATCGCGTTGATGGCCCTGGCTGCGACCCTTGCGGCCTCCATGCTGCTGGCCCGCACCGTAGCCGGGCCCATGCGGCGGCTGTCAGCGGCGGCCGAGCACGTCAGCCGCCACATCTCGGCGCGCCACGACCTGCCGAGTTTCGGCGATCGCAGCGACGAGGTGGGCCAGATGTCGACCGCCTTCCGCAACATGACGACGGCGCTCTTCCGGCGCATCGAGGCGAGCGAGAAGTTCGCGGCCGACGTGGCGCACGAGCTCAAGAACCCGCTGACGGCAGCACGCTCGACGGCCGAAGCGTTGACTTACGCCCGGAATGACACGGAGCGCGAGCAACTCATCGGGCAGATTCAGGGCGAGCTGAAGCGGCTCAACCGCCTCATCACGGACGTCTCGAATGCCTCGAGGCTCGACGCCGAGCTCGCCCTGCAGCAGACGGAGCCGGTTGCCCTCTGCAAGCTGCTCGACGGCATCGTGACCACCTTTTCCGACATCCTCGGCGGCAGCGGCAAGAGTATCGCCTTCGAGGTGGACCCGAGGTGCTCCGAGGACTCGCTCGTGGTGAACGGGCACGAGGGGCGGCTGTCGCAAGTCATTACAAATCTCGTTGATAACGCCATTTCCTTCTCGCCGGAGGGCGGCACGGTGCTGGTGCGCGCCGGGCGGTCCGGCAAGTTCATTGAGATCCGTGTGGAGGACGACGGTCCGGGCATCTCCCCCGAGAACCTGGAGAAGATCTTCCGGCGTTTCTACACATACCGGCCGACGTCCGAGAGCAGCCGCGGCAACAACTCGGGCCTTGGCCTGTCGATCTCGCGCGAGATCGTGATGGCCCACGGCGGTGAGATCTGGGCGGAGAACCGGATGGCCGAGGGCGCCGGTCCGGACGACCAGCCGCTTGGCGCCCGCTTCATCGTCCAGCTGCCGGCCAGCCCGGTATACGGACCGCTAGCGAAGAGCTTTGGCCGTGTCCTCCGCCGCGCCTAGGCTGATCCATGGAACCGCGATCGCACTCGCGGGGTGCGCGGCCCTGATCCGCGGCGCCCCAGGCTCCGGAAAATCCGATCTCGCCCTGCGCTGCCTCGCGCAACCCGCTTCCGACCTGATTTCCGGCCAGGCGCTTCTGGTCGCGGACGACCAGGTGTTGGCCGAAGCGCGCGATGGCAGCCTCCACGTTCAGTGCCCGGAGACCATCAGGGGCCTTATCGAAGTTCGCGGCCTCGGCATTGTTGCGGTGCCGGTGCAAGAGGCCGCGAAGGTCGAGTTGCTTGTCGACCTGGTGGCGCCGGACCAGGTCGAGCGTTTGCCCGATCCGGAGGCCGCGGCGGAGCTCCTGGGCATACGGATGCGCCGGCTCGCTCTTTACCCATTCGAAGCATCGGCACCGTTAAAGCTGCTGCTCGCGCTGCAGGGAACTGCAGGCGCGGGCCATGGTTCGCGGTAGGCAATCTGGGCAAAAGCGCTTGCTAAGGGTTCTGACAGTTGCCAAACATGTCGCGGCTCGTAACCAACAGTTGCCTGCTAGTGTGATGGTCGAGGAATTCACCAGTGCTCCCGGCTTTGTAGCGGGCGAGTTTCTCGATCTGCATCACACGAGCAACTCTAAGATTTTCAGTGTCCCTTTCGATGTCGAAGTTCGCTCAGACCAGCATCGAGCACGGGCGACGATCGAGATCGGGGCGCTGGTGAGTGACACGGAAGGACCGGTTGCCTGTCAGGCGGCCGCCTGCCTGCACGGAACTGCTGGAAAGCGATGATTGGACTTTTGATCGTTACCCATGGCGGATTGGCCGGCGAATTCCGGGCCGCACTGGAGCACGTCGTCGGGCCGCAGGAGCAGATCGAGACCATCTCCATCGGCCCTGATGACGACATGGAGGCACGCAGGCAGGAGATCCTCACCGCCGCCCGGCGCCTCGATAACGGGATGGGCGTCATCCTGCTGACGGACATGTTTGGCGGCACTCCGTCGAACCTTTCCATCTCCATTTTGGACGAGGCGAACGTCGAGGTAATCGCCGGGGTCAACCTTCCCATGCTCGTTCGTCTTGCCAGGGTGCGCAGCGATACACCGCTCGAAAAGGCGGTCGATCTGGCCAAAGAGGCGGGACGCAAATACATTAGCGTCGCCAGACAGGTGCTTTCCGGAGAACCGTGAGGCCGGGGGAATATAGGTGCTGGACAGCCGCAAGCCTTCTGCCTTCGTGACGATCCGCAACCGCAAGGGGTTGCATGCCCGCGCTTCGGCAAAGTTCGTGAAGTGCGCCGAATCCTTCAACGCCACCGTTTCCGTGACCCGCGACGGCAACACCGTCGGCGGCACCTCGATCATGGGCCTGATGATGCTGGCCGCGGGGCCGGGTTCCACCCTTTACCTGAAAGCTGAAGGACCCGAGGGGCCGGAAGCGCTCGAGGCGCTGGTCGCCCTTGTGGAGGACGGCTTCGGCGAGGAGTGCGTGGACGAGGCGTGAAGAGGAACTACCAAGTAACCGAAAGAGCTACTTGCGCGCCATGATTGCATTGATGCCGCCAACCACCATGGCTGCGCTCAGTATTCCGGCTGCCCAATAGGCGCCCTTCTCGATCGCGTAAGCGATCAGCCAGAGACAGCCGCCAGCAAAAATGAGGGCACAGATGCGCGCAAATACCTGATCAAGGAACGGAAAAAGCTGGGATTTCCTCTGCAGGCTTCGTCTATGGTTTGCTTCGTCCTCAAACTGCTTTATCAGGCGCGCGGCTGATCCTGGCACAAGCTCATCTATGGCGCGCAGGGTAGCCGGAGGCGGGATGGGTCCCTCCCACGACACCATCATTCCAACTTGTTGGACATTGGCGCGAGGTTGAGATTCGCTATCGGCCCTCTTTGCCTCTGGTGGCTGGCCCGGCCTCTTGGGCAATTGCTTCGTCACCCCCCTCTCCCTCGATTGCCTTGCCCCTCAACTCAAGCTTTTCGGCTGACGCTCTGAAATCTGCCCCAAGAGCCTCCCAATCACTTCGCATTGCTGCTTGCTCAGACTCATGCGGGTACCCGGAGAGATCCAGGCGGCGACCCTCACCGAAACAAGACAGATCTACCAGGGCCATGCGAAAAGCCTCGATAAATCCCCCCTCGGGGCGAGGAACTCTGTCCCTAACAAGCTCATATTTCTTTGCCATACCGAACGCGAAACTCCGCAAGCCACTCCAGAATTCATCATATACCAAGCCGGCAAATAGCGCAGAGTTCTTGCACTCCATCGCCCGTCCCCCGATCAACGACGCGCACTCGCTCGAATCACCCATAGCGATAATGCTTCGCAACACCGGTCCACACTAGAGACCCAGTACGCGTGAGATTAGTAAATTTTACCGAACCGGACAGCCACCACAACAACACATAACAATGTCTTTATATGCTGTTGCATGCTGCCCGATGGGCCGGTATAGACGGCCGCGGCACGAACGCGCGCGGGCGACCCAGCTGCGATGGCGGCGTTCGCCATTTGCCGCCGCCCTTTGAGGCAAGAGAACCACTCCGACGTCGAGGAGCCGAAGATGCCGATTGCTGCCGATTACGCCATCAAGGACATCGGTCTAGCCGACTGGGGGCGCAAGGAAATCGCCATCGCCGAGACCGAAATGCCGGGTCTCATGGCGACGCGCGCGGAGTTCGGCCCCTCGCAGCCCCTCAAAGGCGCCCGCATCGCCGGCTCGCTGCACATGACGATCCAGACCGCGGTGCTGATCGAGACGCTGGTCGCGCTCGGCGCCGAGGTCCGCTGGGCCTCATGCAACATCTATTCGACTCAGGACCACGCCGCCGCCGCGATCGCCGCGGCCGGCGTGCCGGTCTTCGCCATCAAGGGCGAGTCGCTCGAGGACTATTGGAATTACACCCGCAAGATCATGGAGTGGGGCGACGGCGGTACGCCCAACATGATCCTCGACGACGGCGGGGACGCCACGCTGTTCGTGCACTTGGGTCTTCGCGCCGAGAATGGCGACACGGCCTTCCTCGACAAGCCAGGCTCAGAGGAAGAGGAAATTCTCTTCGCCGTCATCAAGCGCACGCTGCAGGAGAAGAAGGGCTGGTTCGCGGAGCTCGCCCGCAACATCCGCGGCGTCTCGGAGGAAACCACGACCGGCGTGCATCGCCTCTACGAGATGCAGAAGAAGGGCACGCTGCTGTTCCCGGCGATCAACGTCAACGACTCGGTGACCAAGTCGAAGTTCGACAATCTCTACGGCTGCCGCGAAAGCCTCGTCGACGGCATCCGCCGCGGCACCGACGTGATGATGGCAGGCAAGGTGGCCATGGTGGCCGGCTTCGGCGACGTCGGCAAAGGGTCTGCAGCGAGCCTCCGCAACGCGGGCTGCCGGGTGATCGTGTCGGAGGTCGATCCGATCTGCGCGCTGCAGGCGGCCATGGAGGGCTACGAGGTCGTCACCATGGAGGATGCGGCCCCGCGCGCCGACATCTTCGTGACGGCCACCGGCAACAAGGACGTCATCACGATCGACCACATGCGGGCCATGAAGGACCGCGCGATCGTCTGCAACATCGGCCACTTCGATAACGAGATCCAGGTCGCCGCCCTGCGCAATTTCAAGTGGAGCAACATCAAGCCGCAGGTGGACGAGATCGAGTTCCCCGACGGCAAGCGCATCATCCTGCTCTCGGAAGGCCGGCTCGTGAACCTCGGCAACGCCACCGGCCACCCCTCCTTCGTCATGTCGGCGTCCTTCACAAACCAGACGCTGGCGCAGATCGAGCTCTTCACCAACCCGGGCAAGTACGAGCGCAAGGTCTACACGCTGCCGAAGCACCTCGACGAGAAGGTCGCCATGCTGCACCTCGCCAAGGTGGGCGCGAAGCTGACCAAGCTGACGCCGGCGCAGGCCGAGTACATCGGTGTTTCGCCCGAGGGCCCCTTCAAGTCCGAGCACTACCGCTACTGAGCCCCTTGGAGCCCTCAGCCCGTTTTTTGATAGCGGGTTCCAAAGCCTTGTCGTGATGTGATCACGTGATAGTGTGCCAGCGGGTGGGGACCAAGACGTTCTCTCCGACTGCAAAGCAATTCACGGGAGGTCACGATATGACGCGAGGGCGGCGGTTCACTCTGGGATTAGCAGCCATCGCCACCGCCGCATTGACTGCGACGGCGGTGGCATATCCGACGAAGTCGGTCGACTACATCATCCCGTTCGGACCGGGTGGTGAGTCCGACATCACGGCGCGGCTGCAGCAGCCGTTCTTCAACGAGAAATTCGGGCAGGATCTGGTCGTCTCCTATAAGCCGGGCGGCGGTGGCGCCGTGGGCTGGGCCGAGCTCAACAAGCATACCGGCGACGGCCACACCATCATGGGTGTGAACCTGCCCCACATCGTGCTGCAGCCGGCGCAGAAGAACGTCGGCTACACCACCGAGGACCTGACGGTCGTCTACTGGTTCCACTTCACGCCCGATGCGATCGTGGTGAAGGCGGACAGCCCCTACAAGACGCTGCAGGATCTGCTCGACGATGCCAAAAAGAACCCGGGCAAGGTGACGTTCTCGGGCAGCGGCAAGGGCACCGCAAACCACCTCGCGCAAGTGCGCTTCGACAAGATGGCCGGCATCAAGACCACGTACGTGGCCTTCGCCGGAACCGGGCCTTCGAATACGGCCCTGCTCGGCGGTCAAACGACGGCCGCTTGGGGGTATACGACCAGCGCTGCGGCTCTCGGCGATCAGGCCCGCATTCTCGCCGTCGCCATGGAGGAGCGGCACCCGAAGTATCCGGATGTGCCCACCTTCAAGGAGCTGGGCTTCGATCTGGTCTCGGGCGCCTACCGCGGCATTGCGGTGCCAAAGTCCACGCCTGAGGATATCAGGAAAAAGCTGTCGGAGATGATCGGTCAGATCAATGCCGATCCCGAGTTCCAGAAGAAAATGCTCGATGGCGGCTTTGCCATGCTCGACGTTCCCTACGAGAAGAATGCCGAGTTCATGAAGGCCCGCTCCACGGAGTTTATCGAGGCAGCCAAGGAAGGCGGCATCCTGAAATAAGCATCGAGGGCATGAACGAGCGCGCCCGCGTCGCATGGCGGGCGCGCTCTCGCCTTAACGATCCAAACAATCCAGAGATCTTGGGATGTCAGGCCTTGAGGCGCTGCTTGCCGCGTTGACCCCGCTCAACCTGCTCCTGGCGCTTGCCGGCGTGGTGGCCGGCGCCGCAATTGGCGCTATTCCAGGGCTGACTGCGACCATGGCGGTCGCGGTGCTGGTGCCGTTCACGTTCGGGATGCCGCCTGCGCCGGCGCTCATCCTCATGGGCGCCATTTATACCGGGGCGATATATGGCGGGGCCTATTCTGCAATTCTCCTCAACACGCCCGGCACCCCCTCCGCAATTGCTACGACGCTCGACGGTTATCCCATGGCGCGGAGGGGCGACGGCGATCTCGCCATGACGCTTGCCTGCCTGGCCAGTGTCGTCGGCGGACTGATCGGCGCGCTGGCGCTGCTGACCCTCGCACCGCCCCTGTCGCGAGTGGCGCTGGCATTCGGGCCGGTCGAGTACTTCTGGCTCGCCATATTCGGCCTGTCGCTTATTTCGGCCCTTTCGGAAGGGAGTCTGCTGAAAGGGCTCGCCGGTGGGGCCTTTGGCCTTCTCGTCTCGTGTATCGGAGTGGCGGAGGTGTCCGCGGACGTGCGTCTCACCTTCGGCTCGCAGACGCTGGTCGGAGGGATCAACGTCGTTGCCGCGCTGATCGGAATGTTCTGCATCCCGGTGCTGATCGACCTCGTCGCCACGCCCGGCCGCCACCTCAACGTCGTCGCCGAGCCGCGAGGATTTCGGCTGGCGGAAGCCGTCAGAGTTCTGATCCAAAAGAAATTCAACCTCATTCGTTCCTCTGTCGTCGGCACGGTCGTCGGCATCCTGCCGGGCGCGGGCGGCTCGGTGGCAGGCATCGTTGCCTATTCCGAGGCGCGGCGCACAGCCAGACCGGGAGAGCAGTACGGCAAAGGGGAGCCCGGAGGGATTATCGCCAGCGAATCGGCCAACAACGCCACGGTCGGCGGCGGCTTCATTCCGACTCTGGTCCTTGGCATCCCGGGCACACCGCCGGATGCGGTGATCCTCGGCGCGCTGCTCGTGCAAGGGTTGCGCACGGGCCCCAGCCTGTTCACCGACCATGGCGACATCGTCTACACGTTCATCTGGGGGCTGCTTATCGCAACGATCCTGATGCTGCCGATCGGCCTCCTGCTCGGACGCTACGCCTACAAGAGCATCATCACGCTGCCGAAGGCGCTGCTCGTGCCCTCGGTGGCGTTCATGACGATGATCGGCACCTACGCGATCCGGAACAGTGTTTCCGACGTGGTGATCATGATCGTTCTCGGCGTGATCGGATGGGTCCTCGGCCGGTTCGGCTTCGCGGCAGCCCCGATCGTGCTCGGTCTCATCCTCGGTCCGATCGCGGAGCAGGGATTCGTGCAGGCGTGGACGATCGGCAGTGCCCAGGGTGATCTCGCCGGCATGTTCTTCGGCCGCCCGATCTCGATGGCCATCATCGCCTTCACGATCTTCTCACTGGCGAGCCCGATCCTGATGCGCCGCTGGAAGCTCAAGGCGGAGGCTGCACATGTCGAATGACAGCGGGACAACTCCTGCCAGCGATGCCGGAGCTGCAATCGTCGCAGCACTGCTGGTGATTTTCGGCGCGGCCGCAGTGTGGGACACGTACAGCTACTTCGATTTCGACTCGGCCGTTTTCCCCCGCACCGTCGCGGCGGTGCTGATCCTGCTGGCGCTTGGCGTTCTGGTGCGATGGCTCTTCCAGCGAGCGGGTTACGTCAGTGTGTCGCCGGCAGAGGCCGCCGAAAACGGCGGCTCCTGGCCCCGGCGCATTGCGCTCGTGATCGTCATGCTGGCGGCGGCGCTGGCAATGCCGTGGCTCGGATTTCTCATCACGGCTATCATCAGCTTCGGCGTGCTGCTGGTGATAGCCATGCACGATCCATGGACACCGGGCCGAATCGTCGTCTATCCGATCGTCGGACTGGCCATCGTGGTGGGGTTCTATTTCCTCTTCGCAAAGCTGCTCATGGTGCCTCTACCCGCGGGCCGCTGGTTCGTCTGATTGGCCTCGGCCCTGCCTTTCGCGCGTGAGTTGCATGTGGTTACTGATGCCGCGCGGTAACCATCAGCGCGCATGCCGCAGATAACTGGCTGCTTCAGCCCCGCCGACTCTGGCCAGCGCAAGCGATCCTCACCATAATTCAAGGTGATTCGCCCCTCAGGCACACTCGTCAATGCGCCAGGTTCCGCGTTCCAAGGCGCCGCCAAAGCTTTGCACGGAACGCGATGCACGTGGCAGACCCCCAGAGCAGGACAGATGCCACACGCCGGGAAATCCTGGCGCTGCTCCTGGCAAGCCTGGCATGCATCGTTGTTCTGACACTTGGCTTGGTTGAGACACGCGGGACCGGCATCGCCGGTCTCGGCATCCGCCAGCTTCTGTTCGCCGCATTTGCCGCCGGTGCGGCCGGGCTGTGTATCACTATCGTCTGGTATGTACTGCGGCGCGCCCGGCTCGCCATCAACCGTGCCGAGACGGAAGCCGCCTCGCTCCGCCGCCATCTGACGACCGCGGAAGCGATCGTCAAAGCGGAGCCGCAGGTTCTGGTGTTCTGGGAGCAGGGCCAACCGCTGAAGGTGGTGGCCCATACGCTGACGTCCGTTACCGGTCTGCCGGAGGACCAGAAGGAGCTGCTTCGCTTCGGCCAGTGGCTCGATACCGATTCGGCCGAAGCGCTCAAATCCGGTCTCGATGCACTCTTCGCCGACGGCCGGCCGTTCAACCTGCTCCTCAAGACGATCGCCGGCGGGCATCTCGAGGCTGACGGCCGGGCTGCCGGCGCCCGTGCGGTCCTCCGCATGCGCGATGTGGCCGGCTACAAGCGCGACCTGCTCAAGATCATCGACCAGCACCGCCAGCTCGCGCGCGATATCCGCTCGAGCCGCGCCCTGCTGAACTCGCTTCCCATGCCGGTCTGGCTGAAGAGCCCCGGCGGCAGGATCGAGTGGGTGAACAAGGCCTATGTCCAGGCCGTCGAGGCTGCGGACGAATCGGAAGTCCGCGATCAGCAGATCGAGCTTTTGGAGTCGCGCCAGCGGACGGCCCTGGAACCCCATATCGGCAAGCGTGAATCCGTGATCAAACGGATGCCGCTCATCGTGGGCGGACAGCTCAAGCCGCACGACGTGGTCATCGTGCCGCTCGAGGACACGATCGCGGCCGCCGCCATCGACGTGACCGCCCTCGAGACCGCGCAGGGAGAGCTCGACCGGCAGGTGGCTGCCTACGACCGGACTCTCGATCGCGTCTCCACAGCCGTTGCCATCTTCGGCCCCGACCAGCGGCTCAGCTTCTTCAATGTGGCCTACCAGCGCCTGTGGGATCTCGACCACGACTGGCTGAAGAGCGGCCCAACGGACAGTGATATCCTTGACCGCCTGCGCGAGACCTCCCGCCTGCCGGCGATCGTCGATTATCGGGCATGGAAGGCCAACCTGCTGACCTGTTACAGAACGGCCACGCCGCTCGAGGAGTGGTGGCATCTACCTGACGGCCGCATGCTGCGTGTCGTTGCAGAACAGCGTCCGGATGGTGGTGTCACCTATCTCTACGACGATGTGACGGAGCGGTACGCTCTTGAAAGCCGCTACAATGCGCTCATAGGCGTGCAACGGGAAACGCTCGACAACCTCAAGGAGGGCGTCGCCGTCTTCGCGACCAACGGCCGCCTCAAGCTCTCCAACTCCGCCTTCGCCAACATCTGGAAGCTGCCGCGCCAGGTTCTCGAAGGCCAGCCGCATATCGACGAGATCATTCGCCACGCGTGCGAGCGGTTCGAGAACCGGCGCACCTGGATGCGCATCAGCCGCGCCGTTACGGCCATATCGGATCATCGCGATGCCGTCGAGGGGCAGATGGTTCGCCCGGACGGCAGCGTCATCGACTTCACCGCGGCGCCGCTGCCCGACGGCGCCACGCTGCTCACGTTTGCCGACGTGACCGCCTCGAAGCGCATCGAGCGGGCGCTCGCCGAGCGCAACGAGGCGCTGGTTGCCGCCGACCGGCTCAAGAGCCAGTTCATCAGCCACGTGTCCTATGAGCTGCGCACGCCCCTCACCAACATCATCGGCTTCAGCGAGCTGCTGGCGAGCCCGCGGGCGGGGGACCTCAACGAGAAGCAGCGGGAGTACGTGAACGACATCTCGAGCTCGTCCAAGACCCTGCTGTCGATCATCGACGACATCCTCGACTTCGCCACCATCGAAGCCGGCGCGGTGGAGCTGAAGCTCGCCCGCGTGGACGTCCGCGACGTGCTCGATTCGGCCATTCTCGGCGTCCGCGAGCGGGCAAGCCGCGCCCGGCTGACACTGGACATCGCCATCGCTGACGATGCCGTCGACTTCACGGCGGATGAGAGCCGGGTTCGCCAGATCATCTACAATCTGCTGTCGAACGCGGTCGGCTTTTCCAAGCCGGGCGATACCGTCAGGCTGTCCTGCTGGCGAGAGAACGGAATGATGGCCTTCTCGGTGGAGGACCAGGGGGTCGGCATCCCCAAGGACCTGCAGCACCGGATCTTCGAGCGCTTCGAAAGCCGCAGCTTCGGCTCCAAGCATCGCGGCGTCGGCCTCGGCCTTTCGATCGCCAAGAGCCTCGTCGAGCTTCATGGGGGCACGATGCAGCTCAACTCCGAGCCGGGCCGTGGCACGCGGGTGACTGTGCGGTTCCCGGAGGTCACGGCGAAGCTGACGGTTGCAGAGGCGATGGCAGCTCAGGCTTGACGTCGCGCCCGCCCGCGGCTTTTCCTTCCGCCGCATGACGGCACCCTGGACACATGCGCGCGTGCGCGAGACCGATATCGGCCATCTGGCAGAGCTGCTCGCGTTCGCGCTCAGGCCGGGGGACGTCGTCGCTCTGCGCGGCGACCTCGGGGCTGGCAAGTCGACGCTGGCGCGCGCGATCATCCGCGTGCTGCTGGACGACGAGGCAGCCGAAGTTCCGAGCCCGACCTTCAGCCTGGTCCAGACCTACGCAGCGCCGCGATTCCCGGTCTCTCACTTCGACCTTTATCGCCTTGGCAGCGCAGAGGAAGTTCGCGAGCTGGGGTTCGACGAGCTGACGGCGACAGGAGCGGCGCTGATCGAATGGCCCGAGCGTGCCGAGGAGCTTCTGCCTGCGGATCGCATCGAGATCAGTCTGCAGGAAGATCCGGGCCTTGATCCGTCCGAGCGCCGCATCGTCATCGAGGGGCTCGGCACCGCTCAGTCACGCGTGGAACGCCTCAGGCTGATCGATGCGTTCCTGCAGCAATCCGGATGGAGCAATGCCCGGCTGCGCTATCTTCAGGGCGATGCCTCGGCGCGCCGGTTCGGGCGGCTCGACCGCAACGGCAGCAGCGCCGTTCTTATGGACGCGCCGCGCCAGCCGGACGGACCACCGATCCGCGATGGCAAACCCTACAGCCGGATCGCTCACCTCGCGGAGGACCTCACCCCTTGGGTCGCGGTGACGAGCGCGCTCAGATCCGCCGGTCTGTCGGCCCCGGAGGTGCTGGCGCAGGATCTCGCTGCGGGACTGCTGCTGGTCGAAGACTTTGGCGATGCCGTCTTCAGTCAGATCACCAGCGAGCTGGGCGTTGATCAAGCCGAGCATTGGCGAGCGGCCACCGACGCACTCGTGCACCTGAGATCGGTCCCAGTGCCGCGCACGGTGCAACTGGGCGACGGCTCATCCCATCACCTGCCCCGCTATGATCGCGCCGCACTGCAGATCGAGGTCGAGCTGCTGCTCGACTGGTACTGGCCGAACCTTTACGGCGAGGCTGCCTCCGATGCGCTGCGGTCGGAGTACCTGTCGCTGTGGAATGCCGTTTTTGACGAGCTGCTGCGGCTACCTACGACCGGGTGGGTGCTGCGCGATTATCATTCGCCCAATCTCATGTGGCTGCCCGACCGGAGTGGATTGAAGAAGGTCGGCATTCTGGACTGCCAGGATGCACTGGAAGGTCATCCCGCCTATGACCTCGCCTCGCTGCTGCAGGATGCGCGGGTTGATGTTTCCCAGGCGTTGGAGCGGGCGCTGTTCCAGCACTACTGCTCCGCCGCGTCCGCACAGGACCCGGCCTTTGATCGAGAGTCCTTTGCCTTCGCCTATGCTGCGCTGGGCGCCCAGCGGAACACGAAAATTCTCGGCATCTTCACCCGGCTGTCGAGCCGTGATGGCAAGAACGGCTATCTGCGGCACATCCCGCGCATCTGGGGCTACCTGGACCGCAACCTTGCCCACGTGACACTTCGCCCTCTGAAGATGTGGTACGATTCGAACTTCCCCGCAGAGCTCCGCGGCCCTCCCGGCGCCGTCTAGACGCGACAGGAACGAGACGAGCAAGACGCGATGGCGTGGCTTCCGAAATCGGCGATGGTGCTGGCTGCAGGCTTGGGTCAGCGGATGCGTCCACTGACGGACCTGGTCCCGAAGCCCATGGTGCGCCTCCACCAGAAGCCGCTGCTCGACCACGTGCTCGACCGCATTGCCGAGGCCGGCATCCCGCAGGCCGTCGTCAACGTGCACTACCACGCCGATCAGATCGTCTCGCATCTGAAAAACCGCCAGCATCCGCGCATCCTGATCTCGGACGAGCGGGATGAGCTCCTCGACACAGGCGGGGGCGTGAGAAATGCTCTCGGCAGCCTCGGCCCGGAACCATTTCTCGTCCACAATTCCGACAGCCTGTGGATCGACGGCGTGGAGTCGAACCTCATCCGGCTGGCGCGCGGCTTCGATCCCGAGCGCATGGACGGCCTCCTCCTGCTGGCCCAGTCATCCGCCAGCATCGGTTATGAGGGGCGCGGAGACTTCCTGATGTCGGCAGACGGCCTTTTGCAACGCCGGCCCGAGCGGGAATTGGCTCCGTTCGTCTTCACCGGCGTATCGATTGTCCATCCAAGGCTGTTCGAAGGCGCTCCGGAAGGCCGCTTCTCGCTCAATCAGCTGTGGGACCGGGCGATCGAGCAGCGCCGGCTTCATGGCATTCGCCTCGACGGCACCTGGATGCACGTCGGAACGCCGGCGGCACTGGCCGATGCGGAACAGTTCCTCGGTGGCAGCTATGCCGCCTGAGGGTGGCCCTATTGCAGCATCGGGCACCGCGAAAGCGGCGTTTGCTGCGCGCTTGTTCACAGTTCCGCCCGGTCGCCCTTTCCTGCCGGCACTCGCCCGCGCGATCCTTTCAGGCAATCTGCCCCGTCCGGGACTGAGCCCCCCCGATCCGCTGGACCTGCCGGAGATCACGATCCTGCTGCCGACGCGACGCGCGGCTCGGGCGCTGCAGGAGGCATTTCGAGTTGCATCTGGCAGGCCGGCGATCCTGCTTCCCAGAATCCGTCCCATTGCCGCGGTCGAGGAGGATCTGACGCTTCTGACCGACCTCGCCGCTTCTCCTGACGCCGGTGCGGCATCAGCAGACATACCGCCCGCCATCAGCGAGCTCGAGCGCCGCCTCGTACTGACAGAGCTGGTGCTCAAGTGGTCGGAGGCCATGCGCAGCGCGCCCCCGGCTGCGGACGGCTCGCTCATGCCGTACGGCGCTGCAGGTGCGCGAACCCCGGCCCAGGCGGCGAGCCTCGCGAAGGAGCTGGGCCGCCTGATCGACATGGTCGAGACGGAGGGCGCGAGCCTTGGTCGTTTGTCCGAGCTCGTGCCGGAGCCCTTCTCTGAGCACTGGCAGCAGACGCTCGAGTTTCTCGAAATCGTCCTCGACTGGTGGCCGGAGCACTTGTCGGCGAGTGGCCTGACCTCGCCGATGGACCGGCGCAACCGGCTGATTATTGCCGAGGCGGAGCGGCTGGCTTCAAATCCTCCGACGTCACCCGTCATCGTTGCCGGCGTCACCGGCAGCATCCCGGCAACGGCCGAGCTGATGCAGGTGGTGCTGGGCCTCGAAAACGGTGCCATCGTGCTGCCCGGGCTCGACCAGACACTCGACGAGACAGGCTGGGCGCGCATCGGAGAGCACCCGGAACATCCGCAACACGGCCTTTCCAAGCTGCTGTCGCGCCTCGGCGTATCGCGGTCTGCCGCGCAATCGCTGCCCGGTGCGGAAGCCGATGAGAGCTCTACACTCCGCGCAGCCTTCCTGAGCGAAGCCTTACGGCCCGCCAGCACCACGCATCTGTGGAGCCGGTTCGTCGAGCAGACGGACGTGAGCACCCTTCGGCAGGCCCTGCGCGGCGTCTCACTGATCGAGGCGCCCACCGCGCAGGACGAGGCCGAGGTGATCGCGCTCATCCTGCGCGAGGCGCTGGAGGTGCCTGATCGCACGGCCGCCCTTGTCTCGCCCGACCGCATTCTGGCCCGCCGGGTCGCCAATCGGCTTGAAAGCTGGGGCATTCTGGTTGACGATTCGGCCGGGCGGCCGTTCCGGAAAACCGTCCCCGGCGCCTTTCTGGACCTCGTGATCGATGTGGTGAGCCGGGATTTCGAGCCGGCGGCCGTCATGGCGCTGCTCAAGCATCCCCTGACGCTGCTGGGTTTGCCCGCGCGCGATGCCCGGCGTGCTGCCCGCGCGCTGGAGCTCATCGCGTTTCGCACGGATTACTTCGGGCGCGGTCTCGAAGGTATCGACGCGGCAATAGAACGTGCCGCGCAGCAGTCGAAGACGAGGGTGCAGCGTCGGCTCGGCACGACCGATTGGCAGGCCGCCCACGATCTCCTCGTTCGCCTGCGGACGGCGTTCCAGCCGCTTCTCGAAATCTCTGCCCGTCCCGGCAAGCAGCCTCTGGCGGACTTCGTTCGGGCGCACATCGAGACGGCGGAGGCTCTGGCGCGTCTGCCGGATGACCAGAAAACAGCAGCTTCTCCACTCTGGAGCGAAGAGGCAGGAGAAACGGCCGCAGTTCTTCTCGCCGGTCTGCTCGATCCGGCCCTCGTCGCGCCAGCGCTTGCGGCTGCAGACTACCCTGACTTCTACCGCAGCCTCGTTGCCGACGAGAACGTCCGCGCCGCACTTCCAGCGCATCCACGGCTGGCGATCTGGGGGCTGCTGGAGGCGCGGCTGCAGCATCCGGACGTGGTCGTCATCGGCGGCCTCAACGAGGGCACGTGGCCGAGGATCTCCGACACCGGCCCCTGGCTCAACCGGCCGATGCGCGATGAGCTTCGCCTGCCGCAGCCGGAGACGCGCATCGGCGATCAGGCCCTCGACTTTGCACAGCTTCTGGGCGCCCCGACCGTCTATCTCACGCGGGCCGAAAAGGTGGATGGCGCACCGACGGTTCCTTCCCGCTGGTTGCTGCGGATCCGAGCCCTGCTCGATGGCTTGAATGCCAGCGATGCCCTCACACCCGACCGGCCATGGCTCGGCTGGGCGCGGGCGAGGGACGCCGCGGAGCCGCTGCCGCGACTGCGCCCGCCCTGCCCTTGTCCGGAGCTGGCGTTGCGGCCGCGGCGGCTTTCGGTCAGCGACGTCGAGCGCTGGATCACCAACCCCTACGCCCTGTTCGCAAAGCAAGTCCTGCGTCTCGAGCCCCTGCCACTGCTCGGCGCCGAGCCAGGCGCCGCCCTGCGCGGCGCCATCGTGCACGAGGCGCTCGGGCGCTTTGCGGCAAAGCACCCTACGCAACTGCCGGACGACCCGGCTGGCGAGCTGATGGCCATCGCCAGCGAGATCCTCACCGAATATACCGGCAATCCCCGTGTTGCCGCCTTCTGGGTACCGCGCCTGGAGCGGTTCGCGCGCTGGTTTGCCGAAAGTGAGCCAAGCAGAAGGAACGGTGTGATCCGCGTGATGGCGGAGGTTTCGGGCTCGCACGTGCTGAGCGGCCCGGCAGGCCCCTTCACGCTCACCGCGCGCGCAGACCGGATCGACGTTTGCCAAAACGGCCTCGTGATCACCGACTACAAGACCGCCGGCGAAAGCCAAGTGCAAGCTCTCGCCCGGCGCGCCGCAGATGGATTGGCACCACAGCTACCGCTCGAGGCCGTTATTGCCTTGAATGGCGGGTTTAAGGAGCTGGAGCCAGCCGCGATTGCAATGCTGCGCTATATTTCAGCATCCGGTGCAGAACCGGCGGGCATCGAACAGCCGATCAAGGCAGATCTCGCGACGCTTGCCGAGCAGACCCGCGCGGGGCTCGAGCAGCTGATCGCCGCATTCGACGATCCGCAGACCCCCTACCGCGCGGTGAGACGCCCCGCTTACGACTACCGCTACGATGACTACAAGCACCTCGCCCGCGTGGCAGAGTGGCTTGGCGCCGAGTCGGAGGGAGGCGGCGATGACTGACGCTGCCAGCAAGGCGCTCGAGGAGACCAAACGCGCCCAGCGCATCGCGTCAGAGCCCGACACCTCGGCCTGGGTGAGCGCCAACGCGGGCGCCGGCAAGACCCACGTGCTCAAAATGCGCGTGCTGAAGCTGCTGCTGTCGGGCACCGCGCCCGACAAGATCCTCTGCCTGACGTTCACGAAAACGGCCGCTGCCGAGATGGCGCAGCGCGTGTTCGATGAGCTTTCGGTCTGGGCGACATGCGCTGAAGACGAGCTGCACACGTCGCTCGACAATCTGCTCGGGCGCGCACCGACAGCGGACGAGTTGCGGCATGCGCGGCAGCTCTTTGCCGAAGCTGTCGAGACGCCCGGCGGCCTCAAGGTGCAGACGATCCATGCCTTCTGCGAGCGGCTTCTGCAGCGCTTCCCCCTGGAAGCGGGTGTGCCGCCCGGGTTTACCATCCTCGATGATGAGACAGCCGGCACCTTGCTGCGCCAGTGCATCGATGCCGTGCTGACTTCCGCGACCTCGCCGGAGAGCGGCGCGCTCGGCGAAGCCTTGCGTGCCGTTGTGGCTTATGCGGCCGAGGACGGCTTCGAGCAGGTGCTGCGCGACGCGCTCGGCCGAAGCGACTGGCTGGAAAGCATTTCCCGGCTGGGGCTCCGGGGCGGCAATCCCGCAGACGAGGCTGCCCAGCTCTATCGCGCGGCTCTGGGCGCCACGACTTCGAGCCTCTCAGCGGTCGAGGCGGAGCTTGCATCAATCCTGCCGGACGCCGAGCTGAGACGCGCGTCCGCCGTGCTCGCGACCGGATCGAAGACGGACAACAATCACGCCCTCATGCTGAAGGAAGCTTTGGCCCGCACTGATCCAGGGCAACGGATCGAGGCCTTGGGGCGCTATTTCCTGACCGGCAAGGGCGATCCTCGCTCCAGCCTGATGACCAAAGGCCTGCAGTCGACCTATCCCGACCTCCATGCGACCTTGGCGGCCGCTCAGCGCCGCTTCGTCGAGCTCTGCGAGCAGCGGCTCGCCCACACGCTGGCCGACGCGACGCTCGCCCTGTGGCGGCTGGCCGACGCCGTCAGGCAACGATATGCAGACGCCAAGGCCCGCCGCGCTGCCCTCGATTTCGACGACCTCATCCGGCATACGGCAAGCCTGCTCGGCGCATCCCAGTCGGCCCAGTGGGTCCTCTACAAGCTGGACAATGGGCTCGATCACATCCTCGTCGACGAGGCGCAGGACACGAGCCCACCGCAGTGGTCGATCATATCGGGCCTCGCCCGCGAGTTCTTTTCCGGCCTCGGTGCGCAGGAGAAGACGCGCACCCTGTTCGCCGTGGGGGACGAGAAGCAATCGATCTACAGCTTTCAGGGCGCGGAGCCGAAGCTGTTCGCGAAATCGGGCAAGGACTTCGAGAAAATCGCCGGCGAGGCGGGGCTCCAGTGGCAGACGGTTCCGCTGACGCTGTCCTTCCGCTCGACGGAGCCGGTGCTCGCGAGCGTCGATCGCGTCTTCGCCGATCACGCGCGCACGCCAGGGCTCACAGCCGCTGCGGAGCCGGTTCGCCATCAGGCGCGCCGCATCGGGCGGGCCGGCCTCGTCGAGATCTGGCCGACCGAGGTCTTCCAGCAGATCGAGCCCGCAGAGCCCTGGTCACCGCTGGCCGACCAGCCGGCGCAATCGCCCGTCATCAAGGTTGCCGATCGGATTGCGGACACGATCCAGCGCTGGCTCGCCCGCGGTGAGCGGCTGGAGTCGGAAGACCGGCCCATCCGGCCCGGCGACATTCTCATTCTGGTGCGCAAGCGCCAGCCGTTCGCGGCACCGATGGTCGCGGCGCTCAAGGCGCGGGGAATCCCCGTTGCCGGCAGCGACCGCATGCAGCTCACCGAGCAGATCGCGGTCGAGGACATGATCGCGCTCGGCGAATTTCTCATCCTGCCGGAGGATGATCTGGCGCTGGCGGCCGTTCTGAAATCGCCGATGTTCGGCCTCGATGACGACGCTCTGCTGACCTTCGCGCCGGACCGTAGCGGCTCGCTGTGGAGCGCCCTCATCGCAGCGGCGAAATCGAACCCGCGGCTGGAGTTCGCCGCCACCACGCTACGGCGCTGGCGGGCCGAAGCCGACTACCGGCCGCCGTACGAGTTCTTCGCCAACATCCTCGACAACGAGGGCATGCGCGCGCGGATGCTCGCCCGGCTCGGACCCGAGGCGGCCGAGCCACTGGACGAGTTCCTGAACCTGGCACTTCAGTATGACGACCGCAATCCGCCATCGCTTCAGGGCTTTCTCGTCTGGCTGCGGCGGTTGCGCGTCGAGATCAAGCGCGATCAGGACCACGGTCGCGACGAGGTGCGCGTGATGACCGTGCACGGCGCCAAGGGACTCGAAGCGCCGATCGTATTTCTCCCGGATACCTGCTCGTCGCGATCGGGCCAACAGCAGGGCGCGCTCGTGCAGCTCTCCGGTGTCGCCAAACCGGTCGAGTTTCCCGACCCTTATGTCTGGCCGGTCAAGGGAACGAGCCGTCATCCCGCCGTGCAGGCCGCCAAGGCCGCAATGCAGGTCGCAGAAACCGAGGAGCGCAACCGGCTGCTCTACGTCGCGATGACGCGCGCCCGCGACCGGCTCTACGTCGCCGGTTTCGAGACGAAGAGCGGCCGCGGGCAGGGCTGCTGGTACGACCTCATCGAGGAGGCCCTGCGCGGTGTTTGCGAAACGATGAAAACGGAGGACGGCAGAACGATACTGCGCTACGCGTGCCCGCAGTCCGCACCGCCGGACGAGCCGCGCATCGAGACAACCGGCACGGCGAGCCCCGAGCCGCTGCCGCAGTGGGCGATGCGCAAGGCACCACGGGAGCCGGCGGCCACCTTCCCGCTCTCGCCATCTCGCCTCGCACCGCTCGACAACGACGAGATCGGCGATCCGGTCGCGAGCCCCGGCGAGGGCACTTCGACAGCTTCTCTCAGCCCGTCACCGCTCGCTTTGTCGTCGGAATACCGCTTCCTGCGCGGCAGCCTCACACACGCCCTGCTGGAGCATCTGCCCGGCTTCCCGCCAGAGCGCTGGGCGGAAACGGCCCGCCAGTTCATCGCATTGCGAGGCCAGAGCCTTCCCGATGCGGTCCGCTCCGGCATCGCGGATGAAGTGCTGGCGATCCTTCGCGATCCGCAGTTCGGCGCACTGTTCGGGCCTCGAAGCCGCGCGGAAGTGCCTGTTGCCGCAGACATTCCAGACCCGTTGGCCAAGCGGCCGAACTTGAGGATTACGGGCCAGATCGACAGGCTCGTCCGGCTTTCAAACGAGGTTCTGCTGCTCGACTACAAGACGAACCGCCCGCCGCCGCTGGTACCGGCGGAGGTGCCCAAGGCATATCTGATGCAGCTTGCGGCGTACCGCCTCGTCATCCGCGAGGTCTTTTCCGGCCCTCCGGTTCACGCTGCGATCCTGTGGACAGATGGGGCGCGGCTCATGCCCATTCCGCCCAACCTGCTGGACGCACACGAGGAGTTGCTCTGGCGGCATGGCAGCCCTCAGCTTGACGCCTCCTGACCCCCTCCTTACGTTCCGGGCGACACGAAGTGCCTGCCCCTGAGTCGGGGGCGCTCTCAAGGAGATACACCGTGACGCAGATGGTGTCCGATAGCGATTTCGACGCCGAGGTGCTGAAGGCGCCAGAGCCAGTTGTTGTCGATTTCTTCGCCGAGTGGTGCGGGCCCTGCAAAGCCATGGCCCCGGCGCTCGAGCAGGTGGCCGAGGAGATGAAGGGCAAGATCAAGGTAGTGAAGGTCGACGTCGACCAGAGCCCTGCCATCACCCAGCAGTACCGCGTCCAGGCCATGCCCACCCTTATGCTCTTCAAGGACGGCAAGGTCGCCAACCAGCACGTCGGCGCACTCGTCCAGAAGAAGCGTCTCGAGGACTGGATCAATCAGTCGATCGCTGGGTGAGGTCGGCCGACAACCGGCAAACAAAGGCCTTCGCAGTCTGCGGAGGCCTTTTTGATTTTTGAAGCACGGTCCAACCGCTCAGTCACCCCGGGCGCCCGGGGTGATCACAGCGGATGGATTGTTCGGCCAGGCGCAACGCTGCCCTGACCGCAGCGATATTCCCTCGCGGTCGAGAACGCCCTAACCTGCCAGCCGCAGATCAGCGGGAGGATCATCATGCACGTTGCGTGTCTCGGTGCCGGCGGCATCGGCGGGTATTTCGGCGGGCGGCTCGTGGAAGCGGAGGCGGCCGATGTCACCTTCCTCGTCCGGCCCGGCCGCAAGGCGCAGCTCGAGAAGGACGGCCTGCGGGTCGAGAGCACGTATGGCGATTTCGCGGTGCACGTCGATGCGCGCCTCGCGGAGGAGGTGCGCGCTCCGGCCGATTACGTGCTGCTGACCTGCAAGGCTTACGACCTCGACAGCGCGATCGAGACCATCAGGCCTGCTGTCGGGCCGAGTACGGCCATCGTTCCGGTGCTCAACGGCATGTCCCACATCGACCGGCTCAACGAGGCCTTCGGGCGGGAGCGCGTGCTCGGCGGCATTGCGCAGATCGCCATCACGCTGCAGCCGGATGGCCTCGTAAAGCACCTCAACGACTGGAACACGATCACCTTCGGCGAGCAGGATGGCAGCATGAGCCCACGCGTCGAGGCGCTCAAGGCGGCCTTCGACAAGACCAATGAGAAAGCGAAAGCGGTCGCCGCCTCCAACATCGTTCAAAAGATGTGGGAGAAGCTCGTCATGCTCTCGACACTTGCCAGCATGACGACGCTGATGAGGGCCAACATCGGCGAGATCGCCCGCACGCCGGACGGCACCGGCTTGACGCTGGCACTGTTCGAGCAGAACGCGAAGATTGCCGCCGCAGAAGGCTACCCAATGCCCGACGCGTTCATGGAGCAGTTCCGGAAGACCCTTGCCGACCCTGCCTCGCAGATGGCCGCCTCCATGCTGCGCGACATCGAACGCAAAGGGCCCGTCGAAGCGGATCACATCGTCGGCTTCATGCTGGACAAGGCCCGCATCCACGGCCTCGACGACATGCTGCACCGGATCAGCTTCACTCACCTGAAAGCCTACGAGCAGCGCCGGGCGGCGGATCGGTTCTGAACCTGCGTCTCCCATGCGTGCGGGACACGACAACAAACCCCAGCATCCGCGGCAAGATCCCGGATCAGCACCGCATCATTCTTATGCTGCGGTGCATCCGGGATGACGGGGATGGGGATGACTTGACGTTCTCGTCTGCGTATCCGGCCAGTCCTCGGCCCGGCGCATCCGCTTTCCACCTACCCGTCATCCCGTGCGCGGTGCAGCACGAAGTGGTGCGCCGCAGATACGGGATCTTGTGCGCGGACCTTATTCAGCGCTGCGCCTGGTCGCTGGCGACATTGGCCGAGCGGCGCAAGCCGCGCCGGCGCTGTGCGCGCCATTCCATGAAGGCGCGGCGCTCGTCTGCAGTCATGCTCTCGGCGAGCTCGGTCATCAGCTGCGTATAAACCTGTCGAATGCGGACCTCGGCATCCATCAGGCGCTTATGCGTCGCCACGAGCGTCTGCCTGTCCAGCGGATCAGCAGCGAAAAGCTGGGCTGCTTCCTGCCTCGTGTCGCGAATTTGCTGGCGTAGCGGCCGCAATGTCGGTTGGAAGCGCTCTCGGATGCCTCGCAGGACTTCGGCCCGCTGTGGCGGCAATGTTTCGAGGTAAGCCGAAAGCCGGCCGCGGAAGCCATCGCGGTTGTGGAAATGCCAGGCAGCCGACGCAACCACCCCGGCCACCAGCAGGTTGAGCCCGACCGATACTACGAGCACGACCCACATCCAGCGCGGAGCCCGGCGCCCTGTTGCCGCGTCTGGCCGCTCAGCCTCGCTCATAGGAATTCCTCTTCATCAGCAGCCGGATCATAGATCAGCACGAGATCCGAGCTCTCGGCCTCAGCCGACACGCCCACGACGCTTGCCACCGCCTCGACGGTGGACGTGACCGGGGGCGATGCCCCGAGATAGATGCCTACGAGCAATGATGCCGCCAGTGCCGAGGCGACTCTCCAACCGAAGCCCGGAGCAGGGGGCCTTCGGGCCTGCCGGCGCGCGGCAAGATCGATGACAGGCGCTGCCGCCGGCTTTTCAGTCGCCGGAGCCGCGGCAAGGGCAGCAATCCGGTCCACCAGCGAAGCCATGCGGTCCGCATCCGGCAGAGGCGCCCGGTCGAGCAGCTCATCGAGCGCCCGCGCTTCCGCCAGCAACTCGCGGGCACGCGCGCTCTCCTTCAGCAGTGGCTCGAAGCGCCGGCGGGCCGCCTCCGGCCAACGCTCCGCGCGCGAACCGTGCATCTCGAGGTGCTCCTCGAATGCCGAAAGTTCAGCCGTATTTCTGTCGACCGCCATCGTGCTTCCTCCGCGCGCAGCGCCTCAGGACTCCCAGAGGAGCTGGCGCCAATCATCCTTCAGGGCCGTCTTGAGCGCCCGGCGCGCCCGGCCGAGAAGTGATTCCACTGCCTCGTTCGAAACGCCCATGATCTTTCCGATCTCGATGTGGCTCAGGCCCTCGTAATGGAACAGCGTCAGCGCAAGGCGCTGGCGTTCGGGCAAACATTTCAAGGCCTCATCAACGCGGGCCGACAGATCCTGCTCGGTAAGCTCGCGAAACTGGCTCGCATCGGCCTCGCCCTCCGGCACCTCGTCCGTCACGTCGGTACGCTGCGTCGAGCGGATGCGGTCGATGCACAGGTTCGAGACCACGCGCCTGAGCCAGGGCCGCGCTCCTGACGGACCGACCTCCAGATCGGAGGCCGTGCGCCACAGCCGCAGCAGCGCCTCCTGGGCGACATCCTCGGCCTCCGCATCGTCCCTGAGCATACGCCGTGCAATGCCCAGAACTGCGGGGAGGTGCCGGTTGACCAGCTCGCGAAAGGCGGCAGCATCGCCGCTTCCCGTACGGGCGAGCAGCGAGGCATCGCTGACCACGGGGCCATCGGCCAGACCGACTGCAGATCCGGCCGAAGATCCCCCCTGCTCACCCCAGCTTGCCGGCACCGTCCCTCCCCGTGCATCGTCGCGTACGCCCGTTCTAGCGCAGGATACCCCGGCCGCGCATCATCGGGGGCAGATCTTCCTCGCTTATCCTGCCGTCCTTGTTGATGTCGCGCATCGCGAACCGGTCCCGCGTGGGCTTCTCGAACTCCTCGCGGGTCACGCGGCCATCGTTATCCAGATCGTAACGAGAGATCATCCTGTTCACTCGCCGCGTCACGCGTGGCTTGATCGCAGTCTCGATCTCGCTGGCTTCCAGAGTGCCATTCGAGTTGAGATCCATCTTCTCGAAGCTCCGGCCCATCTTGCGCTCACCCCTGCGGCCATGGTGCCATTTGACGCGGTGGTGGCCGTGCCCATGCCAGCCGTGGCGATGGCGACGCCGGACGCGCTCGCCGCGATCATCGTTCTTGTCGTCCTCAGCACGGTCGGCCCGCCGGTCCTTGCGATCCTTCTTGCCGAACTCCTCCTTGCTGAGCACGCCGTTACCGTCGCGGTCGTGGCGGTGCACCATCGCTTGCGTCCAGTACTGGACGTTGAGGTTCACCTCGGCTTCGATCTCCTGCGCATCGATCGCGCCGTCGCCATTCGTGTCGATCCGCGCGAATACCGGGGTGCGGGCCGCCAGAGCCTCCTCGATGGTGATGACGCCGTCGTTGTCCGCGTCGAGCGCCTTCAACCCGCCACCTCGGCCGAAGCCAAATCCGTGGCCGCCCATGTGGGCGAACATGGGGCCCATGCCGGGGCCGTGACCGAACCGGCCGCGCTTCTCGCCGACGCCGGCCACGGCGGCAGCGCCGCCTGCCGCAATCAGCACGCCCGCGATCAGAAGAATTGTTTTCTTTTTCATACTCTCATCTCCAAGAGGTCGGGTTCTCATCCCCAGCATTTCAGGAACGCGATACCCACCTCAGATCCGTCGCGGGAAATGGTCAGTCAGGTAATGACCTGATCGAACAGGCTGGCCGTCTCGGCGAGCATCAGCCGCAGGTCGGCCTCGAGCCGCTGGAAGCCCGGCGCGTGCGCGGCGCGGGCCAGCAGGTCCTTGAGGCCCTGCGACGCCTCATCAGGCCGAAACGGGCCGTCGACGCACAGCCGGACGATCTGCGTCAGGTCGTTGATGAGCTGTGCCGCCGGAATCAGGGTTGCACCAGCGCCACCCGGGATCAGGCCTTTGCCGTCGAGCTTCTGCAGAGCGCGGACGGTATTCTGGTCGAGCACATCGGGATGATCGGCGGCGTGGATGAGTTGCAGGTACTGGGCCATGAACTCGAGGTCGACGAGCCCCCCGCGGACCTGCTTCAGGTTCCAGATCTCGTCCGTGCCTTTCTCGGCGGCGATCCTCTGGCGCATGTCGCGCACGTCGGCGGCGATCTTCGCGCGATCGCGAGGGCGGACGAGAGCACTACGGATCGCCTGCTCGACCTTGGCGCGCAGCTCCGGCGGCCCTGATATGACGCGGGCCCGGGTGAGCGCCATGTGCTCCCACGTCCAGGCCTCGTGCGCCTGATACTCGACGAAGCTCGAAAGCTGCGTGGCCACCGGCCCTTGCTGTCCGGAGGGGCGCAAGCGCATGTCGACCTGGTAGAGCTGGCCTTCCGCGGTTGGAGATGAGAGGGCGCTGATGAGCCGCTGCGTCAACCGGGCATAGTATTGGCTTGGAGGCAGAGGGCGCGAACCATCCGACTGCTCGGCATCGGGTGCAAAGTCGTAGATGAGGATCAGATCGAGGTCGGAGGCGGCCGTCATCTCCTGCCCGCCGAGCTTGCCCACGGCGATGACTGCGGCCTGCCCGCCCGGAACGCAGCCATGGACGCGCGCGAAATCCTCCTCCACGGTCGTCTGCAGAGCCCGGATGAGATGATCGGCGAGCAGCGCGTAGGCGCCGCCCGCCTGTGAGGCAACGATGATGCCGGACAGGACGCGGACGCCGATCAGGAACATCTGCTCATTGCCGATGATGCGGGCACGGTCGAGAATCTCCTGGAAATCGCTGGCGCTCTCGAGCTCGTCCCGGATCAGCGCATCGAGTTCCTCTGCCGTGGGGAGATTGCCAATCACGCGCGGATCGAGCACGGCGTCGAGCAAGCGCCGGCGGCGGCTCAGAATGCGCGCCAGCCTTGGTGCCGAGCCCATGATATCCGCCACCAGCCGCAACAGGCTCGGATTGGCCCGGAGCAGGGAAAAGAGCTGCACACCGGCCGGCAGTTGAGCGAGAAAGCGATCGAAGCTCGCAAACGCGCTGTCCGGATTGGCCGTCTGCGCCAGAGCCTCGATGAGCACCGCCTGCACTTCGGTCAGCCGCTCGCGCGCCTTGGCCGTCCGCACGGCAGCATAACGGCCGTGATGCCAGCCCCGCACCGTCTCGATCACCTGCTGGGGCTGGGAGTAGCCCATTTTCGCCAGCGCTTCGAGCGTCTGCGGATCATCCGCTTCGCCAGCGAACACCATGTTGGCGCCACCGCGGGTCAGCTCCGGCATGTCCTCGAAAAGGGCTGCATAGTGCCGCTGCACGGTCTCGAGGTGCGTGACCAGCTCGGCCGAGAATTCGGCCGTCGACGGATATCCGGCAAACCGGGCGAAGGCGGCAAGTGTTTCGGGGCTGCTCGGCAGCGCATGGGTCTGCTCGTCGGCCACCATCTGCAGACGGTGCTCGATGTTGCGCAGGTAGGCGTAGCAGCGCGCCATGTCGTCGCGAACCTGCGGTTTGATCCAGCCCCGCTCAGCGAGCCGGTCCAGCGCGACGCGCGTTTCGGACGTCCTCAGATCCGGTTGCCGGCCGCCGGCGATGAGCTGTTGGGTCTGTACGAAAAACTCGATCTCGCGGATGCCGCCACGGCCGAGCTTGATGTTGTGCCCTGCGACCCCGATCTCGCCGAACCCGCGATGCGCGTGGATCTGGCGCTTCATGGCATGGATGTCAGCGATGGCCGCGAAGTCGAGATATTTGCGCCAGATGAACGGTGACAGCTCTGCCAGCAGTGCCTTGCCGGTGGCGATGTCACCCGCCACGGGCCGCGCCTTGATCATGGCGGCGCGTTCCCAGTTCTGGCCGAAGCTTTCGTAGTAGGTGAGCGCCGCGTCCGTCGAGAGCGCCACCTGAGTGGCGCCAGGATCGGGGCGCAGCCGCAGGTCCGTGCGGAACACGTAACCATCGCCCGTCCGCTCCTGAAGGATGCGGACGAGCTCGCGCGTCATGCGCACGAAAAACGGTTGCGGCTCGAGGTCGGGACGGAGCTTGAGGCGGGCCTTGTCGTAGAAAACGATGAGGTCGATGTCGCTGGAGTAATTGAGCTCACCGGCGCCGTATTTGCCCATGCCAAGCACGATGTAGCCGGAGGATTGATCGGGCTTCGGATCATCGGGCGCGAGCCAGCTTCCGTTGGCAACGGCCTGGCGGAACAGAAAGCGCACTGCGTGCTCGACTGCCGCGTCGGCGGCCTGCGTGAGCGTGCCGGTCACGTCCGTCAGCTCCCAGACGCCGCCGAGGTCCGCCAGTGCGGTAAGCAACGCGATCTCGTTCTTGAAGGTGCGCAAGGCTGCCATCAGCTCGGCGACCGACTGCGCTGCGTCGGCCTGCTGCGCCAGCGTTGCGAGAAGGATCGTGCGGCTCTCCTCCGGAGAGCGCGAAAGAACGCGGACGAGCCGTGCCGGGTCGCGGCGCATGAGAGCCGACAGGTACGGCGAGCCGGCGAGAACGCCGCCGAGAAGCCGCTGCACCGGCTCCGTCGTGGTGAACCCCGCCATCTCCGCCTCGAGCTCGCGAACGGCTTGAGTGATGCGCGGCTCTTCGATCCCGAACGGCGCCCGGCGGAGGCGATCGGAGAGGGGAGCTTGTCGGCTTGCCGGCGAATTCATGTGGCAATCCCCGTCTGGCTGACCGGCTTTTCCTTCTCGAGGTTTACCAGCTTCGCGGGCACCGGCCAGGAAAGAACGACCCTCAGCCCCGGCTCGTTGTCCTCGAGCCGGATTTGCCCATCATGCAGCCGCGCGACGGCCGCCACGAGGCTCAAGCCGAGGCCGGTCCCCGGCCGCGTGCGGCTCGCCTCCAGCCGGACGAACCGTTTCAAGGCACGTTCGCGGTCGACTGCAGGAATGCCCGGACCGTGATCGGCGACGATCACCTCGACGCCGGTTTGGGTCCGGGTGAGCCGCACCTCGATGTCACCTGCCGAGGCCCCGTTCCGTGCGCCGGGAGCCGGTCCTCCGTACTTGATGGCATTGTCGAGCAGATTGGCGATCGCCTGCCCGATGAGCTGCCGGTTGGCGCGCACCAGGTTCTCGCCATCGGCTTCGAAGGTCAGGTGCCGTTGGGTTTCCTCTGCGTGGGGCTCGTATAGCTCGACCAGATCGCGCACCAGCGCGGTCAGATCGAACACCTCCTTGCTCTCGTCCACCGCACCTGCCTCCAGCCGGGCAATCAGCAGCAAGGCATTGAACGTCTTGATGATCTCGTCGGCCTCGTCGATCGTGCGTGCCAGCCCCTCCTGGTAGTCCTCCGGCGTCTGCGCCTCGCGCAAGGCAGCTTCGGCCCGGTTGCGCAGGCGGTTCAGCGGTGTCTTGAGATCGTGGGCGATGTTGTCCGAGATCTCGCGCAAGCCGGCCATGAGCTGCTCGATCCGGTCCAGCATGGCGTTGAGGTTGCGCGACAGCTCGTCGAGCTCGTCGCCGGAGCCGCTGGTGGCGATCCGCCGAGACAGATCCCCGCTCATGATGGATCCGCTCGTGGCGGTGATTTCGGAGATCCGCCTCAGAATCAGACGGCTCGCGAGAACCGCTCCGGCAAGACCCAGCAGCACAAGAAGTCCGAACCCCGCCAGAAACAGCATCCGTACACGGGCAATGAACTGTCGTTGTTCCTCGACGTCACGGGCAACGAGCAATTGCTGTCCGCCATCGAGAACGACCCGCATACCGATCGCCAGCCGTTCCTGGGTCTGCTCGCCCGCAGGCGCGGCATACCGGAACAGACCGCCCGATCCTTCGCGCAGCTCGGCCGGCCAGCGATTGAGATTGCCGGCCGCCTTCCGGCCCTGCGGATCGACGAGAAGGTAGAGTGCGGTCCCGCTCACGCGGCTGCGGTCCGCTATGATCTCCGCAGCCGCAGCCGGGCCACGCTGCCGAACAAGGTCCTGCAGCCCCTCGGCCTCAGTCCTCAGCGTAGCGAATACCTGCCGGATCAGCAGCTCGTTCGTCTGCCAGATGATGACACCGGCGGCCACCGCCGCAATGGTGACGAATGCGGCGACATACGCCGCCATCAGCCGGAACGCCGTGGTCCGGGTGAATTGCGGCAGCAGCGGGTTAGCTCTTGCCAGCACGGATCATGTATCCCGCGCCACGAACCGTGTGCAGCAGGGATTCCTCGAAGTTCCTGTCGATCTTCGATCTGAGCCTGGAGATGTGGACGTCGATGACGTTGGTCTGCGGGTCGAAATGATAGTCCCAGACGTGCTCGAGCAGCATGGTGCGGGTCACCACCTGGCCAGCATGCCGCATGAGATACTCGAGCAGCCGGAACTCCCGCGGCTGCAGCACGATCGGCTCTCCGGCCCTGGTCACCCGATGCGACAGGCGATCCAGCACCAGGTCGCCGACCTCATAACGGGTCTGCTCCTGCTGCGGATCGCTCCGCCGGGATAGCGCCTCGATGCGCGCCAGCAGCTCGGAAAAGGCATAAGGCTTCGTGAGGTAGTCGTCACCGCCGGCGCGGAGGCCCTTCACCTTGTCATCGACCTCGCCGAGCGCGGACAGGATCAGCACCGGCGTGCGGTTGCCCTCGTCCCGCAGCTGGCGAACGACCGAAAGGCCGTCGACCTTCGGCAGCATGCGATCGACGATCAGCACGTCGAACTTGCCCTCGCGCGCCGCGCCGAGTCCTTCCTCGCCGTCGTGGGTCACGACAACGGAGTGGCCGCTCTCCCTCAGCGCCTTCTGCAGGAAGTGAGCCGTTTCCCGATCGTCTTCGACCACGAGCACGCGCATGTGTTGCCCGACCGTTCGCAAGGGTGGCCCAGAGAAACGAAACGAGGCGGCCTTGTCCAGATACGCCGGACCGGCCGCCTCGTTCATGTCACCTCGGGTTGGCTGGCCTTTAGCCCTTCATCTGGACGGCCACAACCCGCTTCTGATCACCCGAGCGGACGGTCAGCAGAACCGCGCTGCGGCCGAGATCCTTGGCCTCCTTAACGGCGGCATCGACGTCGGCCGGCGACTTCACAGTCCGGCTGTTGACCTCCAGGATCACGTCACCGGACTTGAGGCCCTTGGTGGCCGCGTCGGAGTCCGAGTCGACATTGGTGATCTGGACGCCTTCGATCTTGCCGCCCTTCTGGGCCGGTGCCGAGCCGAGCGTCAGGCCGAGGGAGTTCATCTCCGACGCCGCCGGGCCGCCCCGCTCGAGGCGCGCAATCTCCTCCTGGGTGCCGGGGAACGTTCCGAGCGTCACATTGACGGTCATTTCCTGGTTGTTGCGCAGCACCTTGACCTCGACAGGCGTGTTCGGCGCGTACTCCGCGATCTTGCGCGCCAGCTCGCGGCTGTCGTTGATCGGGTCTCCGTTGACGGCAAGGATCGCATCCTGGCTCTTGAGACCAGCCGCAGCCGCCGGACCATTCGGCGTCACGTCGTTGACGAGCGCACCCTTGGGCTCCTTGAGGCCGAGACCTGCGGCGATATCCTCGTCGATCGTCTGGATGCGAACGCCGAGCCAGCCGCGGCGCACCGTGCCGCTCTCTTTAAGCTCAGCGACCACCCGGTTCGCCGTCTCGGCCGGCACTGCGAAGGCGATGCCCACGTTGCCGCCGGACGGGCTGTAGATCGCGGTGTTCACACCGACGACCTCACCGTTCAGATTGAACGTCGGGCCGCCCGAGTTGCCGCGGTTCACGGCTGCGTCGATCTGCATGAAGTCATAAGGACCCGAGCCGATATCGCGGGCGAGCGCCGAGACGATGCCCGCCGTCACCGTGCCGCCAAGGCCGAACGGATTGCCGACGGCCAGCACCCAGTCACCCACGCGCGGAGGCCCCGATGCGAACTTCACGAACGGGAAGGTCTTGCCATTCCCGGACTTGATCTTCAGGAGAGCCAGGTCGGTGCGCGGATCGGTGCCGACGACATCGGCCTCGTACTTCTCCTGCTCGTCGAAGGAGACGGTGACCTTGCCGGCGCCGTCGATCACGTGGTTGTTGGTGACCACGTAACCGTCCGCAGAGATCACGAAGCCCGAGCCGGTCGCCTGCCGTGGCCGCGGCGTTGGCCGCTGGCCGGGTGAGGGCATGCGGAACTCGCGTGGCAAATTCTTGAAGAACTCATGCAGGGGATGGTCTTCCGGCAGGTTCGGAAACCCGTCCGGCAGGCTGCGGCCACCTTCGTTGTCGTCGTCATTGCGCGCAACCCGCGCTTCGCCGTTGGTCACGTTGATGCTGACCACGGCCGGCTTCACCTGCTCGACGATGTCGGCGAAGGAAAGCGGGGCCCTGCCGGGCATCTCGATGCCCGTCCCCGGCTCTGCCTTGAGCTGCGCCTGCACCGGCTCGGAGGGTGAAACTGTAATCAGGGCAAGCGCGCTGACACCAGCAATCGCCGCCACAAGCGGCCCCCTCGCCCGACGCGGCAGCCGGATGCGTGTGGCGCCGATTTTGTCGTTCTCGATCGACATACGAGGCTCCTCTCTTTCCAAGTCACTGAACGGACTTGCCTGAGAATGTAGGTTGCCTCGCCTTACAACGGTGTTTCTGGCGGATTAAAGTTTCGTAAGGTCGCCCGGTGTTCCGACCACCGCGAACGCTCTGCCGCGCCAGTTCATGCCGCCGCGCAACACGTCGGGGTGGGCGATGGCCCACCGCCGAACAGCTGTTCATATCGTGCCCGGAAATGCGCCGCCGTCGATGACGATGTTCTGGCCGGTGATGTAGCCGGCGTGGGCGGAGCAGAGGAAAGCGGCAGTAGAGCCGAACTCGCCGGGTGTGCCGAAGCGCTTTGCTGGAACATCATTCTTGCGGGCCTCGTGAACCACCTCGTAAGGCTGGCCGCGGGTTTCCGCGATTTTCTGTGACGTGGCGCGCAGCCTGTCGGTTTCGAACGGGCCGGGTAACAGCGCATTGATGGTGACGTTCCGGTGCACCGTCTTGCGGGCCAGCGCCGCGACGGCGCCGGTCAACCCGGCCCGGGCGCCGTTCGACAGTTCGAGCGTCGGAATAGGCGCCTTCACAGAAGAGCTGGTGATGTTGAGTATGCGCCCGAACCCGCGCTCCATCATGCCGTACACCGTCGCGTGGATGAGCGCGATCGGCGCCAGCATGTTGCCTTCCACGGCCCTGCGCCAATCGTCGAGCAAGAAGTCCTTGAAGTCGCCCGGCGGCGGACCGCCGGCATTGTTGATCAGGATGTCCGGGTTGGGGCACGCTTCGAGCAGCGCCCGGCGGCCGTCTTCGGTCGTGACATCACAGGCAATGGCCGTGACGCTTGCCGCGCCGAGCTGGCGCAGATGCTCCGCCGTCGTTTCGAGCGCCTCTTTCCCGCGGGCACAGATGGTAAGATGAACGCCCTCGCGCGCAAGCGCTTCGGCGCAGCCCCTGCCCAGGCCCTTCGAAGCGGCGCAGACGATGGCCGACTTGCCTTTGATGCCAAGATCCATGGCTGTCGTTTTCCTCCGTTAATCGATGGATGGCAGACTATGCGCGCGCCCGAGCGATGTCGACCGCTGTGCTGGGCAATGTCACAGCCAGCCCTTGCGGCGGAAGTAGAGGAACGGCAGCACCGCCGACAGCACCATCACGATGAGCGCCAGCGGATAGCCGAAAAACCAGTCGAGCTCCGGCATGTTGCGAAAGTTCATGCCGTAGATGGAGGCCACCAGCGTCGGCGGCAGCAGCACGACGGCCACCACCGAGAACAGCTTGATGATCTGGTTCTGCTCGATGGAGACCAGCCCGAGCGAGGCATCGAGCATGAACGTGATGCGCGAATTGAGATAACCCAGATGATCGGCGAGCGATTGCACGTCCCGGCTCGCCGTTTTGATCTGCTCGCGTGTGCGCTCGGCATCCTTGCGGCCCATCGCGACCTGACTCAAGTAGGTCAGCAGGCGCCCGAGTGAGAGAATGCTGTCCCGCATTTTCGAAGCGATCTCGCCTTCGCGGCCGATCTGCTTGAGGATGACCTCGAACCGGCGTGTCCGGGTTCCCGAACCGCCTTTCATGTTGAAAATGCTCTGCGCCAGACGGTCGGCATCTGCCTGCAGGCGCTCGATGATGTCGGCTTCGCGGTCAATGATCGTTTCGAGGAGGCCGATCAGGACCTCCATCGCCGAGCCGCTTGCCGCATCCCCCTTCTCCGCCCGGCCGAGGTAGAGCGCAAACGCGCGCGGCTCGGCATAGCGCACCGTCACGAGATTTTTCGCGGTGAGAATGAAGGTGACGGCGGTCGACTCAGGGTTATCCGTCTCCGACCGGTGCAGCACGGTGGCAGTCATGAAATACGCGCCGGATTCCTGATAAAGGCGGCTCGAGACCTCGATTTCGGCCATTTCCTCGCGGGTTGGCACGAGAATGCCGAGCTGGCGCTCTATGAGCTCTTCTTCCGCCCGGACCGGATTGAGAAGATCGATCCAGACGGCCTCAGCGGCCGCCATCTCGGTTTCGGCCTTGACCAGGGCACCCCCGCGTGCGTGATAAATGGTCAGCATTCCAACGCCTTCTCGTCCGCCGGATTCGAGTGGGATGCAGTCATACACCATTGAAGCGGCAGGGCAGGAGCTGAAGCCGAGGCTTCTGCGTTTCAAGGTTATCCAGAGCGCCGGCCGGGTCCTATGACAAAAGCAGCAGAATTACTGAACAAGGAATTCGGAATAGATAACGAGCTCGGCTTCGCCGAAATGGAGGGCGAGCCGATTGCCTGGATCAGGAACGACGCATGCATGGCCACGATTGCGCGCAAAGGCGCGCAGTTGTTGAGCTGGTATCCCAATGGTCACGACGAGGTGTTCTGGGTTTCATCCGTCCGGCCGCGCGCGCCGGATCAGCCCTTGCGGGGCGGCGTGCCTGTCTGCTGGCCCTGGTTCGGACCGCATCCGACCGATCCCGCCAAGCCAAACCACGGCTTCGTGCGCACGAAAAGGTGGACCGTCGTGTCCACCAGCGGCACCTCGCAATCGACCGAGCTGACGCTGAGGACAGAGACTACGCCCCAGGACATGGCTCTGTGGCCCCATCGGGCCGAGGTGTGCCTTCGGCTCGTCGCCGGCGCAACGCTGCGGCTGGAGCTCACGACGATCAACAATGGCTCCGAGCCGTTCGAGCTGACGCAGGCCCTGCACTCCTATTTCAAGGTGGCGAACGTCGCCGAGGTGGAGCTCGGCGGCTTCGAGGGGCTCGACTACCTCGACAAGGTCGAGGGCTATGCCCGGAAGCGGCAATCCGGGCCGATTGCCGTTGGCGGCGAAATCGACCGGATCTATCTTGGGCACACCGGCCCGGCGGTGATCCGCGATCCTGCGCTCGGGCGCGGCATCGTCATCACAAAGAGCGGCAGCTCCAGCAGCGTTGTCTGGAACCCCTGGCAGGAGCGGGCGAAGCAGCTTGGCGACATCGGTGCGGACGCCTACCGCCAGATGCTGTGCGTCGAGACGGCCAACGCGGGCGAGGACATCGTGCGGCTCGAGCCCGGCGCCCAGCACACGCTTACGGCCGAAATCCAGATTGCAAACGGTTGATGGGCCGCACCGTCCCGCACTGCGGCGAAAAAACTGTTGGACACGACTGCCGCCGCCCTCATACTGCCCTGCAGGTTTCAACAGAGGAAAGGAGGTGATCCAATGTCGAGTGAGATGTGGACTCTGCCGTATGGGGACGTGTTCGCAGCGCGGGCGTTGGAGCAGCCTCCGCGTTCCGCCTGAGGACGCCGGGCCGGCTTGAGAGACCGGCACTGCCGACGGCAGTCTTCACTCACGGAGGGCCACCTGAACGGTGGCCCTTTTCGTTTGCGCGGGATAACCGCTCCAGCTTCAGTTCCAGCCCGTGAACCGGCGATGAACGGCTCGCTCCGATGCTGTTCATGTCTCCCCTGCCAGTCTCGAACCCATCGGAGCAGACCTGTTCCGAAGCGATCTGGGCAAAACTGGCACTGGGAGAATTGAAATGATGCTGAAGCCAGCCATCTTCGCCGCCGTTCTGGCAGCCGCGGCTGCTGGGACCGCCGCTACAGCTTCTGCTGCACCTGCTGCTGCACCTGCCGTGTTCAGCGGCATCGAGAATACGTCGCAAGCCATCCAGGAGGTCCGCTGGCGCCGCACGCGAACCGTGACCCGATGCATTGGTCACCGCCGCGTGCTGATGCGGATCAACTGGCGCGGCAAGGTCGTGTCCCGCCGTGTGATCGGCCGCTGCTGGCGTCCGCATCAGAGGCACAAGCATCGCCATCACCGCCGCTGGCACTAACTCCGGCGTATTGATCAAATCAGCCAAACACGCGCCTGCATAGACGAAAGGTCCCGATCGCACCGCCTCCGGCGATCGGGGCCTTGTTTACTTTTCGCGCGCTTGGGTGAGCCGACTATTTACTCTTGTCAGAAGATGCGCGCCGGGCCCTCAGCTCGCGATAACGCTCGAGCGACGCGGCTGGCGTGGCGTAGGCTTCCTGCAGCTCGACGCTCCAGTAGCGCAGGTCCTGCAATGGAATCTGCTCGCCCGTTACGGCACAGCGAACGTACTCGCCAGGCGATAGCACCTGGAATTCACCATCCAGATAGCGGACGCGCGCCTCGCCGCGTGCCCCAAACATCTTTTCGAAACGGTTCATTCCTCATATCCCGGCGACTTGGGGCAGCTACCCCGATAACGCTTCAGATCGCCAGCGCCGGCCGGTCCGTCAAGGTCCGGGCGACACTGTCACGTCCTGCTTTCCTTCGATACCTCAGAAGAGCGAGCCCTGCCCGCCTTGAGAGGTGTTGCGCTTGCGCCGCGGCCGGCGCACCTGTGCCGGATCGACAATGCGCGAGACCGCCGGCCGGGATGCCCCACTGCTCGTCCTGACGTCACGCACATCCGCGTCGATGCAGCCGTCGGCAAGCTCCACCTGCACCTCCGCACCGACGCCGACGGCACCGGCCGAGCGAATGGTACGCCCTTCGGCGTCCCGCACCAGCGCGAAGCCGCGTTCCAGCACGCCCTGATAGCTCAGCGACAGAAGCAGCTTGGCCAGGCCGGACAGGCGCGCCCGCTCATGCGCGACGCGGCTCCTGAAGGCCTGCTCGGCCCTGGCCGTGCAGCTTGCAAGGCGTTCGCTTCCGCGGGTGAGCCGGCCGCGGACAGCCTCGATGCCGAGCCGCCCGGCCGTACGCTCAAAGCGAGACCGCCGCGCGCCGGCGAACCGGGAAAGCGCATCGCGGCTGTGCCGGCTCAAGGCCTCCAGCCGGTCGCGGCAGCGATGCAGCCGGGCTTCCAGCAGCCGTGGATGGAGCCGAGATGATACCCGGGCATGGCGCATCGCGTGAGCGCGGGTGTTGGCGAGCAAAGCCCGCCCCAACCGCTGCTCTACCGCGTCGAAACGTTGCCGCGGCAGGGCCAGCAGATCCTCCCGGCGGGGCAGACCACGGGCGGCGGCCTTGAGGTGCGTACGCGCCCCCTCCAGCACCCGCCGCATGCTGCCCGACAGGCGAAGCGCGAGCGTGCCCGTGCTCTCCACCAGCTCGGAATACTTCGGCACAGCCCATTCGGCAGCTTTCGTCGGCGTCGGCGCGCGGGCATCGGCGACGAGGTCGATCAGCGTCCAGTCCGTCTCGTGGCCTACGGCCGAGATCAGGGGAATGGCGCTGGCTGCGGCGGCGCGTACCACCGCCTCATCATTGAAGCCCCACAGGTCCTCGAGGCTGCCGCCGCCGCGAGCAACGATCAGGACATCCGGCCGAGGCACCGGCCCGCCTGCCGACAGCGCGTTGAAGCCGCGGATCGCCGCCGCAACCTCGGCAGCGCAAGTCTCGCCCTGCACCCGAACGGGCCAGACGAGCACGCAAACCGGGAACCGCTCGTCGAAGCCATGGAGCATGTCGCGGATCACGGCGCCCGTTGGCGACGTGATGATGCCGACGACACGAGGCAGAAACGGCAACGGCTTTTTCCGGCCCTCGTCAAAAAGTCCCTCCGCCGCGAGCTTCCGCTTGCGCTCCTCCAGCACCGCCATGAGCGCGCCGATGCCCGCGGGCTCGAGGCTGTCGATGACGATCTGGTACTTGGAGGAATTGGGGTACGTCGTCACGCGCCCCTGGGCGACGACCTCCATGCCCTCCTCGGGCTTCACCTTGAGGCGCTGCCACGTCGTGCGCCAGATGACCGCCTCGATCTTCGCCTTGTCGTCCTTGAGCGAGAAGTAGCAATGGCCCGAGGAATGGGTGCCGCGGAAACCT
>JAWLCO010000026.1:28122-37014 GCA_041687075.1 Hyphomicrobiaceae bacterium | reverse complement strand
CCGGTCGACCCGACGCGCCAGCCCGGCGGCCCCGAGCGGGACCCGACGGGCGAGCCCCAGAAGTCGCCAGGCCCAGGCAAAAAGGATTAGGAAAGACGTTCGGAAGCTTCGGTTTGTCGCCCGAACCATGGCTGTTCTCCGGCGTCCACCAAAAAAAGCGCGCCAGGAGTTCGCCATAATGCCAAGACCAACCTGGAAAGGCTATCTCAAGCTTTCCCTCGTCTCGTGTCCCGTGGCCCTCTATCCCGCCACGAGCTCACGCGAGCGCATTTCCTTCCACATCATGAATCGCAAAACGGGTGACCGGACGCGCTATCTCGTCGTCGACAGCGAAACGGGCGAGCCGGTCGAGCCGGAGGATCGCGTTCGCGGCTATGAAATCAGCAAGAACAACTATGTTTTTGTCGAGGATGAGGAGATCGAGTCGGTCAAGATCGAGAGCACCCACACGATCGACATCGACAACTTCGTTCCGCGCAAGGAGGTCGACGAGATCTATCTCGACTCGCCGTACTATCTGGCTCCGGACGGCAAGGTCGGCGAGGACGCGTTTCTGGTGATCCGGGAGGCCATGCACCAGAAGCAGATGGTCGGCATTGCGCGTGTCGTGATGTCCCGCCGGGAGCGCATGCTGCTGATCGAGCCCCGCGGCAAGGGGCTCCTCGCGACGACCCTGCGCAATGCCAACGAGGTCCGCAACGAGGCCAGCTATTTCGAGAACATTTCCGACGTCGAACTGCCGGAGGAAATGCTTTCGATCGCCAAGGACATCATTGCACGCAAGTCCGCGAAATTCGATCCGAAGACCTTCGAGGACCGATACGAGATTGCGCTCAAGGAGATCATCGAGGCCAAGCGGACCGGCGAACCGGTGCACGTCTCAGAAGCACCCCAGCCAAGGCCCACGCCCAACCTCATGGACGCGCTACGCCGCAGCCTCGAGCGTGAGCCGGCGGCCCCGCCATCAAGGGCACGCGGCCGCCGCGCCGCGCAAGCACCCGCTTCGACAGCGCGGCGGCGCGGTAACGGCAAGGCTGCCTCGCGGAGGGCCTCGTGAGCGCAGACCTGCGCAATTACGCCGCCAGGCGCGATTTCATGAAAACGCCGGAGCCCCGCGGCCGGCAACGCAGGAAAGCTCAACCGGCATTGCAATTCGTCGTGCAGAAGCATGCGGCACGGCGGCTGCATTATGACCTGAGACTCGAGCTCGACGGCGCCCTCAAAAGCTGGGCCGTCACGAAAGGCCCGAGCCTCGTGCCGGGCGACAAGCGCCTTGCCGTTCATGTTGAAGATCATCCGCTGGAGTACGGCGGATTCGAGGGCAACATCCCCCAAGGTGAATATGGCGCCGGATCCGTTATCGTGTGGGACCGCGGCACCTGGCAGCCGGAAGGCGATCCGCACAAGGCCTACGCCAAGGGCCATCTCGATTTCTCGCTCGACGGTGAGAAACTCAAAGGGCGATGGCATCTCGTCCGGATGCGGAAGCGGCCCAGGGAGAAGCAGGAAGGTTGGCTGCTGATCAAATCGGCCGACGACGCTGCGCGCGGCCCTGAAGATCCGGACATCCTCGAGGAGCAGCCGAAATCCGTTCTGAGCGACAGGACCATCGAGGACGTCGCGCAGCAGGAAACCAGCCTGCCGCCATTCATCGAACCGTGCCTGGCAAAACTCGCCGACAGCCCGCCACGCGGCAGCAAATGGGTGCACGAGATCAAGTTCGACGGGTATCGCCTCCAGGCCCGCAAGAGTGGTGATGCGGTGGAAATGCTGACCCGGAAAGGGCTCGACTGGACGGAGAAATTCGGTGCATTGCCAAATGCCTTCAGGCGCGTTGCGGCGCGTTCTGCCGTGATCGACGGCGAGCTGGTGGTCGAGGAGGCCTCCGGCGCCTCGAGCTTCGCCGCGCTGCAAGCTGCCCTCAAGGCCGGGCGGCTCGGTGAGCTCAGGTATTACGCATTCGACCTGCTTTTTCGCGACGGGAGGGATTTGCGGGATCAGCCGCTGCGGGAGCGCAAGAAACAGCTTGCGGAAGTTCTCGCCGGGCTACCGGAGCCGAGCCCGATCCGGCTCAGCGAGGAGTTCGAGACCGATGGAGCCACTCTGCTGAAGTACGCCTGCCAGATGGGGCTCGAAGGCATCGTTTCCAAGCGGATCGATAAGCCCTACCACTCCGGCCGCGGCACGGACTGGATCAAGACGAAATGCATCGAGCGGCGGGAATTCGTGGTGATCGGATTTTCGCCCTCCACGACTACGCGCAGGGCCATCGGGGCTCTGGCCATCGGCGACTACGAAAAGGGCAAGCTGCGCTATCGCGGCCGCGTCGGAACAGGGTTCACCGAGGAGACCGCCCGCATGCTGTTCGACCGGCTGGAGCCATTGCGGCGCGCTCAGCCTCCGCTGGACGAAATACCGGCAGGCGAGCGGCGGCGTGGGATCAGATGGGTCGAACCGCAGGTCGTGGCCGAAATCGATTTTCGCACGTGGACCCAGGCCGGGCTCGTCAGGCATGCGGTCTACAGTGGATTGCGCGAGGACAAGGCTGCAGAAGAGGTGACCGCGGAAAAGCCTGAAAGGTCGAAAACAAAGTCCCTCCCCGTCCGCGATTTCGACGAGAGGAAGCTCACGCATCCGGAGCGCCTGCTGTGGCCCGACGCGGGCGTCACGAAACTCGGGCTCGCCGAATTTTATGCCGACATCTGGCCATGGATTGCACCGCACATCGTCAGGCGGCCGCTCAGCCTGCTGCGCTGCCCGGAAGGCGTGGGGCAGTCCTGCTTCTTTCAAAAGCACGCCTGGGCCGGCATCGCCCCCAGCATTCGCCGATTCCGTCCGGAGGGGGAGGACGAGGACAGCCTTTATATTGACGACCTCGACGGCCTCATCGCGCTGGTACAGGCGAGCGTGCTCGAGATTCATCCGTGGGGCAGCACGATCGATAATGTCGAGCATGCCGACAGGATGGTCTTCGATCTCGATCCGGGGCCCGGCCTCGTCTGGGCCGACGTCATCGATGCCGCGAGAGAAATCCGTGAACTGCTGCGCGAGACCGGAAATCTCGAATGTTTCGTGAAGATGACAGGCGGCAAGGGATTGCACGTCGTCGTGCCGCTCCGTCCGGCCGCGGACTGGGAGTCCGTGAAGGCCTATTCGCAAAGTGTCGCGGAATATATGGCCGGGCGGAACCCGGATCGTTTTACTGCGTCCATTTCCATGCGCACGCGAAACAGGCGCATCTTCGTCGATTATCTTCGCAATGGCCGCGGTGCGACGGCTGTCGCGGCCTACTCGACGAGGGCCCGCACGGGAGCCCCTGTTTCTGCTCCCGTAAGTTGGGAGGAGCTTCGTGCCGGAATCGGACCGGCCCACTATACGTTGATCAACCTGCCGGCCCGGCTTCGGCATCTTGATGGCGATCCGTGGGCTGGAATTGGGGAGCTCGAGCAGACGCTCCCTGAACCGATCGGAAAGGGAACCGCCCGCGCGCCTCGCCGGCCTGTCAAGGCCACGAAACGCAAAGCGCGCAGAACTGGAACCTGATGAGATGTCACCGGGTTTCGACAGTCAAATGACAGTGGTGTTCAGATAGATATGGCCCAAGAGAAAAGCTTGAACCGCTCCGTCCTGCACTTGCTCTACCGGGCAATGCAGTGTGCTTCGAACATGTTCGAGAGCGAAATCACCGTGATGACGCCCCGACAGTTCGCAGTGCTGGCCGCACTGGATGGTCTCGAAGGGGCCTCCCAGGCGCAATTGACCAAGCAGACGGGCATCGACCGCTCCACCTTGTCGGAGGTCGTGCAGAGGATTTTGGCCAAAGGATTCGTCGTTCGGCGCAGAAGTACCACCGACCGGCGTGCCTACACGGTCAAGCTCACCCGCTCCGGCCGCTCGAAGCTGTCGGCTGTAAGGCCGGCAGTGGACCGCGTGGACGAGCAGATCCTGAGCATGGTGCCGGCCCGGCAACGGGACGCCTTCGTCGCAGCGCTGACGTCTCTGACCGAGAACTGCGAGAAGCGGATGCGGGGCGACGAAGAGTAGAAGAAAACGAAAGGCGGGCGCGGCACTTTGTGCTGCGAGCAGCGCGAATGCTGATGCGCGCCGGTCGTTCCGTTCTTTTGGGGCGGGCCCTGTGGCCGGCCCGTCAGTCACTAGCCAACACAATCTTTCAGAGAATTCGCTCTGGGCCGGATTTCAGCCTAAGCTGGAGAGTTGATTAATTGTGCAATCCGGACGCGCCGGCCGCCCGGGACCGCTTTTGATGGCCCCGGGAAGCCGATGGCTGCGCGATCGGGTCTCACCTGATTGTCACTCACCCAAGCGATCGCGCCGCACAGTTCCGTGGCCACGTTCAGCGACCACCTCGTCGGTCGAGAACGCCTGCGAAAGCGGTATGAGCTGATAGAGCGCCGAAAGGCCGACGATGACGTATAGCAGCCGTGAAAAGTCCCCGAAGATCGCGGCGACCAGGTTGTAATCGAACAGGCCTATAAGGCCCCAGTTCAACCCGCCTATGATGGTCAGGATCAAGGTAATCAGGTTCAGCGTTTTCATTGAATTTTCCTCGCGCGATGCCGATTGCTAGCCATGCAACGTCGGCCTTTCCCCTTAGTTCCCCGGGTGTTCCCGCCGCACATTCCGGCGTGTTGTCCCGTCCGAAGTGCGCTGCCGAGGTCAGGTGCTAGCAGCCGGAACACATGCCTTCGGGCGCGCGTTCCTCCCCGATCAGGAACAGGTTCGTTTTGAGAGAGGCGGTCCATGCCCACGCGCCGGAACATCTTTGATCCCCTGCAGGACATCAGGCGGGAGCTCGATGACGTCTTCGACCGGGTTCTGGGCGAAGGCTTCATGCCCCGTATGGCGCAGCCGATGGAGAGGGGCACGATCGCTCCCCAGATCGACATCTGCCTGGAGGACGACACCCTGCGGATCGATGCGGACCTGCCCGGGGTCGATCCCGAGAACATCGAATGCACGCTCAAGGAAGGCGTGCTGACGATCAGGGGGGAACGTCGGGAGGAGCGCACCGAGGGCGATGGTGGCCTGGTGCGGGAACGCAGGTTCGGCCGCTTCGAGCGGCGCGTAACACTGCCCGAGGGCATCGACGAGGAGAACCTGGAAGCGCGCTTCGACAAGGGCGTGCTGACGATCACTGCACGCATGAAGCCCGGCATCGGGCAGCCGAGGCGCATTCAGATTGCCGGTGCCGGTGCGGGCCAGCAGAGCGGTAGACAGCAGCAGACCGGGCAGCAGTCCCAGCCCGGCAGCCAGGCAAACCAGGCCGACCAGACCTCCGGCCCGGCACAGGGATCGCCTGCCGGCCAACAGCCGAGATCAGCTGGCACACAATAGGCGGAAAGGCGCAGCGGAAGCCGTCGCTTCCGGGCAGGTCACCAGGTCGCTGGCCAGACCGACACTCAGAAAATGGGGAAGAAGAAGAGGTAGAGGATCGCGAGGACGACGAATGCGAACCCGAGTGAGAGGATGAGAACACGCAAGTTCAGCCGGCTGCGGCCGCCCTGACGGGCCTCGACGGGTGTCCGCTGAACCTGTTCCTCTTCGTCCTCGTGATGCAGTTTGCGATCTGCCATGCTTGATCAAGCGCTCCAGAGCGCGTGTTGGTGCCGGCACGGGCTGCGACCAGTCAGGCGCACAGTCCCGCGCTCGGGGGTTAATGTCATTCTCTCGATGATCGAAATCCGTCAGGCCGCCCGGCGGGATCTCTGATCGAAGAACAGAGCCTGGCTGATCGTCACCCGCAGCGTCTCCGGCTGGTAGGGCTTGGTGATCAGGAAGGTCGGTTCTGGTTTTTCACCGGTCAGCAGCTTTTCCGGATAGGCGGTGATGAAGATCACCGGAACCTCGAACAGTCCGAGAAGATCGTTGACCGCGTCGAGCCCGGAACTCCCGTCAGCGAGCTGTATATCGGCCAGCACCAGACCGGGGCGGTGCTTCGAAATGGCCTTGCGCGCTTCGTCCCTGGTGCGCGCCACGGCGACCACGCGATGGCCGAGTTCCTCGAGGATCTGCGTCAGGTCCATCACGATCAGCGGCTCGTCCTCGATGATCAGAGCATCCGTGGCGACCTGCCGCGCGATCTCTTCACCCGCTTTCTCGAGAAGGTCGTGCGTCTCTTCCACACTCGCGTCCAGGATTTCGGCCGTCTCGGGTAGCGTGAACCCTTCCACATGCCGCAACAGGAACGCCTGCCTCGACCGCGGCGTCATCGCCGACACGTTGCGATCGAACCCGGAGGCCAGCCCCTTCGGCGAGGGTTGCCAGCCGCTCGCAGCAACCGACGACAGGATCTGCAAAAACGTTTTGTAGAGGCCGACCCGCGTGTCCTTGGCCTTCGCCAGAGAACCAGGATCCTCCAGCAGCGTTTCGAGCAGTTGCTGCACGTACGCATCCCCTCCGGCCTGCGAGCCCGTCAAGGCCCGCGCAAAACGTCGCAGATGCGGGATATGCGAGCCGACAACTGTTGCTATCGACATGAGAGACGCCCCTACTTGATGCCCAGACGCTAGTGGCCGCCTTCTGGCGATCCTATACTGGGAACGCGTCAGGCACCAGTTAGTTGCAACAATCCGCAGTTTTTTTATCCTCGCGATGGAACTGCTGGCCACTAGCCGCGTTTGGTCGACGGGCGCCGGATTGCGCCCCTCCGCACGGGGTTATTCGAATGAATAATGCAGCTAAGCGAACGGCTTTGCCCACAGGCAAGGCAACGGGGCCCCGCGAGGAGGAGGACGAACGGGTGGTTGGGCCCACGCTGAACGATAACATCCAAGAGCAGATCGGCGCAAAGCTCAAGGCCTTGTTCGACGAGTCCGTCAACCAGGCCGTTCCCGACAGGTTCGTGGAACTTCTGCAAGCGCTCGCGGAAAAGGAAGACGATGGCGCCGAATCAAACGGAGGCGAGCTTCCGTGATGGGCTGCTGGCCGAGATACCGAGCCTGAGAGCCTTCGCGCGCTCCATTACGGGTAATCCAGACCGCGCCGATGATCTTGTCCAGGAGACGCTGGTCAAGGCGTGGGCCAATCGTAACCGCTACACGCAGGGCACGAACCTGCGGGCGTGGCTGTTCACGATTTTGCGTAACACCTTCTACTCGGAGTTTCGCAAGCTGACTCGGGAGATCTCTGACACCGAGGGCCGGTTTGCCGCCACGCTTGCCCAGCAGGCGTCCCAGCTCGCGCACCTCGACCTCGAGGAGTTCAAGCGCGCTTTTGCCCAGCTGCCCGAGGATCAACGCGAGGCCCTGTTCCTCATCGGCGCCTCAGGGTTCTCTTATGAGGAAGCCGCTGCGATCTGCGGCTGTGCAGTCGGAACCATGAAGAGCCGGACCAATCGCGCCCGTCAGAAGCTGGCAACGATCCTCGAGGTCCAGTCGCCCGATGATTTCGGGCCGGATGCCATCGACGCAGCCGCACTCGCCTCACCGCATAAGCGGGCTGCCCGGGGCTGAGCATTGCTCAGACAGAACTCCATTTCCTGGCATTGATGATCATGTTGCACTGCCTGATCCGCAGTGCAACATGGACGTCAACGCCGCCGCAGACGCCGGCCGAACAGGAAGCTCCCGACCAGCACCAGCGCCACGAACTGGAGGGGAGTGAGATGCTTCAGCACCTCGCCCGATGCTGAAACGACAAGGCTTTCAATGCGGAAGCCAGCATCGGCCAATGTCCTGGAGACGCTGTCGAGATTGACCCCCATCATGTCTGTCATGTCTGGTGTATCGCTGGCCGCTTGGGCTGCGGCCAAGTCCTCCGGCCGCGGTTCGTTGTGCTCGGAAACATCACCGCTCCATGACGCCCAGATCAGCACGGCCGCAGCGACGACAGCGTAGAATGCTGTGATGATGAGCGCAGACGCGACCGCGGAAAGCTCCGCCGCCAGCAACCAGAACACGGCCAGTGTCAGGAATACGAGGGCGATGAGCGCCGCGACGGCAGCTACCGCGTAAAGGATCACATAAAGGAGGGCACTGCGGGCGGTTTCCTGGATCTCTTCACGTGCACTCGCTTTCAGCCGGTTGACCCAACTGTCCAGGAACGATCTCGCCACGGTTCGTCCTTCCACAGACGAATGCCCGCTCGGGCCTCCGCCAGCTTCGCGCTCAATGCACCACGCAAGGGCTCAGGCGCCTGCTTTGCGCTGTTGCGAAACGCTGCCGCACTCCGAACGTTCCCTGCGCTGCCAATGCCATTCGAGCGGCGTGGCATCTCCTGCGACCGTGCGGCGCCGACAGGCAATCCTTTGGTCGGAACCCATCCCAGTCATCGTTCGTTCAAGTGGGCAACTGACAGTTTCATGAGGAGAGTCAACGTGAAGAAACTTGTCGTTTTGACCGCAACCGTCGGCATGCTCGGCGCCACTGCGGCCATATCCCAGACCACAAACCAAATGCAGCAGCAGCCGCAGGCGGTGCCCCAGACGACCGGTCCGCAGCAGCAGACGTCGCCACCGGTCGGCGTGCCACCGACGCCCCAAGTGCAAACGCCGGGGTCTCAGACGACCACGACGCCCATGAAGCAGCCCCCGGGCCAACAGGCTTTCATGGGCCAGCAGCAGCCTAACCAGATGCTCGCGTCGAATTTGATGCGGCAGGGCGTTCTGGGCAGCAACAATGAGCGGATCGGCGATATAAGCGACCTGCTCATGTCGCAGGACGGCCAGGTCGTTGCCGTGCTCGTGGGTGTGGGCGGTTTCCTTGGCATCGGCGAGAAAAATGTCGCCATCCCATTCGATTCCGTGCAGCGCTCGCCCGAGACGAACCAGCTGACCGTGTCGTACTCGCGCGAGGATCTCGAGCAGGCGCCTGAGTTCGTGACGCTCGACCGCGGCACAGGCACGACCGGCACTAGCACAACCGGCACCGGCAC
>JAWLCO010000026.1:0-28022 GCA_041687075.1 Hyphomicrobiaceae bacterium | reverse complement strand
GCACAACCGGCACCGGCACGACCGGCAGAGGCGGCGGCACGAGCGGTACGCAGCGCTGATGAAAGACATGCGGCCCGCTTCGGCAAGCGAGCGGGCCGCCCTCACTTCGCAGCAAGGAACCTTTGCCGGGTGTCAGCCGTATAGCCCGACAACAATCCCGCAAGGAGCTTCCAATGCCAATGAGATCGATGGACGACTTGTTCCTGCACGGACTGCAGGATGTCTACACGGCGGAGAAACGCATTCTGCAGAATCTGCCCAAGATGGCCAAGAAGGTGCATACGAAGGAGCTGAAGCAGGCGCTCGAGCGCCATAAGGACGAAACCCAGCAGCAGGTGCACCGGCTCGAAGAGGTCTTCAAACTCATCGGCCAAAAGCCGAAAGGCGTCGAATGCAAGGCAATCGACGGCATCATCGGCGAGGCTCAAGAGATGATGCAGGAAATCGAGGACCAGGACGTCTGCGATGCTGCCATCCTCGCCGATGCGCAGGCGGTGGAGCACTACGAGATCACCCGCTACGGCACGCTGACGGCGTGGGCGAAGGAGCTCGGCCATGACGATGCGGCCAATCTCCTGCACCAGACACTGGAAGAGGAGAAGCGTACGGACGAGATGCTCACCCAGATGGCAAAGGCCCGCGTGAACAAAGCCGCGGCCTGAGCACCGGACCGTTCGTACAGGAAGGGCTGGCGCCTCCGCGCGCCGGCCCTTTTATCCTTTCAGGCTCATGCGAACCGATCAGTTCGCACCTGCATACCTCGTCACCTCGGAGGTCACGTCAGGCCGGAAGAAGACATCGGCCCGCATCCCCGGCATGAGCGGCGGACGTCCGTCGAGGTCAACCGAGACTTCCAGAACTTCGATGTCGGTCGGCTTGCGCGGCCCGCGGCTGCCAAGCCTCGGTGGCCCCACGTAGGCTGCGATACTGCCCACCTTGCCCTCGAAGTCACGCCCGGGAAAGGCGTCCGACCGGACTACCACACGCTGGCCGACGCGGATCTTGCTGATGTCACGCTCCTCCACCTCTGCTCTCACCCGCAGCCCGGCCGTATCGCCGATCGTCAGCGCGACCGCCTGCGGAGACGGCGCCAGCATCTCGCCAACCTTGACAGTCACATCGAGCACCGTGCCGTCGATCGGGGCACGAATGCGCGTCCGCTCGAACGCGATCTCCGCGAGCCGTACCTCTGCACGTGCCTGCGCCAGGGCGGCTTCCAGCCTGGTGGGGAGCGGCATACCGGAGGCTGACGCGACGCGGCTCAGCTCCTGGCGCTCACGCTCGACCCGCTCCTCGGCGGCAGCCAACGCGGAGCGCGCCCGTTCGATGTCATCCTGGCTCGCACCATTGCTGCGGCGCGATTCCAGCAGCCGGTCAAGGTCCACCCGCGCCGCGTGCATGGACCGCTCGGCATTTGCCAGCGCGTCTTCCGCCTCGCGCCGGTCCTGGGCCTGCTTTCCGACGTTTTCCTCGTCGCGGGCGCGACGGCTGGCAGCCTCCTGGGCTTCCGCCGCAGCGAGCCGGGCGCGTGCCTCCTCCTCGTCGAGCAGGACAAGTACATCGCCGGCCTCGACCTGGTCGTTCACCCGGGCGAGCACTTTGACCACGCGACCGGGCGCCTGGGCTGTGAGGCGGATTTCGCCACCGCGCGGCTCTACCCGGCCCGGCGCCGATGCGACCCAGTCCGATTTCACGGGCGCGGGCTGCGCAACGGCCGCGAGCGAACTCGTCTGCTGCTCGCGCTTCCGCGCCTCGGTCCATTCGTTGACGCCGTATCCGACCGCAGCGGCGAGCGCCACCGCGATCACCAGCGTCATGGCAGTCGAGTCGATCCTAGGCATTGGCCTTCCGCTTCCTGGTGATGTCGTACTTCTTCACGTTCCTGCCGGCCTCGGGCCGGCGGTCCTCGCCGACGATGCGTCCGTCCTCGATACGGATGATCCGGTCGGCATAGGCATGGGTGCGCGGGTCGTGCGTGACCGCCAGCACCGCATGATTGTGGTCCCTGGCGATCTGCGCCAGCAGCGCCATGACGGCGTGGCCGTTCTCGCTGTCGAGTGCGGCCGTCGGCTCGTCCGCGAGAATGACGGAGGGAGCGCCAGCAAGTGCGCGGGCAACCGCAACGCGCTGCTGCTCGCCGCCGCTCATGTTTCGCGGATAACTGCGCAGCTTGTGCGCGAGCCCGACGGCCTTGAGGGCTCCTTCCGCTTTCGCCACCGTCTCCGCGTAGCTCATGCCGCGCACGTCGAGCGCCAGGCGGACGTTCTCGATCGCGGTGAGCGTGGGAAAGAGATTGTAGGACTGGAAAATGAATCCGATATGCCGGCGCCTGAGGTCGGCGAGCTGCTCGGGGCTGAGCCCATCGATCGTTTCTTCCTTGATGCGAACGGTGCCCGAGGTCGGCGTCAGGATGCAGCCGAGGATCGACAGCAGCGTGGTCTTGCCGCTGCCGGACGGCCCCATCAGCAGCGTCAGCTCGCCGGCCCTGAGCGACAGGCTGACGCCCTTGAGTGCCCGCACGCGGCCGGCACCCTCGCCCAGCTCCTTGACGATATTGGCCGCCTCGAGAACGACGGGATGGCTCATCGGCTGAACACCATGGCTGGATCGATCTTGGTGACCTTCATGATCGCCGATACGGCCGAGATGGCGCACATGAAGAGCGTCAGCAGGAACAGCGAGATCGCAAGTCCCGGCGTCATGATGATGGGCAGCGCCGTGTGCGTGCTGAGCACCACCACCGTGAGCGCGATGATCATGCCCAGCACGTAACCAATGACTGCGCTGAGGCCCGCCTGCGCCAGGATCACCTTGTGAATGTAACCAGACGATGAACCGAGTGCGCGCAGCGTCGCGAATTCGTTGAGGTGGTCCTTCGTGCTCGAATAGAGCGTCTGCGCGACGATAACCGTGCCGACCAGCAGGCCGAGGATGGCGCCGCCGATGAGCGCCACGCCGGCACCCGTCGAGAACAGCCACTGATCGAGGCTGCGATCGCGGAATTCCGCTTTCGTCAGCACCTCCACATTCGGAAGCCGCTCGATGAGATCCTGGCGCAGCCGCTCGATATCGGCGCCCGGCTTGACCTGGACGAGATAATACGTGGCATTCTCACCCGGCACACCGAGCAAGGATCGCGCCCGGTTCAGAGTCGTAAAAATATAGGGCGCCATGGTGAACGAGCGGATGCCCTCGGTCATCGCCCGCACCCGCACCCTGCCGCGCTCGATCTGGGCGGTGTCACCGATGCCGGAAATGCCAAGGTCGGCAAGATAGCTGCGGTCGACCGCGACGCCGTCCGGCGCTTCGATCGCGGCTTGCGAGCCTTGGACGATATTCCACGCCTGCAGGCCATTATCCTCCGCGTCGGTACCGACCACCACGGTATTCGTGCTGCCGCCGCCCGGCTTGCGCCATTCGGCAAACGACACGATGAGAGGAACGACCGCATCCACGCCGGGCGCAGCCAACGCCGCATGACGCTCGCGCGGGGTGAGCAGAATGCCGCCCTCCTCGAAGCTTTTCGCGCCGTAAGCGGTAACCCAGAGCTCTCCATTGCTGTATTCGATCATATCGATGATCATTTTCCGCGCGCCAAGGTAAAGCCCAAGCTGCACGGCCACGAGCACGATCGAAAACAGAATTCCGACGAGCGTGACGATCAGACGAATCCGATCATGAAACAGGTTGCGGATGGCCAGCGTCAGTATCATCGGGGTTCCACGGTCTGATCAGTTATAAGCGATCGGATGACTATCCGCTTACATGCGAATATAAAGTACCGCAGGTTACACCCGGCCGCATTTCGAGCAATTTGCTGGGCATTGATCCTGCGCGCGCCACCCGGCGAGCGCCCGCCATATATAGAGGGTCTGCCATTATGGCGCCACTCCCCGACGCGACAGGAGTTAAGCAGCGATCCTTTGGCCGGTGACCTCCCCGCGCGAATGAACGCATGAGTTTGGCACTTCCAAGGCATGGTATCCCGCCCATTGAGCTGATTTGACCCCTCACAAATGAGTCTTCCGGAGATCGTTCATGAAGTCCGATCGTATGATCCGGTGTGAGACGCCGGCACCGAACTGGCGGCATCTGGCCCGGACCAGGCGCTTCGCAACGCGTGCAGTGATCGCGCTATGTCTGCTGACGGGTGCGACATTCGGCGCCGAAGCGCAAACAGCCTTGCCGAAAGCACCGGAGCCGCCGCCCTCTCCTGTCGGGATCTGGTTCGACGATACCGGACAGGGCGCAATTGAAATCGGCCCGTGCGGCGACAGGCTTTGCGGCCGTATCGTCTGGCTGAAAGAGGCTACCGACGAAAACGGCGATCCGCTGACCGATGCTTTCAATCCAGATCCACGCCAGCGGCAACGCCCGATTTGCGGCTTGCAGATCATCGGCGACCTCCAATTGCAGCCGAACGGCGCCTGGGATCACGGCTGGATCTATGACCCGAAAGAAGGCAAGTCGTACGACGTCGAAATCAGGCTGCGCTCTCCAGACCAACTGCAGGTCAAAGGCTACCTGGGTCTGAAGTTCCTGAGCGAATCCTTCATCTGGCAACGGGCGCCCGCAGAGCTGCCCCGTTGCACCGCTTGAGGGAACAACGCGAAAAGCCGCGAGATCATCTCCCGCGGCTTCCTGCGGCTCATTCGTTCCCGGCAGCCGCCACGTTCTGCTTGATGCGCTCGATCTCCTGGTTGCGCTGGTGCTTTCCGGCAATCCAGTCCACAAACCCGATGGTCTTGTCGACGACGACCGCGCGCTGCCGGTCCAGCGTGACCATGTGGTAGCTGTCATCGAGCACGACCACTTCGGTCAGGCCGCCGAGCCGCCTTTCCAGCATCAGCGTATTGCTGATGTCGCTCTGGTCGTCGAAACGCGGATGGAAAATGAGGGCTGGTTGTTTCACCTGCCCCAGCACTTCCTTGGCCGCTTTTGCAAGCCACCTGAACTCCAGCACGGTGCCGCCGCGGCGGCCGAAAATATCCTCGAGCGGCCGGCCGTCACTCTGCAGTGAATCCAGCACGAAACGGCGGATGCGCTCATCCTTGATACCGTAAGGCGCGCATTCCCGGAGCCGCAGCAGGTTCGCAAACCACTTGTGGCGGACCAGCCTGAAGAAATTGAAATACCAGGGAATGGCCCAGCCATTCGGCCAGAAGGTCGGCGAGTAGAGAAGGCAGCCGTGCACCTGCTCCGGCCTGCGCGCTGCAAGCAGGAGCGCCAGCGGAACACCTGCCGACAAACCGCCGGCGAGCACGACGTCGCAGCGCTGCTTCAGGAAGTCATGCGCCTCCTCGACGGAATTGTACCAGTCCGTCCAGGTTGTCGTGTTCAGCAGCTCCTCGGAGCCTCCGTGGCCGACGAGGAGCGGGCAATAGACGGTGTAACCTGCCCGGTTCAGAGCTTGCGCAACGAAGCGCAGCTCCACCGGAGTGCCGCCGAGCCCATGGATCAGCAGCACGCCGACGTGCCCGCCGGGCAACAACAGCGATCCTTCGCTCTCTTGCAGCCGTTCCTGCATACTCATTGTGTCGTTCTTGCTCTTGTTGAACTTTGTTCTTCAGTTTCGCGCACCCGAACCGCCCCGGACCGATCCTGTGATCCAGGGCGGCATGGCAGGTGGGCACTTCGGGCAGCGACGACAACGGGTCGGCACCGCCCGTTTGGCACTCAGTCGCGGGTGGCGCGGATAAGCAGTGCGTCCAGCAATGTGAGAGCCAGGTCCATCTCCTCCTTCGTGATGTGAAGGCTTGGCGCCAGCGTCACCACGTTCTTGTAATAACCGCCGATGTCGAGCACGCAGCCATAGCGGCGCCCGTCGATCTCGATATCGCCTTTGAGCCCCTCATCGACCATGCGGTCGACGATCGCCTTTGACGGCGTATAGCTGTCATGCGGCTCGCAAATTTCCATGCGAAGCGCCAGGCCCAGGCCGTCGACATCGCCGACGGCCTTATGCCGCCGCTGCAGGTCTTTCAGGCCTTCCAGCAGATAGGCACCCTTTTCCATAACCATGGTTTCGTAGTCGGTCTCGCCGAGCATCTTCATGGTCTCGAGCGCGACGCTGGTGCCCATGGGATTGGAATTGAAGGTCGAATGCGTGGAGCCGGGCGGGAACACCGTCGGATTAATCAGCTCCTCGCGGGCCCAGACGCCGGCCAGCGGATTGAGGCCGTTGGTAATCGCCTTTCCGAACACGAGAACGTCGGGCTTCACCCCGAAATGCTCGATCGACCACAGCTTGCCGGTCCGATAGAAGCCCATCTGGATTTCATCGACGACCAGCAGAATGCCGTACTGATCAAGAACCCTCTTCAGCTCCTTAAAGAAGTTCGGCGGTGGCACGATGTAGCCGCCCGTCCCCTGCAAAGGCTCGACGTAGAAGGCTGCGTACTCGGCCTCGCCAACCTTCGGATCCCAGACGCCGTTGTACTCGCTTTCGAACAGGCGTTCGAACTGGGCCACGCAATGGCTGCCGTACTCCTCCTTGCTCATGCCCTTGGGGCCTCGGAAGTGATACGGAAACGGCAGGAAGTATGCGCGCTCCCCGAAGTGGCCGTAGCGGCGGCGATAGCGATAGGACGAGGTGATTGCGGAAGCGCCAAGCGTGCGGCCGTGATATCCGCCCTCAAAGGCGAACATCAGGCTTTTGCCCTTTTTGGCATTGCGGACGAGCTTGAGGCTGTCCTCGACGGCCTGGCTTCCACCCACGTTGAAGTGCACGCGGCCCTTCTCGCCGAATTTCCTTTCGGCATCGCGGGCGATCATCGTCGCCAGCTCGATCTTTTCACGATGGAGATACTGGCTGGCGACCTGCGGAAGCCGATCGAGCTGCCGCTTGACGGCGTTGTTCAGCCGCGGATTGCGATAGCCGAAGTTCACCGCCGAGTACCACATCTGCAGATCGAGGTACTCGCGGCCCTCGCCGTCGTAAAGGAACGAGCCTTCGCAGCGATCGAAGATCTTGGGCGGATCCGTATAGTGGACCGTGTCACCATGGGAGCAGTATTCGGCCTCGAGCCTCAGCAGCTCCGCCTCACTCAACTCATCCTGCCGATCCTGCAGCGGCTCGGTGCCCGCAGCCCAGCTCAACGGTTTTGTCATTGCTATTCGTCTCCAATGTGAGCCGGATGGGCTGCTCGATCCTCCGAGCGAGCCGCGATCCAGTGCATCAGAAGCTCGCTGGCTTCAGTGAAATCGCGGAATTGGATGTGTGGCAGTTTCTGCTCGAGGCAGTGGGACACGAGCGAGGATTTCGCGAGAACCAGGTCAGCGCGGCCTGCTATGCAATAATCGGATCTCCCATCGCCAACGACGATCCGCCCGTTGGTGCGTTCGGCTTCCGCAAACTGGCACTTGCAGTTGCCCGCAAGCGTCATGCAGTCGCTACGAGCGTGAGGGAACCTCAAACGCCAGCGATTCCCCCCGGCCCACGCCAGGCGATTGGCGCGGAAGGGCACGTTGATTCCGGCCCGCTTCAGCACGGTGCCCACCGTCCTGTCCAGTCCGTCGGAGACCACCGTGACCGCATGTCCCAGCCCGCTGCACAGGCGAACGAAGCTGGCAAAGCCCGGATCGATGTCGATCTCTTCGATGAACCCATCGATTTCTTCGGGAGTCGCCCGAAGCAGGGCGATCTGGCGCACCATGCACTCGCGGGAGCCGATCAGACCGGCTTTCCACTGCTCCTCGATATCCATCCAGCTCGGATCGGCAAACCGCTGGAGAAGAAGATCGGTGGTATCGAGAGGAGCAATCGTCCCATCGAAGTCGACGAAGACGTGAAACTTCATACGCGTACTCGACACGTGAACTCAACCTGCTAAGACGTCCGACGAGTGAATATGCCGACAGTATCCGCGGGACAATAGCCCTTTAGCTGCCGTCAATCGCGATGCCAATGGTTTTCGTTAAGGACGCGTCTATCGATTGCCTCGATAGGTCACGCCCAAGCTCAAGCCGCCTCCACATAATGGCCTCCAGGGATTATTGCCAGCCCTGAACTGCGTCACAGCACATCGACAGTTGCAGAATGGTCAATATCCGTGGACTCATTGGCTTCCGCGCGATGGTAAAGAAAGGCTCTACCCGGATCCCGCCAAGAGGCACGCTCAGCTAATAGCGAATAATGACGTGAAAGCGGCAAAGGCTGTGGTGACTGAATAGGGCGAGCGCGCGACATTCATTCGCAATATCGCGTTAGTGCCTTGGCTCGAGTTCCCCAATCACTTTGCTGGCGCCCTATCGAAGCCGCTCGTGACGCCTGATGGCGCCGGCTCGAAACAGCTGGACGACAGGATCTCCTGCCACCAAACGATGGCATACGTCGCTGCGTGCACGCATGAGTTGCGGAAACAGATCTGTCACGTCCTGATGGCGGGGGCCTGATGCAGATCGACGGCAAGCACCATGCCGTCCGGCCGCCGGCTGAGTCCTGCAGAACCGTTGGCGGCGAGGAGGCCGAAAGTGCGGCAATCCGCCCCGCCCGGGGATCGGAGAGAAAGGCGCAGGCGAGGAGATGGCCGTGGCCCCTTCAGCAACAGACCGCCCCTATACCGATGCGTTAGCAGTAGTTCAAGAACGACCCGCCCGCGACTGAGCGGCGCTTGACTAGGCCGCTCCAGCCGGCGCAACCCTCGCCGCATGAACTACCGTCACGCCTATCACGCCGGCAATTTCGCAGATGTGCTGAAGCATGCCACGCTGGCGCTCGTCATTGAGTATCTGAAGCACAAGCCGGCGCCGTTCCGCGTCATCGATACCCACGCAGGCGTCGGCCTTTACGAGCTGGATCATGGACCGGCCGAGAGAACAGGCGAATGGCGGCAGGGTATCGGCCGGCTGCTTGGTCCGGAGGCGGAGCCGCTGCCGGAGGGCATGGCGGCACTGATGGCTCCCTATCTCGCCGCCATTGCGGCCGAGAACGACCCCGAAGAGCTCCGCCGATATCCCGGCAGCCCCCGCATCGCCCGCGCGCTGCTGAGGCCGCAGGACCGGCTGGTCGTCAATGAGCTCCATCCCGAGGACGGCGCGCTTCTCAAGGATCTGTTTGCCCGCGACGGCCAGACGAAGGTGCTCCATCTCGATGGCTGGATCGCATTGAAGTCCCTGCTTCCGCCGAAAGAACGCCGCGGGGTCGTTCTCATCGATCCCCCGTTCGAAGAGCCTGGCGAGCTGGAGCGGCTGAAGCGAGGTCTGCGCGAGGCGGCCGTCAGATTTCCGACCGGCATCTATATGCTCTGGTATCCGATCAAGGACCCCAATCCGATTGCCGCCTTCCATCAGGCCATCACGGACCTGGGGCTGCCGAAGCTGCTTGTCGCAGAGCTGATGATCCGCCCTGCGCGCGACGCGACCCGGCTCAATGGAACCGGCCTCGTCCTCCTCAATCCGCCGTTTCGACTGGATGAAACCTTGTCAACTCTACTGCCCTTCCTTGCCGAACGGCTCGGACAGGAAACTCACGCCAGTCACCGCGTCATGTGGCTGGCAGGCGAGACGTCAGTCAACCTACGTTCGCACAACCATAAATTGCATTCACGTTGATTTGCCTTGCGCTGATCGAACGGTTCGCCCATAGTCGTTGCAGTTCGGGCGGCCTATCGGACCCGGCGGATTACGCTGAGCCTGCTGATGCAATTTGCGCACCCGCGTCGCGTTCTCGATCGCACCTCACGATTCCCCGACAATCGGATCGGACTGCCTGGCTACGAGGGCTCGTGCCTTTGGAGGCGCGGGCTATTGCCACCACTACGGGGACAAGGAGACCTCGCATGCGGCAGACTGGTACTGTCAAGTTCTTCAACCAAACCAAGGGCTTCGGATTCATTACACCGGACCAGGGCGGCAAGGACGTGTTCGTTCACGTAACGGCCGTCGAGCGCTCGGGCATCGGCGCTCTCGACGAGGGAATGCGGGTGTCGTTCGATACCGAGCCCGACAAGCGCGGAAAGGGCCCCAAGGCGGTCAATCTTCAGGTTTCGGCCTAAGGTAGCTTTCGTTTCACGGAATTGAGGTGGCGGTGCCACCTCCCTGCAACGCTCCCTGCAAAATCGATCCGGGTGACGATCAATCCGGATCGGCCGCAATAGGAAATTAAGGCGGACTAGGGCAAAGTCGCTCCGTCCGCTTTTTGTTTTTCCAAGGGAGTACCTCCAATGCGCAAGCTGACGAGCGCGCTTGTCGCCGGTGTCGGCGCTACTGTCTTCATGCTTGGTGCGGCCGCCCCGGCCGATGCCAGAACCTGCGTGAACAAGGCAGGTCAGGGCACGAACACCACGGAAGAGGGCGCGAAATTCCAGGCCTACGAGGCCATTCTGCAGGCCACAGACTGGGGCATGTGGGCGGCCTGGATGGCATCCAGCCAGAAGGTCGGCGAGGCTCCCGGCTATGCCGTCAGCCGAGTCCGTTTCAAGTGCCAGAAGGGCGCGGGGCTCGGCTCGACCTGCATCGGGCAGGCGACGCTCTGCAAGTAACCTGACGACCGCGGCCGGGTAACGAGCCCGCTTTCGAAGGCGTTGCCCGGCTGCCACTTGAGTGTGGCAATCAGCACGAACGCGTCTCTGATCTGCGCTTTGTGGCTTAACTGACGATCTGCTCCTTGAGCATATTGTGGCGTTCTGATTGTTGCTCAGGAGGCAAAGTCATGAAGACCCTGTCACTCGTCGCTTTGGGCGCCGCCCTTGTTGCGGGTTCGGCGCTCGCGCCAGCGGCTCAGGCCGCGAAATGCGTTATGGCCGGCGGCTCTGCTACAGGCCTGACCCAGGACATCGCTAAGGATCTTGCGACGATGGCACTCAACCAGTCGATCGCGAGCCATGGCGGAAAGGCCAGCGGCAAGGTCGCGATGAAATGCGACGCCAACATGCTGATGTCCACCTGCACCGCCAAACAGCGCGTCTGCAAGTAAGCCGCCAAGTACGGTGGCACGGCCCTCCATCCTGTTGGGGCCGATTTCGAACAGTTTGCCCGAATCGGGCGCCAAATGGGTGGCGCCTGGCAGGGTGGCCTTCCGCGACCGCCCTTGTTCAGAAATCTGTCATTCACATCCCGGAAAGTGTCCAGCGCCTGCACGCCGGGCGTGCAGCCCTCCCATCGCGGCATCGACTCACGCAATTGTGATCAGTGCTCGGAGCGGCGAGCCTTTTCGCCAACGCCATCACCTCAGCCGGGCAACGACCAGCCGCTTGTGACCGTTGATGCGTTCACGAGCAAATGAACGCCTCGTTCACATGTCGCGGGTAGTGTCGAAGCTCGCGTACCCAGGTAAAGGCAGGTTTGTGATGAAGCGTATCCTCAAGTTCGGCGTCGTTTTCAGTCTGGTCGTGCCGCCCCTGATGGCCGCGCCAGCCGCCGCGCACCATAACGGCTACCATGCCAAGCGCGGCGAAGTCAGATACTACCGCGCGGTCAAGCCGAAGGTTCGCGGGTATGTCGTGCGTCAGGGCGGCGGTTACTCCTATACCGTCGAGGACGTGATCAACACCTATAATGACAACCGCACGCACTTCGGCGGCACGAACGCCTATCGGAACTGGATGGTCGATCGTCAAACGCGGTCTGGTCCGTTCGACCACGGCTTCTTTTTCGATTCAGCCATCGCCCCCCGTGGCGGCGACGCCCCCTATCAGAACTGACACTGCGGGCCAGAACGCCGCTCCTTCGTCGGATCAATGCCGGCGTTCGCATCGGGTGGAGCACTTCTGCAACGCCGCCTTCGGCGCGGTGATGCACAGCCCGCTCTCTGCTGGCAACAGCTGAGACCCGAGGATATACGTTGGCGGAAGGGCTTCATGCCCTGCCGCCAACGAGGGGTTTCAGACATGGATTCCCGCTTGCCGCTTGCCGCAGCCGCTGCTGCCGTTCTGCTTCTCGCCCAAGCCGCGCCCGTCGAAGCCGCGTGCCAGCGCCTCGGCTTTTCGGTCAACGACTACGGCAAGGAAGGCCCCACCAGGGATGCCAAGGATCTGCTCGACAAGCACATCGCGCAGTGGACCGCGGAGCGCGGCATCAAGAAGTATACCGTCAGCAAGAAGACGGTGAATTGCGAGCTCTTCCTGGACTTCGTCGTCTTCGACGAGCATACCTGCAATGCGGAAGCGACGGTGTGCTGGTCAGGGCCAATGCCGGCGAAGAAGGACTGATGCCGAAGGTGCTTTTACCCGGCCTGCACTCGTGAACTCGCGCTACCGGCACGGCAGGAGCTGAAGAGCTGCTGAAACTGCCGTACTGATCTCAGACCAGGAACGCCTTCGCGGGGCGATGCTGATCAAGTCAGTCCGAGCGCCGCCACGCGCAGGCGGTGGCGTGCGTCGGTTATGAGCCAGGCGCCGCCGATGGCTGCCAGTATCACGCCCAGCGCGGTTGATGCCGCGATCACGAACATGATCATGATCTGATACTTGGCGGCCTCGACCGGATCGATGCCGGCGAGGATTTGGCCGGTCATCATGCCAGGCAGCATGACGATGCCCGTCGCCGCCATCGCATTGAGGATCGGCATCAGGCCGGTCTTGACGCCGTGCACGACAACGCTGGACGTCGCCCCGAACCGTGTCTCGCCCAGAGCGAGGCGGGCCTCGATCGCCGCCCGGTCGCGCCGTGCCGCCTGCGTGATGGTATTGAACACGAGCGAGATGCCCGTCAGCGTGTTGCCGAGCACCATGCCGAGGATCGGCAGTACGTAGCGCGGCGCATACCACGGCTCCGGACCGATGATGACGGTCATGCTGTATAGCGTCGCCACAAGACCGACGAAGAACAGCGTCCCGGTGCCGATCCCATAAGCTGTCCAGCCGCCGACACGCGCTTCCTGCCGGGCGAGCACCTCGTGTCCGGCGACCGCCACCATGACGAGTGCCATGGCCGCCGTGAGAAGCGGCGACGTCTGCTCGAAAATGAACTTCAGGACGAAGCCGACGGCGCCGAGTTGCACGACCATCCGCACCGTTGCCAGCGCAATGCTGCGCTCGAGCCCGAGGCGGAGGACCCAGGACAGCATGCCGTTGAACACAATCAGCACAGCTGCCGCTGCCAGATCGATCCACGACAGCGGAACGTAGTTCATCGAGCCGCGCTCCCGTCGGGCAGCAGCCGCCCGAACCCGGCGGCTGGCCGCTTGACAGCCCCGAGCTGCAGCCGCTGGTGTGCCAGCCTGTCGATTTCTGCGGGATCATGGCTCACGAGCAGAACCACGCGGCCGGCGAGAAGCTGAAAGCGGATCAGCTCGTCGACGAGGGCCGCCGATTGCGCATCGAGGGCTGCCGTAGGCTCGTCGAGCAGCAGCACACGCGGCTCATCGATGAGTCCGCGCACCAAGGCCATCCGCAGGCGCTCTCCCGTCGAGAGCTGCCCGGTGGGTTGATCGAGAAGCCCTGCGCGAAGCCCTGACGCGTCCAGAAGACGATCGAGCCGTCCCGCGTCCACATCGGCAGGAAAATGGTCGCGAGCCGTCGCAGCCCACCAGCCGGGCTCGGCGGCAAAATAGCGAACCCGCCGCCGCCATACCGGCGCCGAGATCTCCCGGCGTTCGGCCCCATCGAGGAAAACATAGCCTTCCGCATCATCGAGGTCGGCGATGGCGCGCAAAAGCAGGGTCTTGCCGGAACCGGAAGGCCCCTCGATCGACAAGCATTCCGATGCCGCCACCTCGAAGGTGAGCGGCGGCAGCATGCCGACCTTGAGCTTCTCGACCCTGAGCACGGCGTGACTCGTCGTTCTTGATTCACCAAGGAAAAGCTCTAACAACCGTTCGCGGTTTCGACCATCGGGCCTGTGGAAAAATCACCCTCTGCCGACGCTGCGCGCCAGGACCGCCGCGGCCTGTGTCTCCACAACCGTCGGACGCCTGCGAACCCTGCCTGCCCTGCTGCGTTACCCGGTTTTCATCGGAGATCTTCACCCGTGGTCCAACTTCGGCTGCCTGCCAACTCGCGCATCACCCAGGGCCGCACCTGGAACGAGCGCCGCGACAGCGGCCACTGGAAGGAGCTGCGAGTCTACCGATGGTTGCCCGGCGAGGGCCGGAACCCACGACTCGACAGCTACTGGATCGACCTCGACCAGTGCGGGCCGATGGTGCTTGATGCCCTCATCAAGATCAAAAACGAGATCGATCCGACCCTTGCCTTTCGCCGCTCCTGCCGAGAGGGCATCTGCGGCTCGTGCTCGATGAACATCAACGGCGACAACGTTCTGGCCTGCCTGACGCCCCTCGATGAGCTGAGCGCAACCGTGAAAGTCTACCCGCTTCCGCACATGCAGGTGATCCGCGATCTCGTCCCGGACCTGGGCCACTTCTTCCGCCAGTACCAAGCCATGCAGCCGTGGCTGCAGACGAAAGAGCCCGAACCCGAGCAGGAGTGGCTACAGTCCCCTGAGGACCGGGATCGACTCAACGGGCTATACGAATGTATCCTGTGCGCCTGCTGCTCGGGCGCCTGCCCGAGCTACTGGTGGAACTCGGCGCGGTTCCTCGGACCTGCCGTCCTCCTCCAGGCCTATCGCTGGGTCGAGGACAGCCGCGATCAGGTCACCGACGAGCGGCTCGACCGCGTCTCGGAGCCCATGGGCGCCTACGGATGTCGGCAGATTCTGAACTGCGCGAAGGTCTGCCCGAAGGGTCTGAACCCGGCCGAGGCCATTGCCGGACTGCGCAGGCGGCTTCTGGAGCGGCAAAGCGGGTGATGATCGAGCGGCGGAGCCAACGGCCACGTGCTATCGTCGTCGGCGGCGGCGCTGGAGGGCTGAAGCTCGCTATCCACCTGGCCAGGCTGCGCCGCAGGAACAGGCTCGACGTTACGCTCGTCGACAGGAACGAAACTCATCTGTGGAAGCCGCTGCTGCACGAAGTGGCATCCGGAAGCCTCTATCCCAGCACGGACGAGGTGGATTACTTCGCGCTGGCACGCTGGCATGGGTTTACCTTCTGCTATGGCGCCTTCGAGGGACTCGACCGCGACCAGCGCCTGATCCACGTAGCGGCCGTGCGCAACGAGGACGGCATCCTCATCCCGCCGCGGCAGGTGCCCTACGACATCGCTATTCTGGCCATCGGCGGGATCACGAGCGACTTCGGTATTTCCGGCGTGCACGAGCACACATACTCGCTCGACGACACGGCGGAGGCGGATGAGTTCCACCGGAAGCTCGTCCATGCCTGCCTGCGGGCCAACTATGCCGAACCGGAGCAGCGCCCGGAGTGTCTCAACGTGGTCATCGTCGGCGGCGGGGCGACAGGCGTCGAGCTTGCGGCGGAACTGCGCGCCTCAACGCGTGTGCTCACCCATTTCGGTCTCCGGAACATCGACGCGGACCGCTTCATCAGGCTGACGATCCTAAACCTCGATCCGCGCGTGCTGCCCCATCTTCCCGAGCGAACCTCCAACGCGATCACGGAAGAGCTCGTGAAGCTCGGCGTGACGGTGAGAAACTCCGAGCAGGTGGTGAGCGTCGCGGCTGACCACCTCGAAACGAAAAGCGGCAATCGCTATCCGGCGGACCTCACCGTCTGGGCTGCCGGAGTAAAGGCTTTCGGCGGCCTGAAGGACATCGCCGGACTGGAAACCAATCGCCTCGATCAGATCGTCGTCACCGAGACCCTGCAGACCACACGAGACCCTCGCGTGCTGGCTATGGGCGATTGCGCAGCGGCGCCATGGATCGGGAGGAAGAGCAAGGTTCCGCCGCGCGCGCAAGCGGCCGAACAGCAGGCCCGCTATCTCGCAAAAGCCATACCGCGGATGCTAGCCGGCAAGCCGGTGAAGCCGTTCCGGTATAACGACTTGGGCTCACTCGTTTCTCTCGGCGATGAGAACACGATTGGCACGCTGATGGGCTACATCGGCGGTCGCCGCTTACTCATCGAGGGCTTCATCGCAGGGCTGATCTATAACTGGCTCCACAAACGCCACCAGGCGGTGCTTTATGGATGGGGCTCCACAATTCTCGCGACCATAGGCAATTGGCTGCGCGGCACCACGCGGCCGCGTGTGAAGCTGCATTGATACCGGCAGGATGTTTTGGGGCGGCGGCCGTGTAACTCGCGGCCAAGGTGGGCTGCACGGCACAGATGCTGCCGAACTGGATGCCTCAAGCCCTATGAATTGCACTGAATGTCGGCAATACTGTAACTAGAACTGGCAGCCGGGGGCCCACGAGCGGGTTCCCGGTATAAGAAACAGCGTCCAAAAAGGAGGAAGAGAAATGGGTTCCAGGAGGAATGTCCACCTATTCGCGGCCTCGACCGCGGCAATCGCGCTCACGCTCTCAACGCTGATGCCTCAGGCAGCGGATGCGCAGGAGCGCAAGTCGATCCGCTGGTCGACATCCAGCGTCGACTCCTACGGCTACAAGATCGCCGCTTCGATGGTCAAAATTGCTGAAGAAGCGCTCGGCGGCGAATACACCATTACCGTCAACCCCTATCCGTCGACGACTGGCGCCATGAAGGCCGCCATGGATGGCAACGGCGAGATCGCCTATACGGCCGACGTCGGCATGACTCAGCTCTACAACGGCGAAGGCGGCTTCAAGTCCTACGAACCGGGCAAGGGCATGCTCGTCCATACCTGGTACGCCTATCCGATGGAAACCTTCATGATGGTGCTGGCGGAGAAGGCCTCGCAATACGAGTGCCTGAAGGACATCGCCGGCCAGCCGACCTTCTTCACGCCGGCCGGTTATATGAACTGGCTGAACTTCCAGCGCGTCTACAAGGCGCTCGGGTATGACTTCAAGCATGTCCAGATCGACCCCAAGACCCAGGCCGACGCGCTGAAATCCGGCACCGTCGAAGGGGCGGCAGCCTACACCACCGCCGGCCGTTCGCTGACGCCGTACTGGAAGGAAACCGAAGTCCGGATTGATGTCAAAGCCATCAATCCGTGTCCCGATGAGATCGAGAAATTGAAGGCCGCCGGCCTCAGCGTCAGTCCGGTCGACCCGAACGTCTTCACGAAGGATGTCGGCGTCAAGGAAATCCAGGGCGTGCCGATCCTGTTCGGTTACAACGTCCGCGCAGACATGCCCGAGGATGTCGTTTACAAAATGATCAGCGCGTTCTACGAGAATCGCGACGATCTGGCCAAGGCTGAGCCCGGCTTCACCCCGATGGCCAAAGATTTCATCGGCATGCAGGTCAGCGGAATCAAGTCCGCTCCGGACGTTCCAGTTCATCCCGGACTTGCGAAGTTCCTGAAGGAGCACAACGCCTGGGACGACAACTGGAAAATCGCAGACAGCAAGAGCTGATCCGATCGAACGTGATCATGCACTGCTCTTTGTGGCCCTGGATCCCGGCTCGCCGCGCTGATGCGCGTCGGCCGGGATGACCGGGCGAAATAAGTCTTATGGGTTGTCATCCCGGCCGCAGCGGTCGCGCTTGACGCGGCTGCGGAGCGGCGGGACCCAGGGGCGAGCGGCGCACTCACCTGCTCCGATCACGTTCACCTGCGAAAGCGCTCTGCCTGATATCGAGCTGGGCCCCGCGTTCAGAGCAATTCCCCCGCTCAATTATTGAGGCATTTGGCCATGCGGGCGTGGTCGGCATCGTCTCAACTCTGAACGACTGGCGACGGCCCCAATAACAATCAGGAAGTTCTGGGAGGAACGGCCGTGATCGCAAAACGGGTCAAAGACCTATTCGACCTCAGCAACATCATTCTGCTCTTCGCAGCCATTCAGCTCGTTTGGCTCTCCTGGTATTTTTATACGGGATTTGGCGGTCCGCAGGAGCTCGTTGCGCATGTGATGTCGATCGCGCTGATCCTGCAAATCCTGTTCATGTACCGGCGAGACTACTTCTACAAATGGCTACCACCGCGCCTGAACGACCTCATTATCCTCTTCTACGTCGGCATCTGCGTTTACGCCTTTTGGCATTTCTGGTGGGAGTTCGAAGAGATCGCCATCTACCGGCAGGGCTCCTACACCACCCAGGACTACATCGTCGGTCTGCTGGTGTTCCTGCTGGTGATGGAGTTGTCGCGGCTTGCCCATCCGGTCCTGTTCTGGGTCAACGTCGTTCTCATCTTCTATACACTGTGGGGATATCTCAGCCCGGTTGACTTCTTCTGGCATCCGGGCACCTCGTTCTACCGCATCGTGACATCCAGCACGGTCGAGTTCTCGACCGGCATTTACGGCATCTACGGCCAGATCGCCCTGACCCTGATCGCCGCGTTCCTGCTGCTGGCAGCAGTCGCCCAGGGGTTCGGCGCCCAGAACGCGATGATCAACGTCATGCGGCGCCTCGCCGGCAGTTCGCGTCAGATGGTGCCGCAGACGGCGGTATTGGGCTCTCTCTCGATCGGCACGATCAGTGGAAGCGGCTCAGCCAACGCCGTCGTCGTTGGCAGCATCACCATTCCGCTGATGAAACGCTACGGCTTGCCGGGGGCGTTCGCCGGCGCGGTGGAAACGGCCGCATCCATGGGCGGGCTCATGATGCCGCCGATGATGGGCATCGGCGCCTTCCTCATGTCGCAGTTCCTCGGCGTCCCCTACTGGGATGTCGTGGTGCGCGGTTTTTCCCTCGCAATCGTCTATTACGCGACGCTCGCGCTCGCCGTCTATCTGGTCTGCGTACGTCTGCTCCCCTCGGACAACGTCTCCGCCCCGTCGGTCCCGCTCTACGACCGCACCAAGACGTCGATCTTCTTTCTCTCCGTCGTGTTCCTGATCTATCAGCTGGGCATCGTCGGCACCGGGGAGCTGTTGTCGGCGATCTACGCCGCCGGCTTCATGCTCGTGTTGCTGCTCGCCGCCTTTCTTTATTTCAAATATGTGCTGAAAGACCCCGCGGTCGTTCCGCAATCATTGATCGGCAACCTCAGGCTTTGCCTTGAAACGCATGCGGACATGGCGTCCTACCTGACGCTGCTGCTGGCGACCCTCGGCATCATGATCGGCCTGTTCACCGTCACCGGATTCATCAACCGCATGGGAGGCATGCTGCTCGATCTTGGTGCATGGAATATCATGGCCATGGTTTTCATGGCCTACCTTTTTGGCTGGCTGGTCGGCGCCGGCCTGCCGCCGACGGCCACCTACATCATCGGCGCGGTCGTCATCGTGCAGCCGCTCGTCAGCCTCGGCGTCAACCCGTGGGTCGCGCACTTTTTCGTCTTCCTGCTGTCGGTCTGGGGCGAGCTCTCCCCGCCGACATCACTCACGGCCGCCATCTCCTCACGCATTGCGGAAGCCTCCTTCATGCGCACCATGTGGGAAGCGCTGAAACTCTGCCTGCCGATCACGCTGATGACGTTCGCCGTGTTCACCCGGTCGGAGATGGTCATCACGCCCGGCTGGACGCAAATCCTCAACACGATCGCCATGCTGATCGGCACTTGCGGCTTCGCATTTGCGATGTTCGGGCGATATACCAGGAACAGCCTGACCGACGTCGCTCTGCGCCTGTTGCTGACGCTGCTGGCCGGCGTCGTACTGTTCCACCCCAACGACACCTTCGCTTTGAGTGTCAGCCCGCTGGTGCTGGCCGGGGTTGTCGTCGGCATCCTCCGGCACCGGGTCGTCTCGCCACCGGCTGCGCTGCCCGAGGGGAGCGACTTCGAAGGCGAAGCAGACCCGACGGGCGCCGCAGAACGCGTCGAGGAGATCAAAGGCGAGTACTGAAATGAGAGCGGGCCGCGCGAGCGCGATCAACCCGCTTGTCGAGACTGCCGCCAGTAGCCCGTGCCAGTCACCACCACCTCGACGGCGCCGTTGGTGATGACCGGATGTGAAATGCGGACGGCGAGCACGCCGTCATAGCCCCTCTCATGGGCCCGCGCGGCGAGATTGGCGAGCGCCCGCTCGATCGTCTTGTCGAGCAGCGCCTCGTAGCGGGTCATCTGACCGCCGATGGTGTTCGTTATGACCTCGCGCATGTCGCGCAGTATGTTCGCGCCGCTGACGGCGCAGGCGTAGATCAGCTCGCCACGGCGCACCGGCTCGTCGATGTCCTCGGTCGATACGAGCCGCATGGCTCAAGTCCCCCTGGCGTTAAGTCATGCTGCCGTTTTGCGGCGGCGCCCGAACAGCACCCGTTTCAGGAACAACAGCATGGCGAGGCCCAAAACGGCCAGCACGATGAGCAGAACCGAATGCTTCTCCCACAGCAGAATCAGGCTCACCTGCCCATCGAGAACCAATCCAAAATCCGCGCTGATGACCGCCGGGTTGGGGAGTGAGCCGGACCGCAACATCATGGCCACGGCAGCGTCCTGATCCCGGCTCGCGATCACCGCATCGCGCACCCGCGCCGAAGCGAGCGTCTGCATTCTCGCGGGGCTCTGTGCCACCGCGCGCAGCACACGCTCGCCCGCGCTCCTCTGGAGCCCAGTCAGATAGCGGGCCAGCGTCGCCAACTCGGCCTCGGCAAGACCGCGGGCCAGCTTCTTCAGATCATCGTTTTCCAGACTGAACAGCACGTCGCGTGCGTCGCGGTTGATGCCCGCCAGTCGCACCGTCGCGACGCGGTCATCGAGCGCGAACAGGCGGGAAAGCGATGCCCTCGTGAATTCGTCGGGACTGGCGCGCTTGTGAATCTCGAACTCGACAACCCGGTTGAGCTGGTCGTCAGCAATTGAGGTCCAGCGGAGGGCCGCGTCGACAGAGCGTGTTTCGCGCGCGATGGCCATGCCGGGCTCGGACAACGTGTTCACCGCGCTATGAAGCGTGCCGTCCTGAAGCCGCTTCAGAACCCCCGGATCGCCCTCACTCGCCGCGACGAGACCGACCACCTCGTCTATGCGCGGAAGCTGCTCGGGGTGTGCGGCGTCGAGAAACGACTTGAACGGCGCGTTGTGCTCCGCCAGCTCGAGCACCTTCGCGTGGGCCCGGCGGAACTCGCGCCAGATCTCGACAATGCGATCGGCCGTGGTGGACGAGATATCCCGCACCTGCTCGTCGAGCTGCCCGGCGATGGAATTGGCGAGCTCCTCCTGCACGCGCTCCTTCGTCGCCTTCGACTTCATTTCCTCGGAAATGATCGGCAGCACGCCGCTGCGCAGCTCCCAGATGTCCTTGGCGATCAGCACGACGCCGACGCCACCCGCCACGATCGAAACGAGCCGCCCCAGCACCGCGCCGACGATACGGTGCCCGATCCGTGTCGCCATCCGCGAAAGCTGCCGGCGAACCAGCAGAATGGCAGCGCCGGCAATGCCTTCGCTGCCCTCGATCAGCACTGCGGTGGTCGACACCTGCGCCCTGGCCGTCTCCGGATCGAGCGCGAATTCCTTGCCCGCGTCACCCGCAACCACGCGAGACACGGTCGTGCCGAAGCGGGGACCGAGGAACGCCTGCAGGCATTGCAGCGAGGGCTCCGCAGCGTCGATCGTCGCCAGCTCGATGTTCCGGCCCACGTCTTTGCCGACGCCAACGGCGAGCTGCTCGATGGCCGCCTTCACGGGCTCCGAACGGTAGACCCGCTCAGCGACTGCCGTGGCCAGCTCCTGTGACTTCTCCTTGTAGGCGAGCGACTGGATGAGATCGCCCCAGCTCGACTCGTCGTGGACCTCGGAAACGGCAATGTCGACCTGGCTGTCGATCACCTCATCGAAGCCAACGCGCCGCCACTCCGCCGCGACCACGGCCTTGAAATCTATGGATTTCAGGCCGTCCTGCAGCGCCTTCAGCGTGATGCGTTCGACCGCCGACCTGAACGTCTGCTCGTCGCCCGCCTGGCAGGCCTCGTACTCCACCCGCGTGAGCTTCACCGCAGCCGCCGCCTGATGCGATAGCGGAGCCGCCGCCACGGCGAATGCCGTCAGCGCCGCAATGGCAGGGCGGAAAAACGCGGCAGGCACGGCGATCATCGTCTCCCGTGTCGTGGGCACCAGGTCAGCCTGGCCCAGGTTCAACCATGGTTACCCTAACATTTATCACGGATGAACTGTGATACCGACCGCGCGTACCGCGAGCCGGGATTCCAGCGGAAGACTCTGCGTGCCGCACAGGATTTCACCGTAGACCAGGCAGGTGGATTGAGAAATAACGCGGGTCGGGCTGGCTCTTGAGGAGGGGAACGGGCCATGAGCGCTGTGCAGCTCGGCGTCATCGCCTACGTGGTGGTGCAGTTCGCGATCGGGCTCTGGGTTGCCAGACGCGTCAAGACGACAACCGACTTCCTCATCGCCGGCCGCACGCTCGGCCTGGGGCTCGTCTCGTTTTCCGTCTTCGCCACGTTCTTCGGAGCCGAGGCGGTGGTCGGCACTTCGGGTGCCGTCTACGAGGAAGGGCTGGCAGGCGGGACCTTCGATCCGTTCGGCTATGCGCTGGCCATTTTCATCGTGGGCGCCATCTTCGCGGCACCGCTGTGGCGGCGCGGGATCATCACGTTCGCCGACTTCTTCCGCGACCGGTACTCGCCGGCGGTGGAAAAACTGGTCGTATTGGTGCTGTTGCCGGGCTCGATGTTCTGGGCTGCGGCGCAGGTGCGAGCCTTCGGTCAGGTGGTGAGTGCCGCGTCAGGGCTCGACCTGTCGGTCGCGATCGGGGTGGCCGCTGTTCTGGTCGTCACATACAGCGTGCTTGGCGGCCTGCTGGCCGACGCCTGGACCGATCTCATCCAGGGCATCGCCATCGTGCTCGGGCTCGTCGTGCTGGCAGTCGTGGTAGCCGGTCAGGTCGGCGGGGTGACAGAAGGTCTGGCGAGAGTCGAGCCGGAGCGCATGCAGGCGCTCACCCTTGGCGAGGGTGGCCTGCTCGGCTTGTTGGAAGGGTTCGCCATCCCGATTTGCGGAACGGTTGTGGCTATCGAGATCATTTCGCGCGTTCTCGGCGCGCGCTCCGCCGAGATTGCAGCACGTGGCGCCATGCTGGGCGGGATCATCTATCTCGCCGTTGGCGCGATTCCCGTGTTTCTCGGCCTGGTCGGACCGCAGCTTCTGCCGCAGGTGGAGGACGTCGAACAGATCGTGCCGCTGCTGGCGGAGGCGCATCTTCCGGGCCTGCTCTACGTGATGTTCGCCGGCGCCGTCATCTCGGCCATTCTGTCGACCGTCGACTCGGTGCTGTTGGCGAGCTCCGGGCACGTCTCGCGCAACATTGTCGAGCGGCTGATGCCGTGGCTGGACGACCGGGGCCGGCTGATGCTCAACCGGGCCATCCTCGCCGGCCTCGCCGTCTTCGCGTTCGCGATGGCCATATCGGCCGAACGGGTGAAGGACCTCGTGGAGACGGCTTCGGCCGCAGGGAGCGCCGGCGTGTTCGTGGTCGCCGTCTTCGGCCTGTTCACGGGCTACGGCGGTCCGCTGGCGGCGTTTGCGACTGTACTGATCGGTGCCGTCGCGTGGCTTCTCTTCGGCGCGCTGGAGCTGGAGACGCCCTATATCGCCGCGCTGGCACTTGCATTGGTGACTTACGTTGGCACCGGAATGATCGAAAAACGGACAACGTCCGCTCAGCACTCCACGGCTAGCTGACGGACCGAACCGTCATCCTGCGCCGACGAACCGCTACGCCTCACTCGCCGGGCTCGGGCACGTATGGCTTTCCGCACAGTCAGCCAGCCGGGAGATTTCACTGTCTGAAAACAGAGTTGTGCATGCGTCACCTCGGTGACAGCGCGTGCGGACGTGGTAAATTGCAATCTTGGGTGGAGTTCAAGTTCACCCGAGGGAGGTAGCCATGGCGGTCGCCGGCAATGGGGTACTGGGCGTCTGGCACGGAATCGCGCCCGGAAGCGAGCGCGTGTTCGACGACTGGTACAACACCGAGCACCATGCCGAGAGGGTCGCAATCGATGGGTTCTTCCGGGCCCGGCGCTACATCAACCTGCGGCGGGGCAGGCGCTATTTCTGCCGATATGATGTGCAGGACGTTTCAGTTCTTGGCAGCCCAGCCTATCTCAGCGCGCTCGATAATCCGACGCCAGGCTCCCGCAGCATCTTCCCGCGTTACCGGCATACGTTGCGCGGGGCTTATCGGGTGGTGGCGCGGCGTGGCTGGGGCGACGGCGGCTATGTCGTCTCCTGCCGTTTCGCAGATGATGGCGAGAACGCGGCCAATCTGACGTACGCGCTGGAGCAGCTCGCAGCCAAGCTTCTGCAGAAGCCCGCTGTCACCAGCATCGAGCAGTGGGAGGTCGACCCGGAGATTACCACCATCACAAGCGAGGAGAAGTTCCTGCGCAAGGCCCTCGATGCTTTCCCCGCGCGCGTGCTGATCGTCGACGGATCGGACCCCGACGCCTTGGAGGCCGCACTGGAGGCCGCGCCAGACCGCCATGCGCTCGACGGTGCCGAGATCGACATCTGCAAGCTCGTTTACCAACTGACGAAGCGCCCCTGAAAGCGGGCGCTCCTCCTGGCGACCAGAGCCGGAACCAAGTCAGCAGCCGGCTGTTCCTGACCAGGGGCCAAGTGATGGCCGGCCCTGCCGCTCCGGATCGTCCGATGTCAGGCTGCTTTGCTCTCACTGCAGAACGCAAACGCGCCGTGCAGGCACCCCGCGCATCTCGAGCGCGGTGAACGCGACATGCGGCGGCGCTTGCGCAAGATCGCCCCTGCTTTTTCATCCGGCGCAGGATGTTTGCTGCTCGGGGGCTGCAATTGGAGTCAGTCCATTCTGGCGCCGCGCGGAACCCACGCGGAAACAATCGACAGGCTCACGTGGACCTTATTCATCGGTGGCACTCTGATCCTTGCGCTGGTGGTTGCAACTCTCGCCGCGGCCATCCTCCTCAGGCGCGAGCGTACGGCGTGGATGGCGAACAACAATTTCGTCATCGGGTTCGGCATCGTGTTTCCGGTGGTGACGCTGACGTTCTTGCTCGCTTTCTCGTCGGTCACATCGCGCACGCTGTTTCATGCTGGCGAGCCGCAAATTCGGATAGAAGTCATCGGAGAGCAGTTCTGGTGGCGCGTGAACTACCTCGGCGATAACGGCGCGATATCGTTCGCCACAGCAAATGAAATCAGAATTCCCGTCGACACGCCCGTCGAGTTCATACTGAAGACCCGGGACGTCATTCACAGCTTCTGGGCGCCGAATCTGGCTGGCAAGCTCGACATGATCCCCGGGCGCGTGACCAGCTATACCTTCGCCGCCACCACGCCCGGACTCTACCGCGGCCAGTGCGCGGAATACTGCGGCGCCCAGCACGCACTGATGGCGTTCTATGTCGTCGCGACGACCCAGGCGGAGCACGAAGCCTGGCTCGCGCAGCAGATGGGCAATGCGCCGGAGCCCACGACGCCGTTTCTCGCCCAAGGACGGGACCTCTTTCTGGCGGCTGGCTGCGGCTCCTGCCACACCGTGCGCGGGACGCCGGCGAACGGTGTCCTGGGTCCCGATCTCACCCGTGTCGGGAGTCGCTTGTCGATCGGGGCCGGCACCTGGCCGGTGAACGTCGGCACATTGGCCGGCTGGACATCCTCCGCGCAGCACCTGAAGCCCGGCAACCTTATGCCGTCGTTCGGCAATCTTCAGGGCGAGCAGCTCCGGGCAATCGCGGCCTACATGGAGAGCCTCAAATGACCGTGGTCGACGACCGAGGTGGCGATCGCACGACATCACGGCAGCAGGCAAAATCGCGTTATCCGCACACGGTCCCGCGTCCGGAGCGCGAGCTCGAGGAGCTCAAGGTGCCCTGGGTGCCACCCAGCGGCTGGCGGATATTGTCGGCCGTCAACAACACATATGTCGGCCTGGTTTACATCGGCACGGGGCTCCTCATTTTTGTTCTCGCAGGCGTGCTCGCGGTCATCATGCGCACGCAGCTTGCAGTGCCGGAGAACACACTCGTCGGCCACGCGCTCTTCAACCAGCTCTTCACGATGCACGGCTCCATGATGATGTTCCTGTTCGCCGTGCCGATCGGGGAAGCATTCGCCGTTCTGCTTTTGCCGAACATACTCGGCACCCGCGAGCTGCCGTTTCCGCGGCTGAGCGCCTATGCCTATTGGATCTATGCCTTCGGCGGCCTGGCGTTCTTTTTTACACTGTTCTTCGGCGTGGCGCCGGACGGCGGCTGGTTCATGTACACGCCGCTCTCCGATTCCCGCTATTCGCCCGGCATCAATGCCGACATGTGGCTGCTCGGCATCGGCTTCATCGAGATCGCGGCGATCGCAGGCGCTATCGAGATCATGGTCGGTTTTGGCAAAACTCGCGCGCCGGGCATGACGATCGACAAGGTTCCGATCTTCCCTTGGGCGATGCTGATCTTTTCGCTGATGATCATCTTCGCATTCCCGGCGCTGATCCTCGGAACAGTCCTGCTCGAAATCGAGCGGGCATTCGGCTGGCCGTTCTTCATGGCGGAGAAAGGCGGCGATCCGCTGCTTTGGCAGCACCTGTTCTGGTTTTTCGGCCACCCGGAGGTTTACATCATCTTCATTCCCGCGGCGGGCATGGTCTCAATGATCCTGCCAACGATGGTGCAAACACCGCTCGTCGGCCATCGCCTTGTCGTGCTGGCCCTGATCGCAATGGGACTGATCAGCTTCGGCCTGTGGGTGCATCATATGTATACGACCGGGCTGCCGCAGCTTTCTCTGAGTTTCTTCTCTGCGGCCAGCATGAGCGTGGCCATAACCAGTGGCATTCAGGTGTTCGCCTGGATCGCAACACTCGCGAGAGGCCGCCTGAGGCTGACCACGCCGACGCTCTTCATATTGGGCTTTATCGTGGTCTTCACGATGGGTGGGCTGACGGGCGTCATGGTCGCTTCCGTCCCCTTCGACTTCCAGGTACATGACACCTACTTCGTCGTTGCCCATTTCCATTATGTGCTGGTCGGCGGGACGGTTATGCCATTGCTGGCCGCGATTTACTATTGGTTTCCGACGGCCAGTAAAAAGGCACTCTCCGAACGGCTGGGAAAATGGGTTTTCTGGCTATTCTTCATCGGGTTCAATGTGACGTTCTTTACCATGCACATCACCGGACTGATGGGCATGCCGCGGCGGGTTTACACCTATCTCGCAGTGATGGAATGGGACCTGCTCAACATGATCTCCACCATCGGCGCCTATATGATGGCTGCGGCGATCGCTCTCCTCGTTTTTGACATTGCCCGCAATTTCAAGTTTTCGTTCGAAAATCCAGGAAATGTCTGGAATGCGGGCACCTTGGAATGGATGCGAACCGACACTTACGGGACCCGCTCCATCCCTGAGGTGGACAGCCGTTATCCCTTGTGGACCCGGCCGGAGCTGATTGAAGAGACAGACCAGGGGCGCTACTACCTCCCCGGCACTCTGACGGGCATGCGCGAGGCGCTCGTTACTAGCCCGATCGATGCACGACCCGTTTACGTCATGCAGGTTCCGGGTCCGCATTGGGGGCCTTTCCTCGCGGCGATCGGAACGACGGCCTTTTTCTATCTCCTGACAGTGAAGCTGGTCATACCGGCGTTCATTTTCGGCGCTGTGGCGATCGGCTTCATTCTCTGGTGGCTTTGGGACCTCGATCATGGGCCCGTACGCGGGCCAGCGCACGTCGGCGGCGAATACGTGCTACCGGTCTACATGTCGGGCTCGGCCAACCATTCCTGGTGGGGCACCGTCAGCCTGCTGCTCGTGACGGGCACCTTCTTCACGTGCCTCGTGTTCTCCTATTTCTTCCTCTGGCTGGTGAACCCTGCCTGGCCGCCGCCGGCCATCGCGTTGCCTTCGCTCGCCTGGCCGGCTGCTGCGGGTGTGCTTTACGCCGCAAGCAGTGGCGCCATCATCCTTGCTGGCCGGGCACTGTCTCGGCAGGAACAGCTTGGGCCATGGCCGATGCGCCTGCTGCTCATTGCGGGCCCTGTGCTGTTCCTCGCCGCGGTCGGGGTGCAGACGCTGGCCGCCTGGCAGACCGGCTTGCGGCCGACGCAGCACAGCTACGGCGCCATGGTTTACCTGTTCGCTGCGCTGCAGGGCTTCTTCGGGGGCATCATCCTCATCATGGCCGGCTTCACCCTCGCGCGCTCGCTCGCAGGAAAACTCGATGCGGTCCGCCGCGTCACCTTCGACAACACGAAGCTGTTCTGGCATTACTCGACGGCGCAGGGCCTCGTCGCGTTAGTC
>JAWLCO010000025.1:0-37319 GCA_041687075.1 Hyphomicrobiaceae bacterium | reverse complement strand
ACGCTGGCGCCGGGCATGCGCGTCCTCGTTGCGACGGGCGAGCGGATCGGCGTCGACGGCCGGGTCATCGAGGGCGAAGGGTCGATCGACGAGAGCTTGATCACGGGTGAGGCCGAGCCGGCTACTGCGAAACCGGGGCGGCAGGTCTTCGCCGGCACGCTCAATATGGGCGCACCGCTTGTCATCGAAGCAACCGCTACCGATGAAGGGACGCTGCTGGCCGAGATCGGCCGGCTGATGACGGCTGCGGAGCAGGGCAGGGGACGCTATGTGCGCCTCGCGGATCGGGCTGCGCGCCTTTACGCGCCCGCCGTGCACCTGCTGGGACTCGTGACCTTTGTGGGTTGGCTGCTGACGGGCCACGGCTGGGAGCCTGCGCTGACTGCGGCCATTGCGGTCCTCATCATCACCTGCCCTTGCGCACTCGCCCTTGCCGTCCCCGCCGTTCAGGTGGCGGCGACGAGCCGGCTGTTCGGTCATGGCGTTCTGGTGAAAGCCCCCGATGGGCTCGAGCGGCTGGCGGAGGTAGACACCATCGTTTTCGACAAGACCGGCACGCTGACGCTCGGCGAGCCGCGGCTCATCGACCCGCAATCCTGCAGCGATGAGCTTCTGGACCGCGCTGCCGCGCTCGCGGCAGCAAGCCGCCATCCGTACGCGCGAGCGGTCGTGCGGGAGGCGCGGGAGCGAGGGCTCAATCCGGTCGCGGCGACGGACGTGCGGGAGGTTACGGGCGCCGGTCTTGCGCGGAGTACGGAGAAAGGCGAGGAACGGCTCGGGTCGGCGGCCTGGTGCGGTGTCGGCGATGCTGGAGACGCGGCGACGCTCTGGTACAAGCCCGCCGCAGGAGAGCCGGTGGCGCTGCGCTTCGAGGACCGGCTGCGTCCTGACGCGGCCGAAGTGATAGCGCACCTCGAACACGCCGGCTACGGCGTCGAGCTTCTTTCAGGCGACCGCCCGGCGGCTGTCGAGGCCGCGGCACGGGAGGCCGGGATCGCGCAGTGGCACGCCCGTCAGAATCCGGCTCAGAAGATCGCGCGCCTGGAGGACCTCGAGGCGGCGGGTCGCAAGGTGCTGATGGTGGGCGACGGGCTCAACGATGCGCCGGCCCTGGCGGCGGCGCATGCCTCCATGTCGCCGTCGACGGCTGCCGATGTCAGCCAGACCACCGCCGATCTCGTCTTCCAGGGCGAGCGGCTTGGCGCCGTGGTGGAGGCGCTGGCGGTCGCCAAGGCATCGCATCGCATGGCGTTGCAGAACTTCGGGCTGTCGCTCGGGTATAATGCGATCTTCGTTCCGCTGGCAGTCGCTGGCTACGCGACGCCGCTGATCGCGGCGATCGCCATGTCGAGCTCGTCCATTGCCGTTACAGCCAATGCCGTGCGGCTGCGGTCGAAGCGCGTGAAGGTGTGATCATGACGGCCCTGGCCTGGCTCATCCCCGCAGCCCTCGCCCTCGGCGGACTCGGCCTCGCCGCGTTCCTCTGGGCGCTGAAGACGAACCAGTTCGAGGATCTCGACGGCGCTGCCTGGCGTGCGCTTCAGGACGAGGAAGCCGCCCCGCCAGGCCAAACGCGTCCCCGTGCATCGGCCGAGTAAAGGCGTTACCTCGGGAACGCCTTCAACGGCGGCTCCACGCCTTCGGGCAGCGGCGTGCGGGCGACATTGAGGATCATGGCGAGCAGGGAGTAGTGCCCGCAGATGGCGGAGAGGTCGATCGCGCCCCGCTCGCCGAAGAGCCCGGCAATGCGCTTGTAGGTGGGATCACTGACGGCGCCGTTGGCGTGCAGCTCGGTGCAGAAGTCGTAGACCGCCTCCTCATCTTCGGACAGGCGATCAGGCCGCCGCCCCTCGGCAATGGCATCGGCGGTTTCGGGCGCGAGTCCAGCATGCAGGGCGACCTGCCGGTGCGTGTACCACTCGTATTGCTGCGTCCAGCGCCGGGCGGTGATCAGGATTGCCAGCTCCTTGAGCTTAGAGGGGATGGGGCAATCGAAACGCAGGTAGCGCCCGAGATGGTCGGCAGCCTTGAAGATTTCCGGGCTGCGGATCAGCGGCAAGAACGGCCCGTCGATATCGAAGCCCCGCTTCTCCTTGAACGCTGCGGCCACCGCGCGCTGCTCATCCGTCATCCGCTCCGGTGGAAGTGGCGGCATCCGATCGTCGGGCGAGCTGCCCACTTTCGGCATGATCTTCATCTCGGGCGGAATGTTCTGATGACTCATCTTCAGGTCTGCCTTTCTCGAGGTCTCAATTCGTATCGCCGGCCAGGCGCACCGTCGCGCTCAGACCGCCATCGACGACCAGCTCTGTGCCGGTGATGTAGCGCGCCTCGTCGGAAGCAAGGAAGAGGGCCGCGTGTGCCACATCCCAGGCCGTGCCCATGCGCCCCATCGGCGGCTGGGAGCTTCGGCGCTGCCGCAGGCCTACGACGTCGCCGCCGCTGCGCTCACCGGCCAGCCGCTTTTCGACCAGCGGCGTGTCCATCAGGCCGGGCACGACGATGTTGCAGCGGACGTTGTCGCGCGCGTAACGCACGGCCGTGACGCGGGTAAAATGGATCAGACCGGCTTTCGCGGCCGAGTAGGCGACGACCTCGGGGCCGAAGTGCGCCAGCGCGGCAATGGACGCGAGGTTGACGATCGCCCCGCCGCCCTGGCCGGCCATGATCGGCACCACGTGCTTGCAGGTGAGGAAGACGTAGCGGATGTTGGTGTCGAACTGCCGGTCCCAGACCTCGAGCGGCATGCTGACGACATCGCCCGGAGCCGAGCCGCCGACGTTGTTCACCAGCACGTCGATGCGCCCGTAGGACTTCACGCAGGCATCAACCATGGCCTTGATCGAAGCGGGGTCGGTGACGTCGACTTCGCCCATCGTGGCGGTACCGCCTTCCTCCGCGATGAGGCGCTGCGTTTCCGCAGCCGCGTCCGGATCCTTGTCCGCGCCGAACACCTTCGCACCTTCCCGCGCGAACAGGGCGGAAATCGCCCGGCCATTGCCCCAGCCCGGCCCGACCGAGCCTGCCCCGACGACGAGCGCAATTTTCCCTTCGAGCCGCCGCATCTCTCGCATTCCTCAAATTGAAACCGGGCCGCATCCTAAGGCGGAGCCTTGGCGCTTGACCAGCTGTTGCGGTGAACTGCGAGGCATGCATGCCGCTCAAAAGACGACGGGCTCCCCGAGGAGAGCCCGCATCCGATCATCTCAACCTGAGAGTTCTTGATTTTTAGATTTCGAAATCGCCCCAGTCGCCGCCGCCCCAATCGTCGCCGGCATCCGGCTCGTAGTCGGCATCCTGCAGGTTGGGGTCGTTGTCATCCGTGCTGTCGTCGGCAGTTTGCTGGACCTGGCTTTGATCCGATTGGCTGCCGGCGTCTGTGCCGGATGCAGCAGGAGCCGCCTCTGCCGATGAGCCACCACCCAGCATGCTGGAGATGCTGTTCGCGAGCAGCATGCCGCCAGCAACGCCGGCCGCCGTGGCCATCGCGGACTGGAGGAAGCCGCCACCCTGCTGCTGCCCCTGCGGCTGCTGGCCGAGTGGTCCGCGGGTCTGTGGCGCGCCGATCGGTCCGCTTCTGCCCGGCGCTGCGTTGAGCCGGGCACCGGCGCTCGGCACGCTGCCGCCTGTCGCGCGCTGAGCAGGCGCTGCGGGGCGTGCGCCACCGCCGAACAGGCCGCCGAGGAAACCGCCCGACTGCGCTGGCGCCTCTGCCGCCTGCGTCTCCAGGTCCTTGACCCGCGCTTCAAGCTCACGAATGCGCTGATCGGCTTGGCTCAGGGCATGCTCCTGCACGAGCACGGACTGCACGAGCATGTACGCCGCGTCCGGGATCTGCTGCACGGACTCGTTGATCAGAGCCTCGGCCTCGTGATCCTTCTGCGGGTTGCCGAAGGAGCGCATACGGTCGAACAGACCGGAAATGAGCTGCTTTTCGTCTGGGGTCATCGCGGTCTCCTGGCGATTGAACACGGGGCAGATGTAAGGCGCCGCCGGCGTGCTGCAAGAGGGCGCACGCCTGTTTCGTGGCGCTACAGGTCTGCTGGCGAGCTGTTAGAAAATCGCACCCCGGGCCGCGACGGGCCAGACAGCTTCCACATGCGCATCTGGGGTTCGCAAGCCGCGCATGCAGACGTACCAGTCGTGCAGGTTGACCGTCGGATCACAATGGCCAGGTATCAGCAGAACACCGTCCCCGAGCTGCGGCCGGCGCTCGCTTTCGGTGAGGTCGATTACGCCATGCTCGTCAGACGGCCGATGATATTTCGCACCGGGAAACTCCGGCAGCTCGGGGAAGCCGGAGTCGTTGCTCAGCGCCTTGTGTCCTGCGTCAACGACCGCACGCTCTGGCGCTGGCGCACTCATCACCGTCGCCAGCACGAACAGGGCATGCTCGAACGCGTCGAAGCGTGAACCATCCAAGTTCTGATTGCGCGCGTAATCGGCATCCATGAAAAGGTAGGAGCCGGGCTGCAGCTCATTCCAGATGCCGCTTGCCGCTTCGAGCTCGAGCGTGCCCGTCCCCGCGCCACCGATGATCCGGCAGGTGAGCTTGTTGCGATCGAGCTCGGAAAGCGTCTCCTGGACAAGATTGCCCGCATTCGTGATGGCGGCGCGGCGCTCTTCAGCCGTACGGAAGTGCTGTGCGGCTCCATAATAGGCCTGCAGCCCGGCAAAGGAGAGATGAGCCGATGCTGCAATAGCGCTGGCGATTTCCGCGGCGGCACGGCCGGGCTCGGCCCCGCAACGGCGCCCGCCACAGTCGATCTCGACCAGCACTGCGAGGCGCGCGTCCGCGTGCGCCGCTACAGCGTCGAGATCGCGCACGTTGTCCAGGCTGTCGGTGCATACGGCGAGATGTGCCTCATGGGCCAGCCACGCCAGCCGCTCGAGCTTGCGCCGGCCAGCGATCTCGTTCGTGATCAGCACATCCTTGATGCCGCCTCGGACCATGACTTCGGCTTCGGAGACTTTCTGGCAGCACACGCCCACCGCGCCATGCGCGATCTGCTTGTGCGCGATCAGCGGCGACTTGTGCGTCTTCGCGTGCGGGCGGAGGCGAACGCCGTATTGCGTCGACAGGCCGGCCATGCGGGCGAGATTGCGCTCGAACGCATCGAGGTCGAGAATGAGCGCCGGCGTATCCACGTCGGCCAGTCGCATGCCCGGTTCAGCGGGCGGAGGCATCGTCACGTCGCTTCGTCCTCTTGATCTCGCGGCGCATCGCCGGATTGCGGGTAGCGGCCCGTATCGAGCAACCGGCTCATATACTTCTCGTATGTGAGGCCGGCGGCTTCGGCGCGGCGCAGCCGGAACAGCAGGACATCACGCGGCGGCGTTTTCCAGACCTCTGCGTGCGCACTCTTCCAGCAGTGTCGAACGAACAGTCGCTTGCCGGGCGGTTCCTCCTCGTCGTCGAGCGGCGGCCCGCCGTTGTGGCCGATGCCGAAGGTCGGCCATGGCCTGGGTCTGGCCCAGTATCGTTCGTCGCTCACGTGCCACTCCCGCCGCGGCTGTTGGCCGAGCACACTGCCGAGCTAACCGGGGTGGAGATCGAAGGCAAGATCCCAGGCAGGCGAAAAGTGGCTACGACATTCCTCCCGTCGCCACATTAGCCGCTTCGACTTCGGTCGCGACGATCGTCCCGCCACCGACCGCCTCGGCGAATTTCGCGAAGAACGCGTCTGCGTTCTTCTTGGCGACGCTGTTGACGAGTCTCGAGCCGAGCTGGGCGATCTTGCCGCCGACGGTCGCCTCCACGTCGTAGACGAGCCGCGTACCGCCTTCAGCGGGTTCGAGGCGCACGGCAGCCCCGCCTTTGGCGAAGCCTGCAACGCCGCCTTCGCCCTCGCCACTGATCCTGTAGCTGTTCGGAGCATCAATGTCGGTCAAGTTGACCTTGCCTTTGAATCGCGCATTCACCGGGCCGATCTTGACCTTCGCCACGGCCCGGAAGGCGTTCTCTCCATCCCGCTCGAACGTTTCGCAGCCGGGAATGCAGATCTTGAGCACCTCCGGGTCGTTGAGCATTGCCCAGACGCGTTCCCGGTCAGCTGCGAGGACGACCTCGCCACTCATGTTGACGGCCATGCTGAAGTGATCCGATCTGCAGTTCCCAATCTGTCGGAGGTCAGGCCGCAGCGGCCTCGACCGCACGCCGTGCCATCACCGCCACGAGATGGGCGCGGTAGGGGGCGTCGGCGTGGATGTCGGTGCTCATGAGCGAAGGATCGACGTTGATGCCCTTGAGAGCATCCGGCGTGAACGCGTTTGCGAGCGCCGCTTCCATATCCGTCGCGCGGAAGACGCCGTTCTGGCCGGCGCCAGTCACGGCAACGCGCACGCCTTGTGGCCCCTTGGCGACCGCGACGCCGACCATGGCGTAGCGCGAGGCCGGGTTCGGGAACTTGGCGTAGGCGAACCGTTCCGGCACCGGACATGAAATCCGTGTCAGGATCTCGTCCTCTTCGAGTGCCGTCGTGAACAGCCCCTGGAAGAATTCGTCGGCCGAAAGCCCCCGCCTGTTCGTGTGGAGCGTCGCGCCGAGCGCCAGCACCGCAGCCGGATAGTCGGCAGCCGGGTCGTTGTTGGCCAGTGAGCCGCCGATGGTGCCGCGGTTGCGGACGTGTGGATCGCCAATCCCTTCAGCGACCTGGCAGAGGCCGGGTATCGCCGAGGCCACGACCGGACTTTCGGCGATTTCGGCATGCGTGGCCATCGCGCCGATCTCCAGCCGGTCTCCGGCGCGATCGATGCCTTTGAGCTCCGCAACGCCCCCGAGGTCGACGACCAGGGGAGGACTGGCAAGACGCTGCTTCATGGTCGGGATGAGCGTCTGCCCGCCGGCCAGCAGCTTGGCGCCGGACCCGTCCGCAAGAAGGGCGGCTGCTTCGCTGACGCTGCCGGGCCGCTGATAATCAAAAGCGTACATGTTCGCCTCCCTTATTCCGCCGCCATTTTCCGCATCGAGGACTGTGCCGCCCGCCAGATGGCCTGCGGCGTTGCCGGCATGGCGATGTTCTCGTGCCCCAGCGCATTGGTGATCGCGTTGATCAGGGCAGGAGGCGCGGCGATGGCCCCAGCCTCGCCGCATCCCTTGATGCCGAGCGGATTCGACGGACACGGCGTATTCGTCATGGCGACGTTGAACGACGGCAGGTCGTCGGCCCGCGGCATGCAGTAGTCCATATAGCTCGCGGTCAGGAGCTGGCCCGACGCGTCGTAGACCGCGCCTTCCAGCATGGCCTGGCCGACACCCTGCGCGATGCCGCCATGGACCTGCCCCTCGACGATCATCGGATTGATGATCGTTCCGAAGTCATCGACCGCCGTCCACCGGTCGATGCGCGTGACACCGGTCTCGGGGTCGATCTCGACCTCGGCGATATGCACGCCCGCGGGGAAGGTGAAGTTCTTGGGATCGTAGAACGAGCCTTCCTTCAGGCCGGGCTCGATCTCCGAGCTGTCGAACTTGTGAGCGACGTAGGCCTGCAGCGCGACCTCGCCGAACGCCATCGACTTGTTGGTGCCGCGGGCGGAGAACACGCCATCGTTGAAATCGACGGTTTCCTCCGGCACCTCCATGCAGCGCGCAGCAACCTTGGTCGCCTTGGCGACGACCTTGTCGAGCGCCTTCGAGATGGCCGACATGCCGACCGCGCCCGAACGCGAGCCATAGGTGCCCATGCCCATCTGCACCTTGTCGGTATCGCCGTGAATGATCGAGATCTGGTCGATCGGAATACCGAGCCGGTGCGAGACGAGCTGCGCGAACGTCGTCTCATGACCCTGGCCGTGGCTGTGCGAGCCCGTGAGCACCTCGACGGTTCCGACGGGATTGACCCGGACCTCCGCCGATTCCCACAAGCCGACGCCGGCGCCGAGCGACCCCACCGCCTTGCTGGGCGCGATGCCGCACGCCTCGATGTAGGCCGAGAAGCCGATGCCACGCAGCAGACCCTTGCGCTCGCTTTCCGCCTTGCGCTCAGCGAAATTGGCGTAGTCGGCCAGCTCGAGCGCCTTGCTCATGCAGGTCGGGTAGTCGCCGATATCATAGGTCATGATGACCGGCGTCTGATGCGGGAAGCTCCTGATGAAGTTCTGCATCCGGAATTCGGCCGGATCGCGCCCCAGCTCGCGTGCCGCAACCTCGACCAGCCGCTCGACGACGAACGTGGCCTCGGGCCGGCCGGCGCCGCGGTAGGCATCGACCGGGGCGGTGTTCGTATAGACGCCGTCCACCTCGCAGTAGATCGCCGGAATATCGTACTGCCCGGAAAGCAGCGGCGCATAGAGATAGGTCGGGACCGAGGACGAGAACGTCGACAGGTAGGCGCCGAGGTTCGCTTTCGTCTTGACGCGCAGGCCCAGCATCTTGCCCGACCCGTCCACGGCCAGCTCAGCCGTCGTGACGTGATCGCGGCCGTGGGCGTCCGCAAGGAAAGCCTCCGTGCGATCCGCCGTCCACTTCACCGGCCGCCCGACCTTCCGCGCCGCCCAGACGCAGACCGTCTCTTCGGCGTAGATGAAGATCTTTGACCCGAAGCCGCCGCCGACGTCAGGCGCAATCACCCGCAGCTTGTGCTCCGGCGCGATGCCGACGAAGGCCGACAGCACCAGCCGCGCGACGTGCGGGTTCTGGCTGGTCGTGTAGAGCGTGTACGAATCCTGACCGCGGTCGTATTCGCCGATCGCGGCCCGTGGCTCCATCGCGTTGGGAATGAGGCGGTTGTTGACGAGCTCGAGCTTCGTCACGTGCGCGGCCTGGGCAAAGGCGGCATCGACCGCTTCCTTGTCTCCCAGATGCCACTCGTAGACCGTATTGTTGGGCGCCTCGGCATGGATTTGCGGCTGGCCGGGATTCTGGGCTGCGGCCACGTCGACGGCGGCGGGTAACGTTTCATAGTCGACCGCGACCAGCTCTGCGGCATCCCGCGCCTGATTGAGCGATTCGGCGATGACCACGGCCACATGGTCGCCGACGTAGCGGACCTTCTCCGTAGCCAAGGCCGGATGCGGGCCCACCTTCATCGGCGAGCCGTCTTTCGAATGAATCATCCAGCCGCAGATCAGTCCGCCGATCTTGTCGGCGGCGAGGTCATTGCCGGTGAAGATGCCGAGAACGCCAGGCGCGCTGCGCGCGGCACTCAAGTCGATGTTCTTGATGATCGCATGGGCGTGCGGCGAGCGGACGAAAACCGCATAGGCCTGGCCCGGCCGGCTGATGTCATCGACGTACTGCCCGCTGCCCGTGATGAAGCGGAAATCCTCGCGGCGCCGTACCGGAGCGCCGATGCCCGTGCTGGTCATGCTGTCATCTCCTCCCGTGCGCCTACTCTGCCGCCTGACGGATCTCGCCTGAGCTCATGGCTGCGGCGCCCGCCGCGACGGCCTTGACGATATTGTGATAGCCGGTGCAGCGGCAGATGTTGCCTTCGAGCTCCTCGCGAATGGTGCGCTCGTCGAGCTCGGTGCCCTTGCGGTTCACGATGTCGACGGCGGCCATGATCATGCCCGGCGTGCAGTAGCCGCATTGCAGCGCATGATGCTCCCGGAACGCCTCCTGCATCGGGTGAAGCTGTCCGTCCTTCGCGAGCCCTTCGATCGTGACGACATCAGAGCCGGCGCAGGACACCGCGAGCGCGGTGCACGACTTCACGGCACGGCCGTCGACATGCACGACGCATGCCCCGCACTGGCTCGTGTCGCAGCCGACATGCGTGCCCGTCAGACGCAGATGCTCTCGCAGGAACTGGGACAGGAGCGTGCGCGGCGCGATATCGGCCGACACACTTTCACCGTTCACGGTCATAGTGACTTCGGTCATTCATTTCCTCCCGTAAGTCTCGCCGAAACAACGGTCAGCGAGCTTGAGACGCTTGATGCAGTGTGGTGCCGCTGCGCCTGGACTGCCAACGTGGCCGCTTCCCCGACCGGCTTTCGACTCCATGAGGGCAGATGCAGCGTCGGTCGTGACATCCACCTTACGTGCCGACACTAGGATTGTCTCATGTTCCGGTGTTCTGCAAGATCCATCCGGTTCAGCGCAGCGTCGCCATCACCGCGCCGCGCCGGGGCGTCCTTAACCGCAGCGTCGTTGACGATGCAGGATAAGAAGCACCGGGTTCCCACATGGGATGCTGATGGCGGAGCATCTGGAATCCTGATGGGCGCTCCTTGATCGATGCAAGCGTGTGAAGCGCAGGATCCGCGAACATCGGCAGAGAAGCCCAGCAGATGCGAGGCGCCGGACCCTCCTGAATGGTCCATTGGCGGGCGACAGGGCAAGGCCTTGAGCACCAGAACCGAGCCCTGCCGTGTGCGTTTGGGCCCGAAGGTCTAGTCAACCAACAGGAGAGATCCGATGCGACTTCTGACGTCCGCGTCCGTGCTCGCTCTGTGCCTTGCTCTGGGAGCGCCTGTGCAAGCGCAGAGGGCTACCCCGTCGCCTGCCCAGGGCAAAGCGGCCCAGCAGCAGACGCAGTTCGACATGACCCAGTTCAACCAGTTGCTGGCACGGGTGGGTGTCGAGCAGGCCCAGGAATTCCAGGGCAAGCTGTTCCGCGCCCAAACGCAGAACGGGCACCCTGTCTTCATGTTTGTCGGCCCGGAGGATCTGGCGGGCGGCGAAAGCGTCGAGATTGAGGACAGCCAGATCAGAAATGCGATGCAGCAGGCGCAGCTACAGAGCGTTCAGCCGCTCAACGACGTGCATATGATCCGGGGCCAGCTGGAAGGCAACGGACTGCTCGCCGTGGCCGGCCAGAGAAACTGGGAAGGTCAGCCGGGCCAGGCGACGCAGCAGCTCAACCAGCAGGAGATCCAGCAGCAGCTCGAGCAGGCCAATATCGAGAACCTCGAGGAGTTTCAGGGCAGCCTGATCCGCGCCCGGACCCAACAGGGAAACACGCTGTTCATGATCGTCGGGCCCCAGGACATGGCCGGTGGCGAGTCTGTCGACGTCGATCAGAACCAGCTCAGGCAGAGCCTGCAGCAGGCCAACCTGCAGGACATCGAGTTCCTCGAGGATGGCGCGCATCTCTTCCGCGGTAGTCTGGAAGGCAATGCCGTGCTGGCAATGGCGGGCAACATCATCGAGCCGCCAGGCGCCGCGGCCGGTGCAGCGGGCGGCGTACCGAAGTCGGGGCAGCAGCCGGGTCAGCAGTTGCCGCGTCAGAAGTAGCTGAGGCCGCAATCTTCAAATGCGTACCCCCCGGGACTCGCACCCGGGGGTATACTTTCGGTTTGGAACAAAAAAAATGGGCGGGACCTGCGCCCCGCCCAAAAATGCCAAGGGCCGCAACCGCGGCCCTTGTTCATCTGGAATTTGGCCTTTTGCCCGGGAGCTGGGAGCGGGCACCGCTTTCGCGGCGCTCCGCTCCGCTTTGGCGCTCTGGGCTGTGGCGCCAAACTCTCAAGCTGCTTGTGGTGCTAAGGCCGGCAGCTTCTTATCCTCCCAGCTCTCAGGCGTTGATCGCAACGCGATGCCGATGTGTCGTACCTTGCCGGCAATTCTTGCCTTTTGAACTCCAAGCTCTCCAAACTGCCGACAGAAGATCGGCAGGGCCAACGGTTCCTTGTTGAGCTCTTCACACCATGCACAGTAGTCCTCGTACAGCTCCGTCGATGTGACGCTGGAGTTCGCTTTCTTGTCGATCCTCTCCTTGAAGAACCGCTCGACGTCAGACTCGGGCGGCATGAGCCTCACCGTGTTCCTGTTGTCGTTGGCGCCCACCTGTGACGCGTTGGCGACCTCGACGCTCCGCTCTTCTGTGGGTTCAGCTTGCGCCAACGGAGCCATGGCGGGCGCTGCCGGAGCATCCCGGTCGTAGAGACGCCACTGGCTGAACGCGATGTACATGCCGAAGCCCGAGCCGACCTCGAGCAGCAGCGCGATGAAGATCGTCAGTGCAGTCTGAACATCCTCCACGGTGAGAGACGGCATGAAGATGCCGGCGAGCTTCGTCAGAACAGCGGCCTGCGGATCGGCCTCGGCCATCACCACGCCGGAGTCCACCTTGGAAAGCTCGGCCTGGATCTCGGCGATCCGGGTCTCGAGTTTCTGGGCCTGCTCCGCAGACGCGAACTCGGCAACGAGCCCGTTATACTCACCACAGAACGCGCGGCCCTTCGGCCCTGTCACTTTGGTGCAGCCTTCGGTCCACTGCCACTCGCGACTGTTCTTCCGAGTGTCGATCTCGCTCTGAACCACGGCCGCCGGACGATGCTGCGGCACCCAGGTCAGCTGCTCCTTGGCCCGTTCCAGATCGGCGCGCATGTCCTGGTAGGACTGCGCCTCGATCGCACGCTGTCCGGTGCTGTCCATCCGGTTCAGCGCGGCGTGGCCGAGAGCAGAGGTCAGGGAGTAGGCGGTGACGACCACCCACACCAGAGCGGAGGCGGCCGCCTGCGACCACATCCGGTTTCGTACTGCGGCGAAGAAGAAGAACGGCACAAGCGCCTTCAGGCAGTCCGCCGCCGCGCTCGCCGATCCGTAGATCAGGCCATCGAACTCGGTTTTGCCGAGCGAAAAGCCGAATCTCCAGTTCATAGCGGCCGACACGGCGAGTAGTACGCCGGCCGCTAAAACGCCTATCACGCCCAGAGCATGTCTCATTGCATTGCCCTCTCCATAGTCGTCTGGAGCCCCGTATGCGCACACCTGGAAAGCGTGGCTCCCTTCTGTGAGGAGTGCTTGCGGACCAGTCTTGAAGTTCGAAGCCGGAAGCCGCTCCCGGCACATGTGAACGATCGTGTCTTCTTGCCGTTGAGCATTGGCTCCTTGAGCAGGGAGCCTCGGCAAGGTCCGGATCGCACGCATGGAACGGTGCTGGAACGCTGTGCCGCCGGGGTTTTCAACAGTCGATCATCGCCGCTGAATTTCGACTGTGCATATCCTGGGGCGGCATAAGCATCACGAGCGACGCAGTACGGACAAAATTCCCCTCGCGCCGAAAGCTATGCGATTCGAATGAGTTTGTTAATTTTTTCAGGCCGCTTATTTTGCTTTCTTCAGTTCTCTGCTGGAATTAGTGCGTCTTCGCCGAATTTTTCGCCGGTCCATTTTCCCCAGCAGCTCCCCGTTTTATCCACATTGCGCCAGGACACCTGCAGCCGATTTCCACAAAGGCTGGGTAGGGAACAAGGGCTGGTCCACTACATCTGCGAGCTTACGGCTTGCGCCCCGGCATGAGGTGTGTACGGGTCATCAGCACAGCGAGCGATTGCCTGCCTGCCCGGTAACAAGCGTGTGACGCGCAGGGAACTGAAGCGTTCCCGGGTTGGTTTCCGTGCATTGACGGCTTAAGACAACAAAGACGTGTGCAGGATGGCTGAAGGCTTCGACTGGGCTCCAAAAAGAGTCCGGCTGCGATCACGAGTCGGGTGGGGGGTAGCAGTCATGCGTGTGTGGTTGGGGTTGCTGGTCCTCGTGACAGGCACAACGCTCGCCATGCTGTACTTCCAGACGCCGCCGGAACCTGCCGCAATCGAGCAGATCGTTTTGGCTCAACTGGCCGAGAATGCCGTTGCCGCGTCGTCGGTTGCTTCCGGCGCCGGAGGGGGCACAGTCACGGGCGGGAACCCGGCGAGATCTGCACCAGCCCCCTGGGAGCGCCGCACGATCGTGGTCGCCAGCAGGCATGCTCCTGAAGGCAACTGGCAGACGGTGATCGAGGCGGGCGATGCCGCAGAACGGCTCAGCGGTGCCGGGCTCACCCGGGCGCTGCAGGCGGAGCTGCAGCGTGTCGGCTGCTATCAGGGTGAGATCGACGGCGACTGGGGCCCGATGTCGAAGCGCGCCATGGGAGACTTCACGGCGCGCGTGAACGCAAGTCTGCCCGTTCAAAGCCCGGATGACATTCTTTTGCGCATGGTGCGGGCGTTCGAAGGGCAGGCCTGCGGTGCCTGCCGTTCCGGTGAGAGAGCGAACGAGCATGGCCAGTGTGTGCCTGCCACTGTGCTGGCCGGCAGGTCAGGCGACAGTGCGGCCGCGGGGCGTCGCGGGGTCGAGCCATTGCCAGGGCGGATGTCCGTCGGCGGCCCTGTGAACGCGGATGCCGATAATCGTTCGCTGACGCGCTATGAGGCCGACGTGGCGGCGAGCGAGCCGTCGCCAAAGCCCAGGCGGACCAAGCGCCGGTCACGTGTCGCCGATCGCAGCTCGCCGCCACCGCAATACCGGTCGCGACGGCGTGAGCAGAGGCATTGGACCGAAACGATCTTTGAGCAGATTTCACGCCGCTGACGTACCGGGCAAGCGGCGAGCCGCTTTTAGTCCTGCAAGCCCACGGCTGGCCGGCCGATGCTGCTGTAGCGGAATCCTTCCGTTGCGGCGTCGCGCGGCTGGTAGATGTTGCGCAGATCGACGAGGACCCGTCCGCGCATAACGCCCTTCAGAGCGCCGAGATCGAGCGCGCGAAACTCGTTCCACTCCGTCAGCACCACGGCGATGTCGGCTGATGTGGCGGCGTCGATTGCGTTATCACACCAGAGGACACCTGGCAGCAGCTCTTCGGCGTGCTTGCGCCCCTGCGGATCGTAGGCGCGCACCGTGGCGCCGCGCTCCTGGAGCATCGGCAACAGCACGAGGCTCGGCGCATCGCGCATGTCGTCCGTGTTCGGTTTGAAGGTCACGCCGAGGACTGCGATCACCTTGTCGCGCACAGAGCCGCCGGCCGCGCGCTCGATCCGGCTTGCCATGGCGATCTTGCGCTCGTCGTTTACGCGCTGCACCTGCTCGATGAGGGACAATGGTGCGCGCGCTTCCCGTGCAGTGCGGATCAGCGCCGATACGTCCTTCGGGAAGCACGAGCCGCCGTAGCCGGGGCCGGGGTGCAGGAACTTGTCGCCGATGCGCCGGTCCTTGCCGATGGCACTGGCGACCTCCTGCACGTTGGCCCCCACTTCCTCGCAGAGGTCGGCCACCTCGTTGATGAAGCTGATCTTCATGGCAAGGAAGGCGTTAGCCGCATACTTGGCGAGCTCGGCGGACTCCGGGCTCACGAACATGATCGGCGCGTTGCGCAGCGCCAGCGGCTTGTAGAGCCGTTCCATGATTTCGCGGGCGCGCGGATCATCGCAGCCGACGAGCACACGGTCGGGGTGTGTAAAGTCCTGGATGGCCGAACCCTCGCGCAGGAACTCCGGGTTGGAGCAGACGGCGAAGTCGGCATCGCGGCGGAGCTCCTTCAGCCGGCGCGCGATCTCCCGGCTGGTGCCGACCGGCACCGTCGACTTCGTCGTTATGACGGTGAAGCCGGAAAGATGGGGTGCGATCTCGGCGACGGCGGCATAGATATAGGACAGATCGGCGTGTCCATCGCCGCGGCGCATGGGCGTGCCGACGGCGAGAAAGATCAGGTCGGCGGATGCAACGGCCGGACCGAGCTCGCTCGAGAAGGACAGGCGACGGGCGGCGATGTTCCGCTGCAGCAGATCGTCGAGCCCCGGCTCGTAAATGGGAACTTCCCCGCGTTTCAGACTTTCAACGCGATCGCGGTCCCTGTCGATGCAGGTGACCGTCCAGCCGAACTCGGAAAAGCAGGCCGCAGAGACGAGCCCAACGTAACCCGCACCGATCATGCAGATGTTCAAAGCCGCCCCTCACGTGTCCGTTCGCCTCAGCTGCCCCGATCGGCAGCTGCTCCGGGCTATGCCAAATTCGTTCCGCGTTCAAGCTGGTCTTTGTGGCCCTGTTGGGGTAGGCGTCGGAAGAGCCAGACCGGATGCTCCGGCGGAACAAGGCATCTCGACTGCCGGCGCGCCTTGCGAGACTGTGAGAAGCGATGACATTGCCCTGGAAAAGCGGCCGCGTTATCTCCGTCGGCGAATGCATGGTCGAGCTGTCACGCGGATCCGATGACCGGTTCGGGCTCGGCTACGGTGGCGATACGTTCAACACGGCGGTCTACCTGTCCCGGGCCGGCATGGAGGTGGCCTATGCCACCGCGCTCGGCGACGATCCCTACAGTGGCGGCATCATCGCCCTGGCCGAGCGCGAGAGAGTAGCCATCGACCTCGTCGCGACCACGCAGGGTCGGCTGCCGGGCCTTTATCTCATCGAGACGACACCCGACGGCGAACGCACGTTCTGGTACTGGCGCGACCGTGCGCCGGCACGCGATCTGTTCGAGCTGCCAGACGCCGACCGGATCGCCGAGGGGCTGCAACATGCGGCGCTCGTCTATTTTTCGGGAATAACCCTGTCGCTCTACAATGCAGCCGGCCTCGACCGGTTTGCAGCGGCCTTGCAGGCGGCGAAAGACGCTGGTGCGCGGATCGCGATGGACAGCAACTACCGCCCGCGCGGCTGGGGAGGCGACATCGACCGTGCCCGGCGCACGTTTGAACGCTTCTGGCGGCTGACTGACATCGGCCTGCCGACGCACGATGACGAGCAGGCGCTGTGGGGCGATGCCGATGCAAAGACGACGGCCAGCCGCCTGCAGGGGCTCGGTGTATCAGAGGTCGTCGTGAAGCTCGGCTCACAGGGCGCTTTCGTCGCCGACAATGGGCGCGAGCAGATCGTGCCGGCCGAGAGCGCTATCAAGGCCATCGACACGACGGCGGCAGGAGATTCCTTCAACGCCGGTTATCTGGCGGCGCGCCGGTCCGGCGATTCGGCAGTGGATGCCGCAGCGCTGGGCAACAGGCTCGCTGCTGTCGTCATCCAGCACCGGGGCGCCATCGTGCCGGCGGACGCGACGGCTGCTGTGTTGATCGGCCGTTGATCTACGACAGCGAACGCAATGAGGAGGCTTCGCCTGCGAGGCGGGCGATGGTGCTCCAGTCGCTCGCGGCGATCGCGCTTGCCGGCGCCACCCACGAGCCGCCCACGGTCACCACGTTGGGGAGAGCCAGGTAGCTGCGCGCTTTCTCGAGGTCGATGCCGCCCGTCGGGCAGAAGACGATGTTCTGCAAGGGGGCAGCCAAGGCTTTGAGAGCGGCGGCCCCGCCCATCTGCTCCGCCGGGAAGAACTTGAGCGCGCGATATCCGTGTTCGGCAAGCGCCATGGCCTCAGACGCCGTCGCTGAACCTGGCAGGAAGGGTACGGTCCACGTGTTGGCAGCCTGAACGAGGCTCGGGGTGATGCCCGGTGAGACCAGGAAGCGCGCGCCCGCTGCAATGGCGTCCTCTCCCTGACGGGTCGTCAGCACCGTCCCCGCGCCCACGACGGCCTCGGGCACTTCCCTTGCGATCCGCCGCAGGCCCTCCAGCGACTCCGGCGTGCGCAGCGTAACCTCCAGCAGGCGCAAACCGCCCGACGCGAGCGCCTGCGCCAGCGGAACAGCCGAGTCTGCGTTCTCGATCGTAAGCACCGGCACGACCGGAACCGTGCGAAGCTCTTCCGCGAGCCGGGGGTTGAGGTTCTGCTGCACGATGTCTCCTCCGGTGCCTATTCCTTGTTCCGTTCGGCCTGCCGTGTCTGCTCCGCGATCCACGTCAGGAAGTCTGGGGCGCCCGCCTCCACCGGAAGTACCAGAAATGCGGGATTCGAGTAGGGGTGATGACGCCTGGCTTCGCTGATCGCGGCCTCGGCGATGGCGGCGCGGGTCTTGATGACCATCACTGCCTCGCTGTCGCGCTGGCGCTCGCCTTGCCAGATGTAGATCGACGTCATGCCCGGCCAGATGTTGACACAGGCGGCAAGCCCCTGATCTACCAGCGTCGTGCCGGCCTGCTCAGCGGCCTCGGCGGTCGGGAACGTCGAGTAGATGAGAACGGCCTTGTCGTTTTCCTGCACTTGAGCGAGCCTCCGTGAAGCCGGTTCGGCGGCCGGCAAACCTGACCAACGTCACGCAACATGCCAAAGCCTGATCGGAAATTCGAGAAGATCGCCTTCGTGGCGAGCGACCATCCGGAAGCTCAGCAGGCTTTGGCGCGGCTGACGGAACAGTACGGGAATGTGCCGCCGGAGACGGCCGACGCCATAGTGGCGCTGGGCGGCGACGGGCTCATGCTGCAGACGCTGCACAGGCATCTCAACGATCGCATCCCCATCTACGGAATGAATCGCGGCTCGGTCGGGTTCCTCATGAACGAGTATCGCGAGGACGACCTGCTGGCGCGGCTCGAAGGCGCCGAGATCAGCTGCATCCACCCTCTCGTCATGCGGGCGCACGATATCCACGGCGATATCCACGAGCAGCTTGCGATCAACGAGGTCTCGCTGTTCCGTCAGACGCATCAGGCGGCCAAGCTGCGCATCCTCATCGATGGCAAGGTGCGGCTCGAGGAGCTGATCTGCGACGGCGTGCTGGTGGCGACGCCCGCTGGCTCGACGGCTTACAACCTGTCGGCCTACGGCCCGATCCTGCCGATCAACGCGCCGCTGCTGGCGCTGACGCCCATCAGCCCGTTCCGGCCGCGGCGCTGGCGGGGCGCGCTGCTGCCCAACGTGGCCCACATTCAGATCGACGTACTGGAGCCGGACAAGCGGCCGGTGAGCGCGGTCGCCGATCATTCCGAGACGCGCTCGGTCGTCAGCGTCACCGTCGAGGAAGAGCGCTCGATCGACCTCTACATGATGTTCGATCCCGGCCACAATCTCGACGAGCGCATATTGTCAGAGCAGTTCCGCTACTGACGAACCATCGTTCAGTGACACCTGCTGAGGGAGAGTTGCCGTGCGGGGACTTTATTTCGAGGAGTTCGAGGTCGGCCACGTCTTCGAGCACGCCATCGGCCGGACCGTGACCGAGATGGACAATACGCTGTTCTCCTGTCTCACGCACAACCCGCAGCCTCTGCACATCGATCACGCTTTCGCGGCCCAGACGGAATGGGGCCGGCCGCTCGTCAACAGTCTTTTCACGCTCGGGCTGATGATCGGCATCTCCGTCTCGGACACGACGCTCGGCACGACCATCGCCAATCTCGGCATGACGGACGTGAAGTTCGGCAAGCCGGTGTTCCATGGCGACACCATTCGCGTGAAGACGGAGGTGGCCGGCAAGCGCGAGAGCCGCTCGCGGCCCGACGCCGGCATCGTCGAGTTTCACCACCGTGCCTATAACCAGAGCGGCGAACTGGTGGCCGAGTGCCGCCGCCAGGCCTTCATGCGCAAGAAACCCAAGGACAGCTGACCCATGCGCTCACTTCTCTTCGTCCCCGGCGACAGCGACCGCAAGATCGCCAAGGCCCTGTCGTCAGGTGCCGACGCCCTGATCCTCGATCTGGAGGACTCCGTCGCGCTCGACCGCAAGCCCGAAGCCCGCACCATGACGCGGGACTTCATCGGCTCGGCAAAGAGCCAGGAGAAGCGGCCGCGTCTTTACGTTCGCATCAACAGCCTGACCACCGACTTCTGGAGCGCCGATCTCGAAGGGGTCATGCCGGCGGGGCCCGACGGCATCATCCTGCCGAAGCCCCGTTCTGGAGAGGACGTCCACCGCCTGTCGCTGGCCCTCGATCATGCGGAGGAGAGCGCCGGGCTGAAACAGGGCTCGACACGCATCGTCGCGATTGCAACCGAGGTGCCCATCTGCGTGCTCAACATGGGCTCGTTCGTCGGGTCGAGCGGCCGGCTCGAGGGGCTGACCTGGGGCGCGGAGGACCTTTCGGCCGAGGTGGGCTCGACAGCCACCCGGGAGCCCAATGGCGTTCTGACCTCTCCCTACCGGCTGGCCCGCGACCTGTGCCTGTTCACGGCCGTTTCCGCCGGAGCACAGCCGATCGATACGGTGTTCATCGACTTCCGCGATCAGGATGGCCTGAGGGCCGAGGCCGCGGCGGCAGCGCGGGACGGGTTCACCGGCAAGCTCGCCATCCATCCGGATCAGGTCGAGATCATCAACGCGGCCTTCACCCCGAGCCAGCGCGAGATCGACCGCGCACGCGACATCGTCGCCATGTTCGCCGCCTCTCCGGACGCGGGCGTCATCTCGCTCAATGGCCAGATGTACGACCGTCCGCATCTGACGCGAGCCGAACGCGTTCTGGCGAGGGCGGGTCTGGCCGGGAGTGGCACCTGATTGCCGGTCCGGCCATGAGGCCGGATGGCGGCTTCAGTTGAGCATTGCTCACGCCTACTCAGTCGGCAAATATTATGGCACTAACGATGTTTGGCGGCTCGGGAGGGGGCACGACTTGGGCACGTTCATCGATCTCGTCTTTCATCCCGGAAATATTGTCTACATCGCCGCCGCCACGCAGGCGGCGGGCATGCTTTTCCGAACGCAGATCACGCTGCGGATCTTTCTTCTGGTGGGGTCCGGTCTCTATCTAGCCTATTACGCCTCTGCGGCGGCAGACCCGCTGTGGGAGGCAATGGCGGCAACTTCGGCCATCGCGTGCGCCAATGTCTACGGACTGACGATGCTCCTGCTGAGCCGGTCGCCGCGCATGATCCCGGCCGGTCAACAGTCTCTCTACCAGATGATGGGCGGGCTGGAGCCAGGGGATTTCCGGAACCTGATGCGGGTTGGGCAGCTTCGCACGCTTCAGGCGAGCGAGGTGCTCACGGTGGCAGGCGAGGTGCCGGACAGGCTCATTTTCCTGATCGACGGAGATGTCGTGATCGAGAAAGGCTCGGCACCGCCGTTTCGCTTGCCTCCCCGGCATTTCATCGGCGAGGTATCGCTGGTCCTCACCACTCCGGCATCTGCGACGGTTCGGGCTTCGGCCGGAACGAAGCTCGTCGAGTGGCCGCGCGACCGGCTCGTGCGCGAGATGGATCGCCGCGCCAGACTCAAGCTGGCGGTCGAAGCTATGATTGCCAGGGATATGGCGCGCAAGGTGGCAGCCGGTGCAGGGGTTCTGCCAAGCTCTGGTACGAGCGAGAAGCCGGTTCTTGCAACGATTACGGCTGGCTGAGCTCCAGCTGATCGGCCGGTTTTGTTCGCCCACGCTGCATTTTTCGAGATTGCGTTTCGCGGCCGGCCGGATCATTTTGCCGCCATGCTGGACGGGACGGCGGTTTTCATCGGGCTCGTGTTCGCGCTCGCGGGCTTCGTCAAGGGTGTGATCGGGCTGGGATTGCCGACGATCTCGATGGGATTGCTGGCGGTCGTCATGCCGCCTGTCGAAGCGGCAGCGCTGCTCATCGTGCCATCGCTTCTCACCAATGTCTGGCAGATGGTCGCCGGGCCCTCGCTGCGGACGGTGATGCGGCGCTTGTGGCCGATGATGGTCGCGGTTTGCCTCGGCACCTGGGCCGGTGCGGGGCTGATGACCGGCGCCACTGCGCGCTACGGCACTGCATTTCTGGGCATCGCGCTTGCGCTGTATGCATTGATGGGGCTTACCGCATTCCGCTTGACGATTATGAAGAAGCGCGAGCCCGTCTACGGCCCCTTGTCTGGCGGCATCACGGGGCTCATCACCGCTGCGACGGGTGTGTTCGTCATTCCCGCGGTGCCCTACTTGCAGGCCATCGGGCTGGAGAAGGAAGACCTCGTCCAGGCCCTTGGGCTGTCCTTCACGGTGTCGACCTTCGCGCTGGCCTTCAACGTGACCAAGGCAGGCGCCTTCAACGTCTCGATCGCCAGCGCCACCATCGGGGCGCTGGCCATGGCGTGCATCGGCATGTGGGTCGGAACGGTGCTCCGGCAGCAACTTCAGCCCGCCGCCTTCCGGCACTGGTTCTTTGTCGGTCTGCTGCTGCTCGGCCTTTACCTGACCGCGCGTTCGCTGATGTGAAGCACCAGGGCTGGGCAAGGCAACGCCCGGAATGCGCTAACCGGGCCGCTTCGCCGCCACCGCCAGCACATCACGGCCCAGCTCACGCAGAAGCTCGTCCGCGACGCTGCCGAGGAGGAGCTTGGCGAAGCCGGTCTGACCGCGGGTGCCGATGACGACCAGGTCGGGATGCAGATTGACGACGGCCTCGAGAATGGCGCGGACGGGCGGGCCTTCCCACAGGCGGGTGCCGGTCTCGACGCCATCGATGTCAAGCGTGGTCACGAACGCGTCGAAATCCCGCCTGGCCGCGGCTGCCGCATCGGAGATGTTTTCTTGCAGCACCGGTTTTGGAACGCCTGCGGTGGCGAGCCCCGAGCCTCCGGCATCGAAGGCGTGGACGATCGTGAGCTGTGCGCCATCGAGCAGACCCAGCCGCCTGGCTGTGTTCACCGCGTGAGCCGACCAATCGGACAGGTCGACGGCGGCCAGAACGGATTGATAGGGCCGTGACGGCTCGCGGTTCACCATCAGCACAGGCAGCGTGCCGAGCCGCATGACCCGTTCCGCGGTCGTGCCGACGAATACCTCCCGCAGCAGATTTCGCCGATGCGGGCCGATCACGATGAGGTCGGCCTCGATTGCCTGCGCTGTGCGAATGATGCCCTCGAACGGGCTCGCCGACTCGACCGCCAACCGGCAGGAGACGCCGTCAAGCTCCGGTATCGTCCGCACGAGATCGTCGAGCGCCGCCTTGGCCTTGCGTCTATCGGCTTCGAGCAGCGTCTCCGGCTGATCCTCCTCGACCACATGGCAGAGCACCACCTCAGCGCCGTGCTCCATGGCGAGCAGGCCGGCCCGGCGGACGGCAGCATCTGCGCGCGTGGAGAAATCGGTGGCAGCGAGGATGCGCTTCACGATTTGCGGGCCTCCTTGCTCCGGCTTGCCTGCCCGCATGGGGCGAGGTTCAGGAGTTCTTGTCGGCTTCCTTCTTCCTTGCCTCCAGCTCCCGCTTTGCCTCCAGAGCGTTGAGGTAGCTGTAGGTCATCGTCTTCAGGGTCACGATGCCGGCGAGCTCGCGGCCGCTCAGCACGACGCAATGCGTCAGCCCGAAATGATCCATGTGCCGGATCGCGTATTTCACGCTCATGCCCTTGTCGATCGCCGGCGCGGGCTTTGTCATGATCTCGTAGACGTTGGTGCGGCTGAGCGGCCGGTTCTTGCTGATCACCTCTCGCGCGATGTCCGTGATCAGCAGCAGGCCGTACTCGTCGCGTTCGTCCCGGCGCGGCACGACGAGGCACGAATAGTTATTGGTCCGCATGATGGCGAGGGCCTCGTTGACGGATGCCATGCCATCGATCGTTCTCGGATCCGGCTGCATCACCTCGCCAACGGTCGGGAAAGGCGTCTCCATCAGATATGGTCCTCGATTTTCTTGGATAGCAGTTCGATTTGCGATTTCAGGCCGATCGCGTCCTCGATGGCGATCTGAAAGGCGATGCCAGAGCCCGGCTCCGTCTCGAATCCCCCGGCCTCCGCGATCTTCTCCATGATTTCGCGGCTCAAGTGCTCTTCGACGACGAACAGCACCATGTCCCGCTGGCTGTAAAGGTCAAGCCCGAAGAATGTCTTCTGTGGCTTCAATCCTTCTCCACGTCCGCTCGTGATGACGGTGGCTCCGGTGGCGCCTGCGTCTCGGGCTGCCTTGAGGACGTTTTCGACCCTGGCGTCTTCCACCAGCGTGATGACGAGCTTGAACTGCATTGCGATCTCCCTTCCATTCGCTCATTCCGTTGCTGCTGCAGCCGCCGCAGGCGTTCCGTGATGTGGGCATAGATCAGCAGCGTCAGGGCGGGCATCAGCAGCGCCAGCACGATCAGGCCGAAGCCGTCTTTCACGGGATCGCGCCCGGGCAACGTCTCGGCAACGGCGAGGCCGAATGCTGCGATCAGCGGCACGACGACCACGGACGTGGCGACGCCTCCGCTGTCGAGCGCCAGCGGCACGAACTGCCGGGGTGCCGTCAAGGCCATTGGTGCAATCAGCAAAATCAGGCCTAGCGCCAGAAGTTCCAGCGGGATTCCGTAGAGGACGCGCAGCGTTCCAAGCAGCAGGCCCCCTGCCAGGCCGGCGGCAACCATCAGCCGCAAATGCCATGCGTTGAGGGTGCCGCCGGAGAGGTCTCTCACCCGGTCCGCGATGGCAATCAGGCTCGGCTCGATCAGTGTTGCCGTGAAGCCGAGCAGGGCTGCGAAGGCGCACAGCGGCAGGACACCGCGAAAAAATCCGTCGCCGCGGTTGAGTACGGTGCCCGCAAGCTGCGCTGCCATCTCCTTGCCGATGGGAATGATCGACATCTCGAGCCCGACGCGGAACAGCGTCAGACCGATGACCAGATGTCCGATCCCGATCAGCACCCGGCGGAAGTTTGCCGGCGGGCGGCGTACGATCGCAATCTGGAAGACGATGAGCACCACGGCGATCGGCGCAATGTCGCGCACCGTGGTCAGGGTGGTGGAGGCGATTTGCAGCGCGACGTTCATGCCGGGCCGCTACCCATGAAGAGTGCCGCGGTGAGAATGGTCAGCATCGGCATGATGCTGGCGAGAGCCACCACGCCGAACCCGTCGACGAGCGGACTGCGTCCCCGCATGATGGTCGCAAGCCCGACGCCGAGCGCCGTCATGAGCGGCACGTTGGTGGCCGAGGTGGCGGCCGCCCCCGCATCCATGGCGATTCCGACGAAGGTATCCGTTCCCGCGAGGCTGAGCAGCGCGACGAGCGCGTAGCCGGCCACCACGAACCACGCCGCAGGCCAACCCTTCACAATACGCAGGACGCCAATGGTCACCCCGACTCCGATGGCAGCCGCCGAGGCCAACCGCAGCATGAGGCTGTACTGCGAGAGCGTCTCCGGTACATGGCCTATGATGCCCGAGGTCGCCGCCGCCTCGGCCGCCTGGTCGGCAACGGCTGCCAGCGCCGGCTCGGCAAACGTGCTCCCGAAGCCCAGCAGGAAGGCGAAGCTCAGCAGCAGTGCCACGCTACCGCGCCGCGCCAGCGCATCGGCGAGCCCCTCGCCGATGGGAAAGATGCTGGACTCGAGCCCGCTGACGAAGAACGTGAGCCCCAGAAGCACCATCACCAGGCCGACCATCCGCATCCCCGCATCCGCCATCGGCACGCCGACGACGACCCACTGGAAGAAAGCGATGACCAGAATGATGGGAAGGAGATCGCGAAGGTTCTGCCGCAGCAGGCGGGCGATGGCGCGTGGGTTCAAAGCGGTGGAGTCCTCACACGGCTAGAGGGCTTTGATCGAACGGTTCAGGTGATCCGGGACACAAGGTTGCACGATCGGCGCCTGCGTTCCAGCTGGCACACCGTCTCAGGGCGCGGGGTGCTCAGACCACAGAGCTACATTCTGCCGCGACGAGCCAGCAGATTGGCCAGCCGCCGAAGGCCGAAAATGACGCCCCAGACGCAACTCAGTTTGCACCCTCGAGCAGCCGCCGCGCGATCACCTGCGCCTGGATCTCGGCGGCGCCTTCGAAGATGTTGAGGATGCGGGCGTCGCAGAGCACGCGCGAGACGGGGTACTCCAGCGCGAAGCCGTTGCCGCCGTGGATCTGCAAGGCGTTGTCGGCAGCCGCCCAGGCGACACGAGCGGCGAGCAGCTTGGCCATGCCGGCCTCGAGGTCGCAGCGGCGGCCCTGGTCCTTCTGGCGGGCCGCGAAATACGTGAGCTGCCGGGCAAGCATCACCTCGACGGCCATCATGACGATCTTGTTCGCCACGCGCGGGAAATCATAGATCGGCCGCCCGAACTGCACCCGCTCACGGGCATAGGCGAGGGCCAGGTCGAGGGCGGACTGGGCGACACCGACGGCGCGGGCAGCCGTCTGGATGCGCGCCGACTCGAACGTCGCCATGAGCTGCTTGAAGCCCTGACCTTCGACACCGCCGAGGAGCTGGGAGGCGGGCACCTCGAATCCGTCGAAGGAGATATCGAACTCCTTCATGCCGCGATAGCCCAGAACCTCGATCTCGCCGCCGCTCATGCCGGGGGCCGGGAAGGGGTTCTCGTCCGTACCGCGCGGTTTCTCGGCGAGCAGCATGGACAGGCCCTTGTAGCCGGGCTCGTTGGGGTCGGTGCGCACGAGAAGGGTCATCAAATCGGCGCGAACCGGGTGGGTGATCCACGTCTTCTGGCCGGTGACCTTGTAGACGTCGCCCTCGCGCACCGCGCGAGTCTTGAGCGAGGCGAGGTCGGAGCCGGTGTCCGGCTCGGTGAAGACCGCGGTGGGAAGAATATCACCGCTCGCGATCTTCGGCAGGTACTTCTGCTTCTGCTCCTCGGTGCCGCTGCCGAGGATCAGCTCTCCGGCGATTTCCGAGCGCGTGCCAAGAGATCCGACGCCGATGTATCCGCGCGACAGCTCCTCGGAGACGACACACATCGCCTGCTTGCCGAGGCCGAGGCCGCCATAGTCCTCCGGCAGCGTGATGCCGAACACGCCCAGCTCGCTGAGCTTGCTGATCGTTTCAAGCGGAATATACGCATTGTCGAGATGCCATTCGTGCGCACTGGGCGTCACCTCGGCCTCGCAGAAGCGACGCATTTGCTCCTGGATGGCCGCGTGCGTTTCATCGAGACCGGAACTGCCGGTGAGCGCGCCGGGCGGCAGATCGGCGATCAGGTCAGCGAGCCGCCGCTTCACCCGTTCGCTGGAGCCCTCTGCCACAAAATCGGCGGTGCTGTCCTCGAACCGGCGGGCCTCGGCGGCATCGACGCCAATATCTCTCAAGCGCGCTGTCTCGCCCTGGCTCATCGGAATGCCGCCGGCGATCTGGGCGGCGTACTCGGCGAGGCCGAAGGTCAGGAGAAGCTGTTCCAGCTCGCCGAATGCGTCGGCCTCGGCCAGCCGATTGCCCCATCCGCCAAGCTGGCGCATCGCTTCCACGTAGGTGGCGAGCCACGACAGGCCGTGAGCTGCGTGCTGGCAACGGTCGAGACTGCCGGCCTCTGCCAGCTTGCTCCGTACTGCCGCCTTGGCCGCCTGAAGCACACGCTCGGCGGCGGAGATGGCGGTGTCCGCTTTTGCCAGGAGCTCGATCGGCCCGGAAGCCGATGGAATGGATGCATTCGGCATGAATTGTGTTCCCAACGGCCAGGCGTTCGTTGGATCGACGCCTGACTGATCACGCTGCAGCGCACAATACCCCGGAATGCTGCCACTGCAATCCGGGTGGTCAACGGAAATGTCGGCGTGGAGTTTCGGGCGCAGAGTCAACCCTTGGGCAGGAAGGGCTGCGGCCGGCGGTTACCCGCGTGAGGCCTCCTGTCGCGGCGAACGATCTCGACCGTTGCTTCCTCGACCTCCCCGCGCGCCAGGCTTTCCAAACTGGCGGCAGCCTCCTTGAGCCGTTCGAGCTGGCGCAGCTTGGCGGCTGCAAGCCGGCCTACGCGGGTCGTGCGGGGACGGCGGAAGCGACGCGGCGGATCGGGGTCGTCCGGTTCATCCACCCACCTGGATACCGCAGCAGCTGGCTTGCGGACCGGACGCTTCAGGGGCTCGTGAACTGTTCCTGAGGGCCTGCCCTCCGGCGTACCGTTTGAGGCTGCCTGCTTCAAGGCTTCCATCAGCGAGGCTGGGCGCTCGCGAACAGCGGGGTCCGGCTGGACGGCCTCCGTCGCCGCGCCCTTCACGCGTACCTTCGTCCGGAACGGTCCGGCGGGATCGTTTGCCAAGGCATCCTCCCTTACGCGGGTGACTGCAACTGCCTGATTAGGTCACATCCCATCGAGACATGGCAAGCGGTGGTGACCCTGGACGATCACGGCCGAAGGTTAATGAACCATCAACAACTCGTGCGAATCTCAACCGAAGCGGGCACGCGAAGCTTCCAGCACGTCCTCGAAAGTGCGCAGGCCGGTCACCGGTGCGCTGACCAGCACAGCCATGTTTCCTGGCTTGTGCTCGTTACGCATCATGCGCATGTGCGCCTTCGGAATCTGCTGCCAGGGGAAGACCTCCGACATGCACGGATCGATGCGCCGCTCGATGACGAGCCGGTTCGCCTGGGAGGCCTGCAGCAGGTTGGCGAAGTGCGATCCCTGCACGCGCTTCTGGTGCATCCAGAGATAGCGGGCGTCCATGGTCAGGTTGTACCCCGTGGTGCCCGCGCAGATCACCACCATGCCGCCACGCTTCACCACGAAGACGGAGACCGGGAACGTCGACTGTCCGGGGTGCTCGAAGACGAAATCGACATTGTTGCCCTTGCCGGTGATATCCCAGATCGCCTTGCCGAAGTTGCGGACCTCCTTGAACCAGGCATCGTACTCGGGCGTGCCGACCTTCGGCATCTCGCCCCAACAGTTGAACTTCTTGCGGTTGATGACGCCCTTGGCGCCGAGCTGCAGGACGTAGTCGCGCTTATCCTCCTCCGAGACGACGCCGATGGCGTTGGCCCCTGCCGTCGCGCAGAGCTGGACCGCCATGGAGCCCAGTCCGCCCGAGGCGCCCCACACCAGAACATTGTGCCCGGGCCGCAGTATGTTCGGGCGATGGCCGAAGAGCATGCGGTAGGCGGTGGCGAGCGTCAGCGTGTAGCAGGCGCTTTCTTCCCAGGTCAGATGCCTGGGCCGCTCCATGAGCTGCCGGTCCTGCACTCTGGCGAACTGGGCGAACGAGCCATCCGGCGTTTCGTAGCCCCAGATGCGCTGGGACGGGGAGAACATCGGGTCGCCGCCGTTGCATTGCTCGTCGTCGCCGTCGTCCTGGTTGCAGTGGATGACGACCTCGTCGCCTACCTTCCAGCGCTTCACCTTCGAGCCGACCGCCCAGACGATGCCCGCGGCGTCGGAGCCGGCGACGTGATAGGGGTGCTTGTGAACATCAAGAGTCGAGAGTGGCTTGCCGAGCGCGGCCCAGACGCCGTTGTAGTTGACGCCCGCGGCCATCACCAGCACCAGCACGTCGTGGCTGTCGAGCTCCCAGGTGGGCACCACCTCCACCTGCATGGCGGCATCCGGATCTCCGTGACGCTCCTTGCGGATCACCCAGGCGTACATCTGCTTGGGAACATGGCCGAGCGGCGGGATTTCTCCGAGTTCGTAGAGGTCCTTCGTCTCCGGAACGGCCGCGGGCGTTGCGATGGCTTCATCTCCAGCCGATCCCGCCCTGGTGGTCGATTCGCCTGTTGCTGTCGACATGGCATCCTTCCCGCGTCATCTCGTTCCTGGGTGATCCTGACCCGGAATTTGTTGCACTGCAATAGTGCACGGCAAAGCCTGACTTTGGTTCCCCTCGCGTTCGGGGCCGAACAGGGCTTTGGCGGCTGCCGATAAACGGTTTCGTCGCGCTTTCGCAGCATGCTCCCGCCCCAAGGCGACCACAACGAAGGTGGATGCCAGCTGTTCCCGGTGGACTTGCCGGACCGGCGGCAGCTTTCTATCGGTTCTGGCGGCCGAAACAGGAGCAGGCAGGAGCAAGGGTGATGGGACGTCTTGATGGACGTATTGCGCTGGTGACGGGCGCAGGCGCAGGCATCGGCCTTGCGATTGCTCGCTGTTTTGCGGCAGAAGGGGCGTTCGTCTACCTCGCCGATGTGAACGCCGGGGCGGTCGAAGCGGCCGCGGCCGCCATCGTTGAAGCGGGCGGCAGCGCGAGTGCGACGACGGCCGACGTCTCGCGCGGCCAGGATACCACGGCCATGTTCCGCACGGTGGAGCAGCAGCATGGGCGGCTCGACGTGCTCGTGAACAATGCCGGCCTCAACGTGCGCAGTGATTTCCGCCACCTGTCGGACGCCGACTGGGAGCGCATTCGCGAGGTGAACCTCGATGGCGTGGTGCGCGTCGCGCGCGATGGTCTCGAGCTGCTGCGGAAATCGGGCAATGCCTCGCTGATCAACCTGTCATCGATCATGGCGAGCCGCGGCCTGCGCCAGCTTGCCGGATACTCCGCGACAAAGGGGGCGGTTTCGGCACTTACGCGGGCGCTTGCCGTGGAGTATGCGCCGTTCGCTATCCGCGTGAACGCACTCGCCCCGGGCTTCATCGAGACAGCGCTCACCGAGCGCGTGCTTCGCAATCCGGCCATCAACAAGGCCCTGCTCGACCGCACTCCGCTGAGGCGGTTCGGCACTGCCGACGAGGTGGCGCGTGCCGCGCTGTTCTTCGCCTCTGACGACAGCGCCTTCATTACGGGCGCTGAGCTCGCCGTAGACGGCGGCATGGCGGCCGGCCTCTAGTCGAGGGTCGCGGCCAACATCAGGTCACATTGTGCTGGTGATGCGGGCATGAGCCGCTTCTTTCGGTGGCCTGCCATGCGCGGCATACCCACCAGAACCTTCATGGGAGTTCACCAGCCGATGGCTCGCCTGCCAAATCGTCCAGCATTGCGCCGCGCCGGGCACGCCCTCGCGCTTCTGCTGCTGACTGCGCTCGCCTGGTCGGCTCCCGCACGTGCCGACAACTGGGAGTTCGACAAGCAGAACACCTCGATCCGCTTTACGTGGGATCACTTGGGGTTGTCGCGCCAGTCGGGTCAGTTTCTGGACTTCGACGGGCGGCTGCACTTCTCGCCTACCGATCCCGAGGGTGGCAGCGTCGACGTCGTCATCAAGACGGCCAGTCTCTGGACCGGCGTCAAAGAGTTCGACGACAACCTGAAGAGCGAAAGCTTCTTCAACGCCGACCGGTATCCGATCATCACCTTCCGCAGCACCTGGGTCCGCCGCACCGGTGAGAAAACCGGCGAGATCGACGGCGAGCTGACCATCATGGGGATCTCCAAGCCGGTGACACTGAAGGTGATCTGGAACTTCACCGGCGAGCACCCGTTTGCCTCCGTCAATCCGACCTACAAGGGCAAATGGGTGTCAGGCTTCTCGGCCTCGACCAAGGTCAAACGTAGCGACTGGGGCCTCACCCGCGCCCTGCCGCTCATCTCCGACGACATCTGGATCACGATCGAGGCGGAGTTTCTCCTGAAGGATCAAAATGCTCGTCCCTCGACGGCCGTGCGCTGACGTATGCAGCCTGCTAGGTGCTCGGCGGCGCTGGGGTGGCGGTTGCGGCAGCGGCCGACGCGCTCGTTCCGGCAAGCGTTTCCTCGATCAGGAGGTCGACGACACCCTTCAGTGCGTCCCTGTCGCTCGCGCCTGAAGCACGCAGGCGCTCGTAGGTGGCGAGCTGCCGGTCGGCGCTCGTGCCCTCGGCAACGATCCTGGAGGCGTGGCCGACCTCCGCCTCGCAGCCGAGCGCCGCGGCATCCTCTGCGACGAGAGCCTGTATCTCGCCGAGCAGGTCCCGGAAGGGCTCCAGGGTGCCCTTGCCGAGGTCGAACAGCGTGCCGCGCACACCATACCGCTGCGCCCGCCAGCGGTTCTCGTTGAGCAGGAACACGGGATACGTCCGCCAGCTGTGGTTGGTCCGGCGCAGGCGGTAGAGCATCCGGCAGATGCAGACGAAGAGGGCCGCGACCGACAGGGCGTCCTCGAGCCGGGTGCACACGTCCGTGATGCGCATTTCCAGTGTCGGAAAGCGGTGCGAGGGCCGCAGGTCCCACCAGATCTTGGTCGCATCCTCGATGACGCCGGCCTTCACCAGCACGTCGACCGTGCGCCGATACTCGTCCCACCCGGAAAAGCGGCCCGGCATGCCCGTACGAGGCAGTGCCTGCATGACCGTCAGCCGATAGCTCATCAGCCCGGTATTCTGCCCCTGCCAGAACGGCGATGACGCCGAGAGCACGAGCAGGTGGGGGAGGAAATAGCGTACCTGGTTCATGAGGTCGATGCGCAACTCGGAATCCTCGATCCCGGCGTGCACGTGCATTCCGCAGATGATGAGGCGGCGGCCGACGCCCTGCAGGTCCTGGGCGAGAGCCTGATAGCGCTCCTTGTCCGTCGTGGTCTGCTGGAGATGATGGGCGAACGGATGCGTCGAGGCGGCGATGGGGGCCATGCCGAAGCGGGCAGCGATCTCGCCGATGGTGCCGCGCAGCTCGGCCAGATGCTGCCGCGCTTCCTGGAACGTGCGGCAAACGGGCGTGCCGATTTCGATCTGCGACTTCAGGAACTCGGGGCTGACCTTGCTTCCGAGCCGGTCGAGACACGCATCCATCAACTCCTGCGGCGCCGCGGTGAGGTCGCGCGTGGTCCGGTCGACGAGGTGGTATTCCTCCTCGATGCCGAAGGTGAAAGTGGGCTCTTTCAGCGTCATGGGCACATCGTGGCACGGCCTAGCGATCCGCGCCACGGGAACGGGATGACGCCGGGCGCGGGACGATATAACGCCGATCAGGCCCGTTTCGGCTGCAACCGTCGTCACCAGGCCAGTGCTGGCATGGCCGCAACGGGGCGGTGGGAACTCGCCTGCAGCAGCTCGGCCAGCCGGTCAGGCTCGATGCGGCCCGCAGGCATCAACTCGTCCCGATGGATGCCGTGAGCGATGAGCAGGCAATCGACGCTGTAACCAGCGGCCCCGGCGAGGTCTGTGCGGACGGCATCGCCAATGGCGAGAATTCGGTCCTTGCTCACGGGGATGCCACGGATCTCCTGCGCCAGCCGGCGTGCTCCCTCATAGGCAGGCACGTGGGGCTTTCCGGCCCAGTAGACATCGCCGCCCATGGATTCGTACAGCGCCGCCACCGAGCCGGCGCAGGGGAAAAGCTCGCCGCCGACGTCCACGACCAGATCGGGGTTCCCGCACACGAACGGGAGTTGACGGTCCAACGCTTCGGACAGCAGGGGCCGGTAGCTCTCGCCAGTTTCGGTGCGGTCGTCGACAACGCCGGTGCAGACGATGGCAGACGCACGGGCGATGCTCACCGGCTCCGTCTCGAGCCCGGCAAAAACGCGCCGGTCGCCGGGAGGACCGATATGGTGGATCAGCTGATAACCGCGTTCGGTGATATGTCTGCGGGTGAGGTCGCCCGATGTGATGGCGGCATCCCAGGCATCCCGGCGCACGCCGATGCGGCCGAGCAGCGTGGCCAGCGACGAGGACGCCGCGGGGGAGTTCGAGACGAGAACGACCGTTCCGCCTCGAGCCCGGAACCGGGCAAGGGCGTCGCCTGCGGCAGCAAACGGCTCGACGCCGTTGTGCAGCACGCCCCAGACATCGCAGAACACGACCTCGTATGCGCGGAAAAGCCTCGATGCCCCGTCCAGTATGGGGACGAGATCGGCCGTCAGTTTCGTCATGTCTCCGTCCGTGAGCTGGCCGGACGTGCGGCCGCGGGCCCGTGGGAGAAGACCCCATAGCGGAACCCGAAGTAGGAGACAAACATCGAGACAAAGGCGGCAAGGACCACCGCAAGCAGAGGCGGCGTCGACGGGCGCACAATCAGAATTGCGCCGAAGATCAGGTAGTTGACGGCCTGCGAGGTCCACGAGACGGCGGCAAAGCGCGCATACTCACGAAAGCTGGGCGGCCCCGGCATGGCGAACGTGACCGTGCGATTGATCAGCCACGAGACCACCATGGCAATGGAAATCGCGAATGGCCGGCCGAGCAGCGGATGCAGGCCGGCAAGCATCAGGGCTTCGAGGATGAGCATATCCGCGGCCAGCGCCGACAGGCCCGCGAGCACGAAGCCCCCGTAGTGGCGTACGCGGCCAACCCGGCCCGCTGCAGGCATCACCCACATCCCCTGTCATCTGAAGCCGGACAGCAGCATGAAGCCGCTGGGCGAGGTAGGCAATATCAGCGTCCGCCGCTGGCCGTCTCGTCTTCAACCGGCACGACCATCTTGCGCCGGTCAGCGGTAGGCTTCAGCTCTGCCGGGAGCGCGGCGCCGATCTCCTCCGCCACGATGAACAGCGGTCGCGCCTTCACCTCCTCGTAGACGCGCCCAAGATACTCGCCGATGACCCCCAGCGAAATGAGCTGCACACCGGCGAAGATCATTACGGAGATGATGAGCGACGGGAAGCCTGGCGCATCGACCCCGTAGATCATCGTACGAACCAGGTAGATGAGGGCGCTCGCGAAGGCCGTGAGTGAGAGTGCGAGCCCCAGGAGCGACCAGATCCGGAGAGGAATGGTCGTGAACGAGGTGAGCCCGTCGAGCGCAAACCGGAAGAGACCGCGAAAGCTCCAGCGCGATGACCCATGGACCCTGTCGGCAACGACATAGGGCACGCCGATGGAGCGGAACCCGATCCAGGAAAACAGCCCCTTGTTGAAGCGGGACCGTTCGCCGAGCGCGTTCATGGCGTCAACGGCGCATCGATCGAGCAGCCGGAAATCGCCGGCGCCTTCCGGAATATCTGACTTCGAAAGGGCGTTGAACGTCCGGTAGAACGCCCGCGACAGGAACCGCCGCACCCTCCCTTCGTGCGAACGGTCGAGCCGCTCGCCGTAGACGACCTGATAGCCCGCGCGCCATTTCGCCAAGAAGGCCTCGATCACCTCGGGCGGGTGCTGCAGGTCTGCGTCCATGATGATGACGGCATCGCCGCGCGCGTAGCGCAGCCCGGCCGCGATGGCGATCTCCTTGCCGAAATTCCGGCTGAGCGCGACGGCCTTGATGCGCCGGTCCGACCGGTGCTTGGTGCGGATCAGCTCCAGCGTTCCGTCCGTCGAGCCGTCGTCGACGAAAACGATTTCCCATGCGCCGAAACGGTCCAGCACGGGACAGAGCCGTTCCAGCAGCGGCTGCAGCCCGTGGACCTCGTTCAGCACAGGAACGACGACGGAAATGAGCGAGGCAGTCATCGGCACTCGGGATCAACGGCAGGCGCTCCCGTTCTGGCGCGCCCTGCGGTTCAGGCTCCGGTCAAAGAATCCACCAAAGACCGGTGAATAAACAGCAACTATAAGCCTGTTTTGCGACCGCAGATAGAGTAACCGGTAGATTGTTGCAGAAATGAGAGCATGTTGCGGCGGTGCATTGCCACGCAGGCCGGCGCGAATTCATCGCGGCAACCCTGAAAGCCCGGGCAGGCTGTATTCGAGATAAACGGCGTCACAAAGCAAATGCGGCCCCGAAAGGGGCCGCAGCACGGTTACTCTTGTCCGATCTATCAGCTGAACCGCCGCCAGGTGACGGTTACCTTGGTGCCGATCGGCACGCGGGGATAAAGGTCGAGCACATCCTCGTTATACATGCGGATGCAGCCCTTCGAGACCGCCTCACCGATGGTCCAGGGCGCGTCGGTGCCGTGGATCCGGTAGAGCGACGAGCCGAGATAAAGGGCACGCACGCCCAGCGGATTACGCGGATGGCCGCCCGGCATGTAGGCGGGAAGGCTCGGGTTCTCGCGCCGCATGGACGGCGTCGGCGTCCAGGAGGGGTTCACGCGCTTGTTGGAAACGGTCATGACACCCTGCCACCGGCTCTGCGCGCGGGGAACGGCAATGGGGTAACTGATCGCCTCGCCGCGGCGATGCACCCAGTAGAGTCTGCGATCACCGAAGCTGACAATGATCTGCTTCGGCGCATAGCTCGTCGGAAATGAAACCGTCTGACGCGAACCGCCACTCCACAGGAACGAAAAGAAGCCCTGCGCGGATGCGCTTGCTGCCATGGTGGTCAGCGCGACGCTGGCGGCGGCGACAGTCCAGAGGCATTGACGGACAAATCGGTACTGCGACATTTTCCTCCATCCCATCCAATTGGAACACTTCAGGTCGTTGTCGCCGCTCGAAATCCGAAGGATACACACGGCACACGCATGCCCATTATGCTGCTGTGCAGTTAACGGGGTATTTCGCCATGTCGTCCGCCATCCGACAATTTGTCAAGACGCCGGCGAATATCCGGCGGCACCGTGGCTGAAAACCAACACTCGCTTCAGGCGTGAATTGACAAACTCTTCACAAAAGCCGGATCGTCTGGGCGAGTATTCATCCATTCAGAGCAAAAGCAGTGTGCCCGCATGTCCGCAGCCAGTGTTCTCAAGAAAAAGCTCACCGAAAAGCCACTCACGCACATTATCGGCGCCCATAACCCGCTGAGCGCGCGGTTGGCGGAGCAGGCTGGATTCGACGGCATCTGGGCCAGCGGGTTTGAGCTTTCGGCGGCCTACGGCGTGCCGGACGCCAGCCTCATCAGCATGACCCAGCATCTGGAGATGGCACGCGCCATTGCGGAGGCCGTGAGCGTGCCCGTCGTCGCCGACATCGACACCGGCTACGGCAACGCCATCAACGTGATGCATGCTGTGGAGAAATATGAGGCGGCCGGAGCGGCGGCCGTCGTCATCGAGGACAAGATGTTCCCCAAGGACACGAGCCTGCTCGCCGGTGGCCGGCAGGAGCTGGTTCGGGTGGAGGAGTTCCAGGGGAAGATCGAGGCAGCCGTCGCGGCCCGGCGCAACCCGGACTTTCTCGTCATCGCCCGTGTCGAGGCGCTGATTGCCGGTCTCGGCCAGGACGAGGCCAGAATGCGTGGCGAGGCTTATGCGGCCGCTGGGGCCGACGCCATCCTCATCCATTCGAAATCGAAAACGCCGGACGAGATCGTCACCTTCGTGAAGAACTGGACCAGCCCGGTGCCGCTCGTGCTTGTCCCGACGGCCTATCCGCAGCTCACCGAGGACGACATCGTCGAGCTGGGCAAGGTGAAGCTCGTCATCTACGGAAATCACGCCATCCGCGCAGCAGTGACCGGCATGGAGAAGGTGATGCAGCAGATCCGCAAGGATCGCGGCATCCAGAATGTCGATAAGGACATCGTGCCCGTCACGCACATATTCGATCTGCAGGGCGTGCCGGACATGAAGGCCCGTGAAAAGCGCTACCTGCGCTGAAGCTCGCCGAACCAGCCGCTTCGCGCCCGCAGGGAACGGAGCACACCCCGATCCTGTTCTTTCGCAAACAGTCTTCGATCGGGGTGTCCACCGCTGACCCGCCCACGCGACATCACGCTCGGTCTGATCGAGCAGACAGGCGATCATCTCCCTGCCGCTCCCGCCGCTGCTGAACCGCGAACGCGACCGGGCATCCGTGCACACCTCGCGCGACTCCCCGCGATAGAGCGGCTCCTGGCCCGCTGCCGAGACGAGGGATTGGAGCAACATTATGGGCGCGCGGTCCTCATCGAAGCGGTACGGGAGGCGGTCGCAGCGGAGCGGCAGGCCATTCTGGCGGGAGCCGTGCCCGCACCGTCGGCGCCGCGCATCATCGACCGCGTGCGCCAGCGGCTCGCCGAGCAGAATGGAGCCGGGCTGCGGCGCGTCCTGAACCTCACCGGCACGGTGCTGCACACCAACCTCGGCAGGTCCCCTCTACCTGAAGCTGCGATCGAAGCCATGGCGGCCGCGGCCCGGGGCGGCACCAACCTCGAGTATGATCTCGAAACCGGCCGGCGCGGCGACCGCGACACGCATCTGACCTCACTGATCTGCCGCCTGACCGGTGCAGAAGCCGCGACGGTCGTGAACAACAATGCGGCCGCCGTGCTGCTGGTGCTGAACACGCTGGCGCTGCGCAGGGAGGTGATCGTGTCGCGCGGCGAGCTGGTCGAGATCGGCGGCGCGTTCCGAATCCCCGATGTCATGGCTCGGGCCGGTGCCAGGCTGCGCGAGGTAGGCACCACCAACCGCACCCATTCCGCGGACTACGTCTCCGCCGTCACGCCACGGACGGCTGCGCTGCTGAAGGTCCATACGAGCAATTACCGGATTGTCGGCTTCACAGCCGGCGTGGACGAATGCGAGGTGGCGGCCATCGCGCACG
>JAWLCO010000024.1:0-37399 GCA_041687075.1 Hyphomicrobiaceae bacterium | reverse complement strand
AGAGGTCTGCATCACCCCGATGGCAAAGTTGAGCAGCCGCGGACCCGGCACGTAGCCTCGGCTCTGCGGTTCGCGAACGAGGAACCCGTCATCGTCGAGTTGACGGACGATGCGATGCATCGTCGGCTTCGGAACTCCCAGCAACACGACGAGCTCGGACACCGTCAGCGGCCGCCCGGCTGTGACAACGGACTCGAGCACCGCGAAGAGCTTCTGTGAAAAGCCCTGTTTGCCCTCGTGATGGTCGCCGCCCGGCCGCGAAGGATCGGACGAGCCGGGCCAATTGTGGAAGCCCACGGAAGGAATGCGGCTGACGGACTGGGGCTGCATCGGCATGCAGATTATCAGATACCGAAACGATCAGTCTTGCAAGACGGTTTTTATTGAGGTCAACTTACGGAAGTGAAGGAACCAGCCGGAGCATGAGCGGGACGTGAGAAAGGTCCCGATTGCCAATAGCGGCGAAATCGCTCTGCGGGCCATTCGCGCGCGCACGGTGGGTCGAGCAGGAAATGCTGTCGCAGGGCTGAAGCATTCGGCGAGTTCTCGATGAGCAGCAAACGCACGGTTAAGCTGATCGACGTGACCCTCAGGGACGCTCACCAGTGTCTTTGGGCCACGCGCATGACGACCGGGATGATGAAGGAGCTGGCGCCCCGGCTGGACCGGGCGGGGTTCGAGGCCATCGACCTGGTCGGGGGCGCGGTGTTCGACGTGGCGGTGCGCTACCTTCGGGAGAATCCCTGGGAGCGCATGCGCATTCTCAGTAGCTGGGTGAAACAAACGCCGCTCATCGTTCACACGCGCGGGCAAAGCCTGTTCACGTTCGAGTTCTTCCCCGATGATGTCGTGGAGCTGGCAGCAGAGCGTTTCGCAGCGAACGGTATGCGGTATCACACGCCGTATGACGCGCTGAACGACATGCGCAATCTGGAAATCCCCATCCGGGCTGCGAAGAAACACGGGCTCTACGTTGCAGGGGGACTCGTCTACACCTACAGCCCCGTGCACACGGATGGCTATTATTCGAGAAAAGCAAACGAGCTGGTGAAGCTCGGCGTCGATGCGGTTTTCCTCAAGGACGCCAGCGGTCTTTTGCGCCCCGAACGCGTGGCGACGCTTGTGCCGGCTTTAAAAAAAGCCATCGGCAATCTCCCGCTGCAGATCCACACGCACTGCAATTCGGGGCTCGCACCGTATGTCGTGCTGCAGGCCGTCGATCACGGTGTGGACGTCGTGCACACCGCGACCTCGACGCTTGCCAATGGTGTCTCGCACTCCCCTACGGAGATCGTGGTGCGCAACTTGCGCCGGCGCGGCTACGACGTTCCGATCGACCTCGCGCCGGTGGAGGAAACGGCCGAACTGCTCGCCTACATCGCGAAGCGCGAAGGCAAGCCGGTCGGTGAGGTGCAGCGATACGACGAGTTCCTTTACCACCACCAATGCCCAGGTGGCATGGTCTCCAACCTGCAATACCAGCTTCAGACCATGGGTCTGGAAAATCGGCTCGACGAGATCCTCGAGGAAGCGGGCCACGTGCGCGCCGATCTTGGCTATCCGATCGTCGTCAGCCCATTCGCGCAATACATCGTCACGCAGGCCGTTCTCAACGTGATGGGTCGTCTGAACGGCAAGGAGCGCTACGACTCCGTTCCCGACGAGGTGCGTCTCTACGTTCGGGGTGGCTACGGCGAGATCGCCGGCAAAATCGAACCCGACCTCTACGATAGGATCGTCAGGGGGGCTGACCCGATCACCAAGCGACCCGGCGAGCTGTTGGAGCCTGCACTCGACCGGCTACGACGGACCCGGGGTCCTTTCGAGTCCGACGACGACCTTCTGCTCGCCGCCTTTTACCAGGACACCGAATACAAGGCGTTGAAAGCCGCGGGACCTATCACGGCCGACTACCCTATTGCCTCGACGCCGCTCGCCACGCTGGTGAAGGAGATCACCAGCAGGCCCGATATAACGTCCTTCCACTTTATCCAGCATCCGACCAATTCGGCCGGGCAGCATTAGGGGGTGGACTCAATAGATGCAATCCAGAGGGCAGTGATGGCACCTCTGGGCCGAAGTAATAGTTGGTTTCGGCTTCCGCTGGCGGCCCATTCGGCGGTGACAATCAAGGTATGAAGAATTCTGCCAACGAAGGTGCGCCTCAGAATCGGCGCTTGAGCGCAGCGAAGGTGACAATGGCGCACCGGGCAGGATTCGAACCCACGACCCCCAGATTCGTAGTCTGGTGCTCTATCCAGCTGAGCTACCGGTGCTTTGGCCAAGGCTGCGAGGCCGCGGTGGTGGGCGGCGTGCAGTAGGGCTGCACTAGTAATGCCTGCCGCGGGGAAGTGCAAGGGCTTCGATGGTGCGGCTGGCTGCCTCGCAACATGCCCGGAACCGGGATTGGGGCTGCTGGCGCCACGCTGATTGGTCGCCGAGCGGCGGTCCGGCAAAAATGAGCGGCCGCAAGCCCTTGGCAGCTCGCGGCAAAACGTGCCAAGGTGCCATCACCCATGAGGATGACTGGTATGCAACTATGGAGGAAAGTGGAGGGATGAGCTCCTTGAAACGGATCATCGCAATGGCCGCGGGGGCGGCTGTGGCACTCGGCGCGACCATCGCTGTCGCCCAGGACATGAAGTTCTTCCGAATCGGCACAGGCGCGGCCGGCGCGACGTACTTCCCGATCGGCGGCCTGATCGCCAACGCCATCTCGGCACCGCCGGGATCGAGGGCGTGCGAGGAGGGCGGTGCCTGCGGCGTGCCCGGTCTCGTCGCTATCGCCCAATCGACCAACGCGTCGGTGGCCAACGTCACCGGCGTCCAGAATGGCACGATGGAGTCTGGCCTCGCCTCGGCCGATATCGTCTATCAGGCCTACAATGGAGAGGGGCAGTTCGAGAAGAAGTACGACAAGCTGCGCGTCATCGCGAACCTCTTCCCGGAGCACATGCATCTCGTGCTGCCGAAGGGCGCCAAGCTCGATGGCATCAAGGACCTGAAGGGCAAGCGCGTCGGCATCTTCTCGGCCGGCTCGGGGACGCAGGTCGTCGTGCTGGAGCTGCTGAAGATCTACGGCATCACGAAGGATGACATCCAGGCTGCGGAGACCAATGCGCAGCAGAGCGCGGACCGCCTGGCGGACGGCCAGCTCGATGCGTTCTTCATCGTCGGCGGCTCCCCGGTTGCAGGCATCTCTCAGCTTGCCGCCACGAAGGGTATCGAGCTCTACAAGTTCACCGACGAGGAGCGCGCTGCCTTCCTGAAGGCTGTGCCCTACTACTACGACGACGTCATCAAGGCCGGCACCTATGAGGGGCAGACGGAAGACGTCAGCACTGTAGCGGTGGGCGCGCAGTGGGTGGTGAGCGCAGACGTTCCCGAAGATCTCGTCTACGACATCACCAAGGCGCTTTGGAACGACAGCTCGCGCAAGCTGTTCGATGCCGGCCATGCCAAGGCGAAGGATATCCAGCTCTCTGCGGCGCTGAAGGCCGTCAACACGCCGCTGCATCCGGGCGCGGAGAAGTTCTACAAGGAAAAAGGCCTGATCCAGTGAGGCAGGCCTGAAGGCACGATGCGGCTGGCCGGCCCCTGAAGCTGGCCAGCCGCTTTGATTCTGGCTGGCAGAAACGCACAGCAGGGGGAAGGATGAGCGACACGACCAGCACTCAAGCCAAGCATACGGACAGGGAGCCGGGGAGCGAGAGCCCTCCTCGCAGCCTCGGTCCGGGCGTGAACTGGTTCGTCTACGTCTTTCTGATCCTGTTCGCGATCTACCACTACATCACGGCCGGCATCGGTATTCCCATCGACTACTGGCACATGGGATTCCATCTCGCCGGCGTCCTCCTGATCATCTACATCCTTTATCCTGCATTTTCCGGTGCCGCCGATCGGAGGCGCAGCGGCTTTCTCGCGCCGGGCGGGGTTCCGATCGAGGATTGGGCCCTGGGTATTACCGGTGCGGCTGCGGCGCTCTGGATCGGCTTTTCCTGGGAAGGATTCGATTTCTCGTTCCTTGGCTACCCGCTGCGGCTGCAGCAGCAGGCGCTACGGCAGGGTGCACCTGCGCCGATCGACGTCGTGCTCGGGACGCTGCTGATTGTCATCATCCTTGAAGCCACGCGGCGCGTGATCGGCTTGGTGCTGCCAATCATCATTATGGCGTTCATCGGTTTTGCGCTGTTCGGGCCCTACATGCCGTTCAACATCCTCAAGCACCCGGGCGTGGAATGGAGCCAGTTCGTCAATAATGCCTATTTCCCGGCCGAAGGCATTTTCGGCGTTCCGCTGTGGGTCGCATCGACGATCGTGTTCCACTTCGTGCTGTTCGGGACGGTCGCTCAGAAGATGGGGCTCGGCAAGCTGTTCGTGGACGTCTCGACGGTGATCGCGGGCCGCTTCATGGGCGGCCCCGCGAAGGTTTCCGTCGTCTCGTCGGCGTTGATGGGCACGATCTCCGGCTCGTCGGTGGCCAACGTCGTCTCGACGGGCGCGCTGACGATTCCGAACATGAAGCGCCTTGGATATCCCGGATACTTCGCCGGCGCGGTGGAAGCTGCGGCCAGCGCCGGTGGTCAGATCACGCCGCCGATCATGGGCGCGGCGGCGTTCATCATGGCCGAGTTCCTGCAGATTCCGTATTCGCAGATCGTAATTGCGGCGGCTGCGCCGGCCTTCATGCATTACCTCGGCGTGTTCACCATCGTGCATTTCGAGGCCAAACGTCTGGGTCTGCAGGGGGAGCCGGCGGAGAACATTCCCCGCGCCACAGATGTCATCAAGCGTGGCTGGCCGACGGCCCTGCCGTTGATCGTGCTGCTTTATGTGCTGTTCAGTGGGTATACGCCCTATATGGCCGCGTTCTGGGCCATCACGACGTGCATCGTGGTCGGGCTTATCAACCCGATGCACCGGATGAGCCTCAAGGATCTGGCCGATGCCTTCTATGAGGGCGGCCGGAACGCGCTCGCGGTCGGTGCGATTTGTGCGGCCGTCGGCATTATCGTCGCTGTCATTACGTTGACGGGTCTCGCGTTCCGCATGGGCTTCATGGTGACCAACGCGGCCCAGAGCGTCGGCAGTGTGTTACATCTCCTGCTGACGATCGGGCCTATCGAACTGCTGACGCAGCAGGACCTGACGCTGTTCCTGTCGATGCTGTTCATCGGCATCGCCTGCATTCTCATGGGTGCGGGCATTCCGACGACGGCGCTCTACATCATGCTGGTGACGGTGGCGCAGCCGGCTTTCTCGACCCTTGGCGTGCCGCCGCTCGCGACGCACCTGTTCGTGTTCTATTACGGAATCATTGCGGAGGTGACGCCGCCGGTCTGCACTTCGGCCTACGCGGCGGCCGCTATCGCCAACTCAAACCCCTGGCGGACGGGGCTGATGGCATTCCGGCTCTCGTGCGGGAAGATCCTGGTGCCGTTCGTCTTCTGCTACTCGCCGGCGCTTCTGCTCGTGCTTCCGGAGTACACGTGGCTGGAGTTCTTCCACACGGCACTGACCTGTGCGGCCGGTGTGGCGATGCTCGGGATTGCATTCACCGGTTACATGAACGCGCCGATGAGTATGCCGCTACGCCTGCTGCTCGCAGTGGCTGGTCTTGCTTTCGTGCATCCGGGAATCTGGACGGATCTGGTGGCGCTTGCGATCGCGGCTCCGATCGTAGCTCACCAGTACTTCTTCAGGCGTCAGCCAGCAGGCGCGACATGACGGCGGGGAGGCGGTTGTCGTCTACTCGAGATCCTCGCGGTCGCCCTTTGTCGTTGGCGCCGAGATGACGAGAAAGCGAACCGGCTCGCCGCTCGCATTGTGGGCGCGGTGCGCGACGTTCGGAGGCATTTCAAGACCTTCTCCGGGGCCCAGCGCCACCGTTGCGCTGCCCTCGCGCTCCATGGAGAGCGTCCCCGAAAGCACGTAGAAGACCTGACGGGCGCGGCGGTGGACGTGGCGTTTCTCGGCGGTGTTGGGAGGCATGACCTCTTCGGCAACAGCCAGATCGGGTTGCGCAATGAGGCGCCAGGCCGAGCATCCGTCTCCCCAGCTCTCATGCGGAATGGTATTGCGGCTGACCTTGCTCATGATCTGCGGCCCTTTTGGATCTTCCGTCGGGTGAGGGGGGTGACCTTGCCCGCGGCGAAGAGGCGAAGCAAGTTGAAACGCCGCTCGGGAGCTATGACGCTGCCGCATTCGGGCCGTCTTCCTCAGGCGCTTCACGTTGCGCGGCATGCATGCCATGGTGGGCGCTGAAAGTGCGGAGGATCAATCACTTGCGACATAAGGTTGGACTGCTGCCGTACGACGACGATACGTGCGGCTGGGTGCGGCTGCTGCCGCCGCGCAAGGACGTGCAGCGCGTCGCAGGGCGCATGTCGTTCGATTGGGCTGTCGTCGGGGCCGGCTACGCGGGGCTCGCAGCGGCGCGGCGGCTTGCGGAGCACTTCCCGGATCAGTCGATCGCAGTCATCGATGCGCAGCGTGCGGGCGAGGGGGCGGCCGGGCGTAACTCTGGATTTGCCGTCGAGGTCACGCCGTCACCGAACCCGAATGTCGTCTCGCCGGCTGCCACATACGGCCGAGCCTATCGCATCAACCGCTTCGGGCAGGATCTGCTGCGGCAGCTCGTCGAGAAGCACCAGATCGACTGCGACTGGCGCGAAGCCGGCAAGTATCAGTCAGCCGCCGAGGAGCATCATGTTGGCCGCCTGGATGCCTTTGCGCGGCATCTGGAAGAGCTCGCCATTCCACACGCGGTGCTCGACAAGGATGAGCTGGCAGCACGCCTCGGCACCCAACACTACAAGCGGGCCGTGCTGACGAAGCAAACGGTGCTGGTGCAGCCGGCGGCTCTGACGCGTGGACTCGCACTCAGCCTGCCGCAGAACGTCACGCTCCTCGAGGAGTCACCGGTGCTCGAGTACGAGACCGGATCGGGCGTTACGCTTACGTGTCCCTCGGGAACGATTCGTGCTGACAAGCTGATTCTGGCCACGAACAGCTATCTGCCGCAGTTCGGTGCCTGGAAGGATGGCCTCATCTCCTTCACGCTGACAGCAGCGCTCAGCCGGCCGCTGACCGATGAGGAGCATCAGAGCCTCGGCGCGCCGGAGCCCTGGGGTGTCATCTCCATCCATCGCTTCGGGGCCACGGTCCGCTATACGGTCGATCGGCGTATCCTGATCAGAAACACCTTCGAGTATTGGCCGGAAATGACCATGAGCCGGCGTGACCTCTATGCGCGACGTGGCATCATCGAGCAGTCGTTCCGGGCGCGCTTCCCGCAGCTTCCCGACGTGACGTTCGATTACTTCTGGACAGGGGTCATCTGCGCCAGCCGCAATCTGACGGCGGGTTTTGGCGAGACCGCAAAGGGCGTTCATGCGGCCGGCGGCTGCAATGCCGGCGGGATTTCGCGAAATACGACGCTTGGAACACTCATTGCCGACTACGCGGTGGGTGCAACCTCAGAGCTGCTGAGTGAAGTGCTCGCCATGCCGGCTCCCGCCTGGGTGCCGCCACGGCCGCTCAGGGACATCGGCGCGCACATCGATCTCGCACGCCGCAGACGCGGCCTCGGGGCGGAGCTGTAGGCTCCGCCCCTTGTGCGCATACACAGGGCGCATTACCGGTTCTCGGGGATATCCCAAAACCGGCGGTTCGCCTCGCGGTGGGCATCGCCGCGGCTGAGGCCGATGTCCTTCAAGGTATGATCGCTGAGGGCCAGGAGGGCTTGGCGCTCGCGATAGATCCTGTAGGCCTCTGCCAGCCTGCTGAAGAACTGCAGGATGGGGCCAAAGCGCGACGTTGCTGGCGGATGGCTTGCCTGCCATGCGCTCTGTGTTGTGCTCGTCATCTCAACTCTCCGTTCTTATTGCGCAGCGACGCCAAGGAGGCACCGTTGCAGTCAACGGAGTATCACTCACTCTTGCATAATGGAAACGAATGATGTTTATGTGATACATGATGATCGGTTATGTATAGGCGCCTTATTCTCCAGCTGCCGAGGCACCAATGACCCGGGATATCGATATCGCCCTGCTGCGTGCTTTCCTGGCTGTCGTCGAAACAGGGGGCGTGACCACAGCCGCTCGCATCCTCAACCGCACGCAGGCAGCGGTCAGCCTTCAGATCAAGCGACTGGAAGAGCTGTTCGGAACCGAGCTGTTCCTGCGCGAGCGCAAGCGCTTTGCACTCTCCCCGGCAGGTGAGCGCCTGTTCGGCAGCGCACAGCGTCTCGTTGCCCTCAACGATGCCACCTGGGGCACGATGACCACCCCCCAGTTCGAAGGCGAGGTCCGGCTCGGCGTTCCGCCCGACATCGTCACCAGCCTCATTCCGCCAATGCTGCAGCGGTTCAACCAGTCCTGGCCGCGCATCAACGTCTCGCTGATCTGCAAGGCGTCGGTCACGCTTCTGGAGGATCTGGCGGACCGGAAGGTCGACTTGATCCTGACCACGGAGGTCGATCGCGGCCCTACGGGCGAGACGCTGCTCTCGGATCGTCTCGTGTGGGTCGGCGGACCAGGCAGCAGTACGCATCTGCAGCGGCCGCTGCCGGTCTCGCTTGGCTCCAAGCTGTGCCGCTTCCGGCCGGAGGTGATCAAGGCACTGGATGCAGCGCAGATCGACTGGCGGCCGGTCAGCCAGGACTGCAACATGGAGCCGCTCTATGCGACCGTGAAGGCGGGACTGGCCGTAGCCCCGCTCATTCGCACGTCCGTACCCGATTACCTCGAGATCCTCGGTGTAGACGCGGGCCTGCCGCCGCTGCCCGATTTCATGGTGAACCTGTATCTCCCGGCCAGCGCTACGGAGATCGCACGGGAGCTGGCGCGGCATATCCGGCAAGGGATCGAGCTTCGATTCGGCCCCAGCCGAGGGCGAGCACAGCGACGATCGGACAACCGGGAACGAGTGATGGCCGTGAATGGCAGCCGCAAAGCGCGAGCCCGGGCGGCCGCGCTGCGTCCGGTCGCGGCCGAATGACGGCGGGTGCACGCATGATTTGTCGGACACGGCCATCGGGCAGCGCATGATCACGCGACTGGCCGACCTGTGGGTCCGCCGCTGGTGGCGGCCGGATGCCGAGGCAATGGCGCAATGGGCCGATCTGCAACCTGCCGTCGTCGTCACGGGCGGCTCGGAGGGGATCGGGTTCGAAATTGCCCGCCGGTTTGCCCATCGCGGCCGTACGGTGGTGCTCGTCGCAAGGCGGGCCGAGCGGCTGCAACAGGCCGCCGTAGCCATCGGCGACGAGTTTGGCACCTCCGCTGTCACCATCCCGCTCGACGTGACGCGGCCTGACGCCGCCGCGGTGTTGGAGGCAGAGCTCAGGCGCCACGGCTTCTATGCGGACGTGCTGATCAACAACGCTGGCATGGGCCTGAGCGGAGACTATGTCAGTGAAGAGGGGGACCGCATCGCTGCGCTGGTCGAACTCAACGTGCGCGCCGTGTCGCTGCTGATGCGGCATTTCCTGCCCGCAATGTGCGTGCGTGGCCGCGGAGGTGTGCTGAACGTCGCCTCGCTCGGCGGTTATGCGCCGGGGCCCTATCAGGCGGCGTACTACGCGAGCAAGGCTTACGTCATTTCGCTGACGGAGGCCGTTGCGTGGGAATCGCGCGGGCGCGGTGCACGGATCGCCGTCTTCGCGCCGGGGCCGGTGCGCACGCGCTTCCATGCCCGTATGGGAGCGCAGAATTCGCTTTACCGCTGGCTCATCCCGGCTCCGGGCCCGTCGCTGGCGGCAGGCTCGGCGGTGCGCTGGTTCGAATGGGGCCGGACGGTGATCACGCCGGGCATCATGGGGCCGCTGCTGGCGATTGCCATGCGGTTGACCCCCCACCCGATTCTGTTACCGATTGTTGGCTGGCTGCTGAAGCCGAGGGAAATCTTGAAGAATGCTGGACACTAGAGCAGCGGAAGCAGAAAGCGGCGCGATTACGCTGGGGACGAACGAGAAGCCGTTGGCGCCGCCGCAGGAACGCAAGGCGGTCGTCATCGTCCTGCACCAGCTCCATTCCAACCCCGGTCACGTAGGGCAGTGGTTGAGGAATCGCGGCTACACACTCGACATCCGCCGTCCGCGCTATGGCGATCCCCTTCCGGAAACGCTGGAGAATCACGCCGGTGCCGTCATCTTCGGCGGCCCGATGAGCGCCAACGACCCGGAAGAGTACATCAAGCGCGAAACCGAGTGGATCGGGGTGGCGCTGAAGGAGCGCAAGCCGTTTCTCGGCATTTGCCTCGGGGCGCAGATGCTGGCCCGCCACCTGGGCGCCGCCGTCTACGAGCATCCTGAAAAACGCGTCGAGATCGGCTATCACCCCATCCGGCCGATGCCGCACGCGCGCTGCTTCGGGGCATGGCCGGAGCGCGTTTACCATTGGCATCGCGAGGGCTTCGAGCGCCCCCACGGCGCCACAGTTCTCGCCACAGCGGATGGCCCCTTCGAAAATCAGGCCGTCATCTATGGCGACACGGCCGTCGGCGTGCAATTCCACCCCGAGATCACATACGCGATGGTGAATCGGTGGAGCGGCAGCAACCCGCATCGCCTGACGCTGCCGGGTGCTCAGGACCGGCCGGCACAGCTTTCCGATCACCTGGCGCACGGGCCTGCCGTTCGCCGCTGGCTCGACGCGTTCATGCCGCTCTGGCTGTCATCTCATGTGAAGCAGGCGGTTTAGCGCCTGCGGCCAACCCATCCAATTGCCGGCCAGAACAATTTTCGCGACCGGAGCGGGAAGCGTTTGCGATCTTGCAACCTTTTGCGCTTAGATAAAAGAGCGCCGCGAAATTCGGTTCCGCGTATCCGGCGCGCGGCGCGGTGGCGATCGGAACGCGTGATCGATCCGAAACGCGCCACCGCGCCTGTTTCATGCAGCGCGTCTCAGGTCCGGCGATCCGTCAGTTGACCATTTCGGGGCCCTCCAGCCCCAGCACCGCCAGATCCGAGGCGCGGCTTTCCGCATCATACTGCAGAAAATACTCGTCGAGCTGAGGCGGCTTGACGTTGGTCCCGGCCAACATGGCGTGCACCTGCCCGCGGTGATGAATCTGGTGCACGAAGAGGTGAGAGAGGGTGTCGCCGACTGTCTCGTAGTCGATGCCCTTGGGACCGCGGTCGATGGCGATGATGCGGCTGAGCTCAGCCGCCGACAGGCGGTCGCAGAACCCGATCAGCCGTTGATCCGTGGCGATCTGGTCCGTGCGGAGCACCGCAAAGTCCTGAACAGGCTGGCGGATCTCGAAATGTCCATAGCCGAGCCTCCCGCCTTCCAGCGCATCCAGATAGTAGAGGTCGACCATCAGGACGTGGTCAAGCGTCGCCTGGATCGAGGGGAAAAAGCTCGTGCGCCGCGCACGGAACTCCTCAGGGCTCAGCCGGCTGCAGGCGTCGAGCAATCGCCAGTTCGACCAGGCATTGTTTCGCGCCATGCGCCGGAAATGCGTGACAAGCTCCATCGGCCGCGCCTCTAACCTTGCCGGGCGGTCGCTGGCAGGCTGCAGCAGGCGTTGGATGCCAGACGATTGAGGTTCCGATCCATGGCCTTGCGCACCTCGTGCGTAGGTCTGTCGAGCGAATGGCCTGCCTGGCGGTGGTATTCGACGCTCCGAACCGCAGCTCTCGAGTGCGATCGATCTTCGCCCCCCGCTTAGGATGGGCTGTCCGCCGGACGTCGATCATAGTGCAGATAAGTTTGCGCTGCGAGATAAAGTTTACCGGCCGTCCCAGGCTGTCGATACGAACGGATAGGGCTCTTTCGACCAGTGTTAACCGGCAGTCTTCGCTCGTATGCTAGGTTGCGTGGCTCGGCAGACCAGCGGCAACCAACGTGACCGGCAAGCGCATTCTCCTCATCATCGGAGGCGGCATCGCCGCCTATAAGTGTCTCGACCTCATCCGGCGGCTGCGGGAGCGCGGCTTTGCCGTGCGCACCGTCATGACCGCGGCCGCGCAGCAGTTCATCACCCCGCTCGCCGTGGGGGCCATTTCCGGCGACCGGGTCTTCACGGAGCTGTTCGACCGCGAGGACGAGCACGACATCGGCCACATCCGCCTCAGCCGCGAAGCTGACCTCATCGTGCTGGCTCCCGCCACTGCGAGCCTGCTGGCGAAGATGGCGGGCGGGCATGCGGATGATCTCGCCACCGCCGTGCTGCTCGCCACGGACAAACCGGTGCTGGCCGCCCCGGCCATGAACCCGCGGATGTGGTTGCATCCCGCCACCCAGCGAAATCTCGCCACGCTGCGGGGCGACGGCGTGCATCTCGTCGGCCCGAACAGCGGCGAGATGGCGGAGCAGGGAGAAGCGGGGCCGGGCCGCATGGCGGAGCCGCTGGAGATCGTCACCGCCATCGAGGCCCTGCTGCGCCGCTCGGCTGCGAATCGGCCGCTGTCCGGGCGCCATGTGCTCGTCACCAGCGGGCCGACACACGAGCCGATCGACCCGGTCCGCTACATCGCCAACCGCTCCTCCGGAAAGCAGGGGCATGCCATCGCACGGGCGGCCGCAGAGCTTGGGGCGCGGGTGACGCTCGTCACCGGACCCGTTGCTATCGCCGACCCGCCGCAAGTCGACGTCGTCCATGTCGAGACAGCACGGGAAATGCTGGCAGCGGTCGAAGCCGCGCTCCCCGCGGACATTGCCATATTCGCGGCGGCCGTCGCCGACTGGCGCGTTGCCAATGCGGCAGCGCAGAAGATCAAGAAGAACAAATCGGCGGCAGCCCCGGCGCTCGAGTTTCTGGAGAACCCCGACATCCTGAAAACCATCGCCGCACGCGGTTCATCACGTCCCGCGCTCGTCATCGGCTTTGCTGCAGAGACAGAGAACGTCATCGAGCTGGCGAAGAAGAAGCGCAAGGCGAAAGGCTGCGACTGGATCGTCGCCAACGATGTCTCGGCGGAAGGGGGCGCCATGGGCGGCGACCGCAACGCCGTGCATCTGATCACGGCGCGAGGTGTCGAGAGCTGGCCGGTGATGGACAAGAGCGAGGTCGCCCGCCGTCTCGTCGAGCGCGCTGCGGAGCACCTCGAAGAGACGCAGGTCTCAGTGTAATGGTTCGCGCTTCAATTCCGTCCGTCAAGATCCGGATCGTGCGGCTCGCCCATGCCGAAGGCCTGCCGCTGCCCGCCTATCAGTCCGAGGAAGCGGCAGGTATGGACCTGCTGGCAGCCGTGGAGGAGGGCGCCCCGGTCGTGCTGGCGCCGGGCGAGCGCGAGCTCATTCCCACCGGCCTCGTCCTGGAGCTGCCCCGAGGCATGGAGGCACAGATCCGGCCGCGCTCGGGGCTCGCCTTGCGCCATGGCATCACCGTGCTGAACAGCCCGGGCACGGTCGACAGTGACTATCGTGGCGAGGTGAAGGTCCTGCTCATCAATCTCGGCGAAGTGACCTGGGAGATCCAGCGCGGTGAGCGGATTGCGCAGCTCGTGTTCCAGCGGGTCGAGCGTGCCGAGCTGGTGGAGGTGGCCGTCCTGAAAGATACGCGCCGCGGTACGGGCGGGTTCGGGTCAACCGGGACGGCTGCTGGGGCGGTGCCTGCGCGTGCGCACCCCCGGTCACGGCTGAAACCTCCCAAGCGCACGGCGTCACCTGGCCGCAAGAGTCCGTCCACAAAACCGCGGAAGTAGTCGAGTTCATCAGGTTCGCGGGTTCCGGGCCGGGTTGACTTTGGAGGCTATCGGGTGTGCCGTCCGCTTGGCCGGCGCGAGAACACTCTCCGCGAGGAGCGAGCAGGATGACCAGACTGACGCCACAGGAAATCGAGCGCTACAAGCGCCACCTCGTCCTGCGCGAGGTGGGCGGGCAGGGGCAGCAGAAGCTGAAATCTGCGCGCGTGCTGGTGGTGGGCGCCGGAGGGCTCGGCTCGCCGGTCATCATGTATCTCGCGGCAGCCGGCGTCGGCACTATCGGCGTGATCGATGACGATCAGGTCTCGCTCGACAACCTCCAGCGCCAGATCGTCCACGATACGGACCAGGTCGGCACGCCGAAGGTGGAGAGCGCGAAACTCACCGTAGGCCGGCTCAACCCCCACGTGACGATCGAGACGCACAATTGCCGCCTTACGGCGGATAACGCCCTCGGCATCATCAGCCAATACGACATCGTTGCCGACGGCTCCGACAACTTCGCCACGCGATATCTCACAAGTGACGCCTGCTACCTCGCCAAGCGCACGCTGGTGTTTGCGGCGGTCGGTCCGTTCGACGGCTACGTGACTGTTTTCAAGCCGCACCTGAAAAATGCCGATGGCGAGCCCTGGCCCAGCTACCGCTGCATCTTCCCCGAGGCACCTCCGCCGGGGACGGTGGCGCCGTGCAGCGAGATCGGCGTGCTGGGTTCAGTCGTGGGGGTGATCGGAACGCTGCAGGCGACGGAAGTCCTGAAGGAAATCCTCGAGATCGGCGATACGCTGGCCGGGCGGCTGTTGATCTATGACGCGCTGTCCGCCCGGTTCGAGACGGTGAAGGTCGCCTGGGACCCCGACAATCCGCTCTCCGGCTCGAATTCCACGATCCAGGATCTGTCCATTCACAAGGACGCGCCCGGCGAAGTCTGCGCGGCCTGACCTACCGCCTTCTCACACCGACCCGCAATGATGCGGTGCTGATCCGGGATCTTGCCACGGGCATTGGTTCACCCAGCCGCAGATCCCGTATCTGCGGTGCACCGCTTCGCGCTGCACCGCGCACGGGATGACGGGTTTGGTGGGGTGGATCGGTTTCAGAACCGGAAATTGAGGCCGGCACGTACGACGTCGACCTGATTGTCGAATGAGTAGCTTCCGGTCGAGGTCAGGCCGTCCGTGCTGCCGAAGTCCATATGCAGGTATTCGACTTTGGCCGTCGTCGATTCGCTGAAGGCGAACTCTACACCGCCACCGGCAACCCAGCCGGCGCGAAGCTCGCTATCCTCCGCTTTCTCGTCTCCGACCTCCAGTGAGACTTCGTCAAGGCTCGCGAAAGCGAGACCGCCGGTGCCGTAGAGCAGCAATGGCCCCATGGCGATGCCGGCCCGGCCTCTCAAGGTGCCCCACCACGGACCGAAGCTGGTCCGGTAGATATTGCCGTTGAAGTCTTCATCGTCGGCGCTGATGTCCATGACGCCGAGATCGCCCTCGATGCCGAGAAGGAGATTGGAGCCCAGCAGCATGTTGTAGCCGACCGTGGCGCTGGCAAGCCATCCTTCCGGATCCGTGTCGGCAGAGCTCGCGCCGGACTCGAAGGAGCCATCCGAATCGCCCCATCCGTAGCCGCCACTCAGGCCCCAGTAGAGCCCCTGCCATAGCGGCGGCTTGGTCGGTTCTACGTACGGATCATCGAATGTGGCCGGTGGCGGCAACCGGCGTGGCCCGCCCAGATCTGCGGCCAGCGCGGGCAGGGCGACAAAGCAGGTGCACGCAGCACCCAGCATCAGGCGAAAACGCATACTGGCGCTCCTTGCAGCGGGCAGACGCCTCACGCGCTACTGCCCTGCATACTCAAGCACCTCCCCCGGTGGTTACGTTGTGCAACCGCCGCCGCCTAGTTGTGCGACGGCTGTGGCCTCTCCGTGGCGCAATCGCGAAAAGATCGTGGAATCAGGAATATGCAGGAATCCGCTGAAACTCTGAGATCACACCGGCGCCGAACCCGGCTGGCAATCGCACGAAATCGACCTGTCTCGCACACGCGCGAAAACGCAAAGGCGTCATCCCGGTGCTTGTCACCGGGATCCACCTTGCCTCTTGTTCCGGAGCCTGTGGATTGCTGCATCCCGGGCACAAGGCCCGCGGGATGACCGGTGCTGGCTCGAGGCTGTCAGAACATCGCCGGATGGACGCGGTCGGGCGGGGCGTGGCCGTCGAGGAAGGTCTTGATGTTGATGATGACCTTTTCGCCCATGTCGACCCGGCCCTCGATCGTGGCAGAGCCCATGTGCGGCAGGGCGACGACGCGGTTTGATGCGAGCAGCTTCGGGTTGATGGCGGGCTCGTGCTCGAAGACGTCGAGACCGGCGCCCGCGATCGCGCCAGCCTCGATGAGCCGCGCGAGTTCGTTTTCGTCGATCACCTCGCCGCGCGCGGTGTTGACGATGTAGGCGGTCGGCTTCAGCAGCTTGAGGCGGCGCGCGGAGAGCAGGTGATAAGTTGCCGGCGTGTGCGGGCAATTCACGGAGATGATGTCCATGCGCGCCAGCATCTGGTCGAGGCTGTCCCAGTAAGTCGCCTCCAGCTCATGCTCGATCTCCTCCGCCACCGGGCGCCGGTTGTGATAATGGATCTGCAAGCCGAACGCGCGGGCGCGCCGGGCCACGGCCTGACCGATACGGCCCATGCCGATGATGCCGAGGCGCTTGCCATAGATGCGATGACCGAGCATCCAGGTGGGCGACCATCCGGACCACTCGTTGCTGTGCTCCTTGAGGTAGGCAGTGCCTTCTGCCAGCCGGCGCGGCACGGCGAGGATCAGCGCCATCGTCATGTCGGCCGTGTCCTCGGTCAGTACGCCGGGGGTGTTGGTAACGATGATGCCGCGGTTGCGGGCCGTATCGAGATCGATGTTGTCGACGCCCGTACCAAAGTTCGCGACCAGCTTCAGTTGTGGCCCGGCCTGGGACAGCACGGTCCGGTCGATCCGGTCCGTGACGGTCGGCACCAGCACTTGCGCGGTCTTGACGGCCTCGATGAGCTCGCCTTGGCTCATCGGTCTGTCGTCGACGTTGAGTCGCGCGTCGAAGAGCTCCCGCATGCGCGTTTCAACGACGTCTGGAAGCTTGCGCGTGACGATGACGAGAGGTTTCTTGGCCGTGCTTGGCATGTGCGATTCTATCGTTCTCTTTATGCTCGGAGCCCCGCAGCGGACCTGTCCGGGTGACGGGTCCTGCTTCGGGATTGTCTAACAGAAGGCCAACGCAATGACAAAGAGTTGGAGCAGACGGAGATCCGGGCCGCCGGGTGCGGTGCAGCATGCTGCTTCCCGTGCTGCGAGCGAGCGTGCGGGCTGCTGATGGAAGCTGCGGGGAGGGGACGAATGGCCTTGTTGTCGCGAGCCCTGATTGTGCTCGCCATCCTGATGAGCACAGTCGTCTCGCCGGACTTCGCCGAGGCGCAGCTCGCACTCGGGCTGCCGCAGAAGAAGGGGAGCTCCAGCGGGCTTGCCATTCCCCGTTTCGTCAGCCTGAAGGCGGATCGGGTCAATCTGCGCAGTGGACCGGGCACGGAGTACCCGACCTCCTGGGTCTTCAACAGGGCTGGTCTGCCGGTGGAAGTGCTGAACGAGTTCGAGGCGTGGCGCCAGGTGCGGGACGCGGAAGGTTCAACGGGTTGGGTTCTGCACTCGATGCTCTCGGGGCGGCGCACCGCGCTCGTGCTTCCGTGGGAGGTCAAGAAGGACGAGCCAGCGCCGCAGACACCACTCCGGAACGACGACAGCGCGCGGGCCCGCCCCGTGGCCATCGTGGAAGCCGGCGTGATTGCAAACATCAGCAGCTGCGACGGCCGGTGGTGCCTCGTGGTGATCGGCGACTATCGCGGCTACATCGAGCAGAACAAGCTCTGGGGTGTCTACAGCGGAGAGGTCATTCGATGACCGGACCTGCCCCGGCCCGACTGGCCGTATCAGCGGTCGACCGGCCTCTTGGGCACCAGACGGATGACCACGTCGATGTGAGAGATGCGCATCCCTTCAGGAGGCTCCGGCATGCGGTCGATGGCAATCGAGGCCCCTGGGATGTCGATGAGGCGGCCCTCGCTCTCGATGAGGAAATGATTGTGGTTCGACGTGTTCGTATCGAAGTAAGCCTTTGAACCGTCGATCGCGATCTCGCGCAGCAGGCCTGCGCGCTTGAACTGATGCAAAGTATTGTAAACGGTCGCCAGGGACACACGTTCGCCCGCCGCAACAGCTTCCGCGTGCAGCATCTCCGCTGTCACGTGGCGATCCTCCGAGCCGAAGAGAAGCGAGCCGAGCACAAGCCTCTGCCGCGTCGGCCTGAGGCCCGCGCGGCGCAGGAATTGCGCCAGGTCGGAGTCGGTCACGTCCGGTTGAATGTCTTGCATCTCCAGCAGTCGGCCGAAAGTTTCCAGTTGCAATCAACTATAGTCAGCCCCATGGCCCGAAACAAGGCGCACCCGCGCCACCCGAATTGCGGGCCTCCTCCCGCGGCAACTGGGGCGAAGCGGCTTGACGCACCCGCCGTTTGCCTTTTTGAAGTGTGACGGAGTGTGCTAGATACGCGCGGGCCTTCAGTCCTGCGCTTGGCGAAGCGGGGCATCCAAGGGGGCAGCACAAAGGGCGCCATGGCGGACAGGCGATCGACATACGAATACGAGGATCTGCTGGCGTGCGGCCGCGGAGAGCTGTTTGGGCCGGGCAACGCGCAGCTTCCGCTGCCACCGATGCTGATGTTCGACCGGATCTCGATGATCAGAGAGGATGGCGGCGCGCACGGCAAGGGACAGGTCAGGGCCGAGCTGGCCGTGGCCGGCAACCCGCAGTGCGATTGGTTCTTTTCCTGCCATTTCAAGGGCGATCCGGTGATGCCGGGATGCCTCGGGCTCGACGCGCTCTGGCAGCTGACAGGGTTCTTTCTCGGCTGGCTCGGGGCACCCGGCCGCGGCCGGGCGCTGGGCGTCGGCGAGGTGAAGTTCACCGGCATGGTGCTGCCCAACGTGAAGCGGGTCGAGTATGTCGTCGACCTGAAGCGGGTGATCCTGCGGAAGCTGAAGCTCGCCATCGCCGATGGCAGCCTGTTTGCCGACGGACAGCTGATCTATTCAGCTCAGGACCTGCGAGTGGGCCTGTTCGACGCCGGACAGGATCCGGGCGCTGCACCTGCCTGACAGAGCTGGGCCCGGCTGGAGCCGGGCGAAACCGGGCATCGGGTCTCCCAATCGGAGGGACCAGAAAGGGTCGGATATGAGACGGGTCGTCGTGACCGGAATGGGCATTGTTTCCAGCATCGGGAACAACACCCAGGAAGTGCTCGCCTCGCTGCGAGAGGGCAAGTCCGGCATCGTCAAGGCGGAAAAGTACGCGGAGCTTGGCTTCCGGTGCCAGGTTCACGGGGCGCCGGACATCGCCTGGGAAGAGATGGTGCCCCGCAAGCCGAAGCGGTTCATGGGCGCGGGCACGGCCTGGAACTACATCGCCATGGAGCAGGCCATCCGCGACTCCGGCCTGACCGAGCAGGAGGTTCAGGACGAGCGGACCGGCATCATCATGGGGGCGGGTGGGCCTTCGACGAGCACCATCGTCCGTGCCGCTCTGGTGGCGCAGGAAAAGGAGCCGAAGAAGGTCGGGCCGTTCGAGGTGCCGAAGGCCATGTGCTCCGGGCCGTCGGGCACGCTGGCGACGGCGTTCCAGATTCATGGTGTCAATTATTCGATCTCGTCGGCCTGCGCCACGTCTGCGCACTGTATCGGCAATGCCGCGGAGCTCATTCAGTGGGGCAAGCAGGACGTGATGTTCGCCGGCGGCTGCGAGGAGCTCGACTGGACTTTGTCGGTGCTCTTCGATGCGATGGGCGCTATGTCATCCGGCTTCAATGACACGCCAGGGCGCGCCAGCCGGGCCTATGACAGGAATCGCGACGGTTTCGTCATTGCCGGTGGCGCTGGCGTCGTCGTGCTGGAAGAGCTGGAGCGGGCCAAGGCGCGCGGCGCCAAGATCTACGGCGAGCTTGTCGGCTACGGCGCCACATCCGACGGATTCGATATGGTGGCGCCCTCCGGCGAGGGGGCGGTGCGTTGCATGCGGCAGGCGATGAAGGGCTTCGACGGCCGGGGCACGGGCCGCGTCGACTACATCAACCCGCACGCGACCGCGACGCCGATCGGCGACGTGCGGGAGATCGAGGCCATTCGCGAGGTGTTCGGCAACGACATGCCGCACATCTCGGCCACCAAGTCACTGACCGGCCATTCTCTTGGCGCAATTGGCGTACAGGAGGCGATCTTCTCGCTTCTGATGATGAACAACGGCTTCATCTGCGAGAGCGCAAATATCGACGAGATCGATCCTGCATTCGAGGACGTCCCGATTGCACGGAAGCGGCTCGATGACGTGGAGCTTAACTGTATCATGTCGAACAGCTTCGGGTTCGGCGGCACGAATGCCACGTTGGTGTTTCGCCGCGCGGACAGCTAAAACGACTGTCATGTCGCGGCGCTACGTCGGGGGCTCAGGCTCCATCAGGGCAGCGCGGCATGCGATTTCATAAAAATGCAATAGGCTGGTTCGAAGTCGACGCGCAAGCAACGCGCTCTAGATCAGGAGCTCCCATGTCAGAGACCGATGTAGCCAAGCCGGGTCCGCTGATGGCAGGCAAGAGAGGCCTCGTCATGGGCGTTGCGAACGATCGTTCGATCGCCTGGGGCATCGCGCGGGTGCTGGCCGGGCAGGGCGCGCAGCTCGCGTTCACCTACCAGGGCGAAGCTTTCGGGCGCCGTGCCGTGCCGCTGGCCAAGTCGGTCGGATCGGAGATCATCGTTCCCTGCGACGTGAGCGATCTGGCGACCGTCGACAACGTGTTCGCCGAGATCAAGAAGACCTGGGGCAGCATCGATTTCGTCGTTCACGCGCTGGCCTTCTCCGATCGGCGCGAGCTGTCCGGTCATTATGCCGACACCAGCCGCGAGAACTTCATCAACACGATGGTGATCTCCTGCTTCTCCTTCACGGAGATCGCCAAGCGGGCTGCTGAGCTGATGCCAAACGGCGGCGCCTTGCTGACGCTCACCTATGGCGGCTCGCAGCGCTGGGTCCCGTCCTATAACGTGATGGGTGTGGCCAAGGCCGCGCTCGAGACGTCAGTGCGCTACCTCGCCTCTGATTTCGGACCGCGCGGCATTCGGGTGAATGCGCTTTCCGCCGGCCCCATGCGGACGCTGGCCGGTTCCGGCATCGCGGACGCGCGCGTCATCTTCAACTATCAGCGCGATCACTCCCCGCTTCGGCGCACGCCGACCTTGGACGAAGTTGGCGGCGCAGCGCTCTACCTGCTTTCTCCGCTGGCCGGCGCCGTGACGGGGGAGGTGCACTTCGTCGACTGCGGTTACAACTCCGTCGGAATGCCGAGCCTCGAGGCCCTGAAAGAGCAGGAGGCCGACGCCGAGGCGGCAGGCCGTGCCGCACCGGAACCTGCCTGAGCCTCGCCGATTTTGGAGTAGTGTTCCGCCGCCACATCGGAGGAAACCCCCTGTGTGGTTTGAACCGCGTCCCCAATCCCGGCTTGGTCCAGAGATTGCCTCACCCGGTGGCTACGCGTTGCGGTGGGTGGCCGTCTCGAGGCTTGGGCCATGATCGGCGTCTTTGATTCCGGGCTTGGCGGGCTGACGGTTCTGCGCGCGCTCTCGGAGCGGTTCCCGCACCTGTCGTTCGTCTACCTCGGTGATCACGCCAACGTGCCCTATGGGAACAGGCCGTCGGGGGAGGTCTTCGAGCTGACCCGGGGCGGCGTGGAGCGTCTGTTCCGGTCTGGCTGCCGGCTGGTGTTGCTCGGCTGCAATACGGCCACCGCAGTGGCCGCGCGACGGCTGCAGCGCGAATGGCTACCGCAGTCGGGCTACGCGGGCCACAACGTGCTCGGGATCGTCGCGCCGACGGTCGAAGCTGCAACTCAGACCCCCTGGGCGGTTTCCACACCGCAGTATCCGCAGAAGTACAATAGCGAGCTGATTGCGGTATTCGGGACGAGGCGCACGATCACTTCAGGCGTCTATCCGCAAGAAATTCGCAAGCGCTGCCCGCGTGTTCAGGTGGAGCAGCAAGTCTGCCCCGATCTGGCCGGAGCCATTGAGGAGGGGAGGCCGGAAGCCGAGTTGGACCGCCTCGTGGCAAGGGCCGCGGAAGAGCTGATGCAGGCCACGAACGGCGAGGCGCCGAACCGTGCCATTCTCGGCTGCACGCATTACGCGCTCATTGAGCACATCTTCCGGAAGCACCTGCCCAAGTCGACGCGGATCATGTCTCAGCCGGAGATCGTCGCCGACAGCCTCGAAGACTATCTGGCGCGTCATCCTGAGTATGCGGAAAAGACCCCGGGCAGAAGCGTCACACTACTGACGACGGGAGATCCGGCCCGAATCAACGAATGCGCGCAGATCTTCTGGCCAGAAGCAAATCATTTCAGAAGGTTAACTGAGCAGATTTAGACAATTATCCCAAATGCCATACATAAGTAATTAGACATTCGAGCGGAATTCTCTGTTCCGGTCACCCCATCAACTCTTTCTGAAACCTCTCAGTGGAATAGCGGTTACGGCTGCAACGATCGCCGTTAATCATGAGAGGCCAAATGAAACGGAAGTTCTTATTCGCCATTGCCGGCGCCGTGCTTGGCTCCGGTGTTGCGATGTTCAGCGCGCAGGCGGCGCCCGGCGCGCTGTCGCCGCTGAAGGGCGTCATCAGTTCCGAGACGCTTGTCGACAAGGCCCACGGCCGGCACCGGGCCTGCGTACGCTGGCGCGGCCGGTGGCACCGCCATGTTGGCCGCCGCCACCGTGCGGTTTCATGCGCCCCGCGCTGGCGCAGGTACAGGGACTGTTTCTGGGACCGGCGCGGCAGACGCGTCTGTGTCTGGCGCCGGCGATGAGTTGAGAGCTGCTTGCCTGCTCGACAAAAGGGCTGGTGCGATCATCGCACCAGCCCCATTTATGCCGGCTGTGGGGCTATCAGATCAGCCCGTCTCCCGGTCCCGGCGGCTGCGACGCTCGCGACGCTCGCCGCGCTGCTCAGGCGCTTCCTCGCCTTCCGCGCGCGGCTCCGGCGGAATCTCCTTGCCGGTCTCCTGGTCCACCACCTTCATCGACAGCCGAACCTTGCCGCGATCGTCGAAGCCGAGGAGCTTCACGTAGACCTCCTGGCCCTCCTTCACGACCTCGCCTGGCGTGTTCGGACGGCCTTTCGAGGTGAGCTGCGAGATGTGCACCAGACCGTCCTTCGAGCCGAAGAAGTTCACGAACGCGCCGAAGTCCATGATCTTCACGACCTTGCCCTTGTAGATCTCGCCGACCTCTGGCTCGGAGGTGATCTCACGGATGCGCTTCAGTGCAGCCTCGATCGATTCCCGCCGCGCGGCCGCGACCTTCACCGTGCCGTCGTCCTCGATGTCGATCTTGGCGCCGCTTTCCTCGACGATGGAGCGGATGACGGAGCCGCCAGAACCGATCACCTCGCGGATCTTGTCGGTCGGAATGCTGATCGTCTCGATGCGCGGTGCATGCTCGCCGAGTTCAGTGCGTGCCTCTCCGAGCGCCTTCGCCATCTCGTTGAGGATGTGCATGCGGCCTTCGCGCGCCTGGTCGAGCGCAACGCGCATGATCTCCTCGGTGATACCGGTAATCTTGATGTCCATCTGCAGAGATGTGACGCCCTCGGACGTTCCGGCGACCTTGAAGTCCATGTCGCCCAGGTGATCCTCGTCACCCAGAATGTCCGAGAGCACCGCAAACGAGTCGTTCTCCTTGATGAGGCCCATTGCGATGCCGGCCACGGGCCGCTTCAGCGGAATGCCAGCATCCATCATGGCGAGCGACGAGCCGCAGACGGTGGCCATAGAGGACGAGCCGTTGCTCTCCGTGATCTCGGAGACGACGCGGATCGTATAGGGGAACTCCTCCGGCATCGGGATCAGCGGATGAAGAGCGCGCCAAGCGAGTTTGCCATGGCCGATCTCGCGCCGGCCCGGTGAGCCGATGCGACCTGTCTCGCCGACGGAGAAGGGAGGGAAGTTGTAATGGAGCAGGAAGCGCTCCTTCTTCGTGCCCTCCAGCGTGTCGATGTACTGCTCGTCCTCGCCGGTGCCGAGCGTGGTAACGACGAGCGCCTGCGTCTCACCGCGGGTGAAGAGTGCCGAACCGTGCGTACGCGGCAGCATGCCCACTTGGGCCATGATCGGCCGCACCGACTTCAGGTCGCGGCCATCGATGCGGCGCCCGGTCTGAAGGATATTGCCACGTACGATATCCTGCTCGACGGACTTGAAGACGTCGCCGAGTAGAACTGCGTCGGTCTGATCATCCGCCGGCAGCAGCTCCTCGAACACCTTCTGGCGGACTGCTTCAACGGTCTCGCGGCGCTTCTGCTTCTCGGTCGTCGAGTAGGCGCGGCGCAGCTCTTCCTCGGCGATCTCCTTCACGCGGTCCTTGTACTTCGCCTTGTCCGGAAGCTCGATGTCCCACGGCTCCTTGGCGGCGGTCTCGGCCAGCTTGATGATGGCCTGGATCACCGGCTGGAAGTGCCGGTGGCCGAACATCACCGCATCAAGCATCTGATTTTCGGTCAGCTCGTGCGCTTCGCTCTCCACCATCATGACCGCGTCCTGCGTGCCGGCCACGACGAGATCGAGCTTCGTCTTCTCCATCTCGTCGATGAGCGGGTTGAGCACGAGTTCGCCGTCGATCATGCCGACACGGGCCGCGCCGATCGGACCCAGGAAGGGCACGCCTGACAGCGTGAGCGCTGCCGACGCGGCGATCATGGCGATGATGTCGGGATCATTTTCGTTGTCGAACGAGAGCACGGTGGCGATGACCTGCGTCTCATTCTTGAAGCCGTCGACGAAAAGCGGCCGGATGGGCCGGTCGATCAGGCGGGAGGTGAGCGTTTCCTTTTCGGTCGGACGGCCCTCGCGCTTGAAGTAGCCGCCGGGGATCTTGCCGGCTGCGTAGGTCTTTTCCTGGTAGTTCACCGTCAGCGGGAAGAAGTCCACGCCGGGGCGCGCGGCTTTCGCGGCGACGACGGTCGCGAGCACGCTGGTTTCACCATACTGGGCGAGCACGGCACCGTCCGCCTGGCGGGCGAGTTGTCCGGTTTCGAGCTTGAGCTTACGCCCGCCCCATTCGATTTCCACACGATGAATGTCGAACATTTTGCGTCTTTCGATTCTTGAGTCGTTTCAATCTTGTGCCGTTCGTACTCCGGCACAAGGTTCAGACTTCGGAGCACTTGCAGAAACGGGTAGCGGGCCTGATGGCCCGAATGGCTTGATGCCGGCCTGTCCGAATTGGTTTGCCACCTGCGGTGGTCCTCGGGATGCCTATCGGCCGGCCGTTTCCCGGCCAGAATAAAATGGCGGGCAGCAAGACTGCCGCCCGCCTGATCATCAGCGGCGAATGCCGAGCTTCTCGATGATTCTCTGGTAGCGCGCCTGATCCTTGCGCTTCACGTAGTCGAGCAACTGACGGCGCTGGCCGACCATCTTGAGCAGGCCGCGGCGTGAGTGGTTGTCCTTCTTGTGGGTCTTGAAGTGCTCGGTCAGCTGGTTGATGCGCTCCGTCAGGATCGCGATTTGCACTTCTGGCGAGCCAGTGTCACCGGCCTTCGTCGCGTTGTCCTTGATGAGCTCCTGCTTGCGCTCGGCAGTAATCGACATCGGGTAATCCTTTCTTCCTTGATCCTGGGCCTCTCGACCCTTGCTTGCGGCCACAGCCGGGATGTCGTCCAGCGGGGTCGCCAATGCGAAACACGGGCCGTCGGGGCCCGTGCTGGTGCCGTTATACACTAACGGTGACGAGGGGCGAGTAGTTTCTCGCCCTCGACCGGGATGGCGCGATTCTCCCGCTCAACCGAGATTGAAAACGCGCGTCGGCCGGAACTCACCCTTGGCGAGCTCGCCGATGGCGATGAGCTGCCCTTTCGACATGGCATAGGCCGGCCCGTTCAGGATCGGCGCATCGCGGCCGCGGATGAGGACGCCCTGGCCGCGGCGAACGCGGGAGGCATCTGCCGAGCTGAGGCTGATCCGCTGCAGGTCGTCGAGCACGGCTTCGACAGGCAGCAGCTTCACCGTCAGGAAGTCCATGGCGGCGTCCAGGTTGCTGGCGTCCCGCAGCTCGTCGAGCGGTACCGCCACCTCCTCGTCGAAGGGCCCGACCTGTGTCCGGCGCAGCGCGATCACGTGCCCGTAGCAGCCGAGCGCCCGTCCCATGTCGCGCGCCAGGGCCCGAACGTAGGTGCCCTTGCCGCACACCGCCTCGAAAACGGTCGTTCTCTCATCGGGGTACTCTACGATACGGAGCTCCTCGATCAGGACTGGACGCGGCTCGAGTACAGGCTGCTCACCCTCACGGGCCAGATCGTAGGCCCGCTCGCCGTTGATCTTGATGGCGGAATAGGTGGGCGGCACCTGGCTGATCTCGCCCGTGAAGCGCGGCAGGATCGCTTCGATGTCCTCGAGCGTGGGGCGCTGATCGCTCGTTTGCGTCACCTCGCCTTCGGCATCGTCGGTGTTGGTCTCCGCGCCCCAGCGGACGGTGAAGCGGTAAGCCTTCTCGCCCTCGACGGCGAACGAGCAGGTCTTGGTCGCCTCACCCAGTGCGATGGGAAGGATGCCTGTCGCCAACGGGTCCAGGGTGCCTGCGTGGCCTGCCTTCTGCGCATCGTAGAGCTGTTTGATGACAGCAACGGCCTGTGTCGAGGTCATCCCCTGCGGCTTGTCCAGGATCAGCCAGCCGTGGATCGGATTGCCCTTCTTCGCGCGTGCCATATGAGGTCTCGAATTGAATGTGAAGCCGTCTGGTTGCCGCCAGGGAAGCGAGGCCTAACCTTGATCCTTCAAGCTGTCGAGCAGACGGTCGATGCGCTGGCTGCTCTCAAAGCTTTCGTCCTTGCGGAAGCGGATGTCAGGCGCGAACTTGAGACTGACCGCCCGGGCGACCACGCCGCGGATATAACGCTTGTTGCGCTCCAGCGCGGCGAGCACGGGGTCTGCATCCTTGCCGCCAAGCGGCAGGACGTAAATGGTCGCGAGCCGCAGGTCGGGCGACATCCGCACCTCGGAAATGGTGATCACGTGCTCCGCAATCACGTCGTCGTGGATGTCTCCGCGGGCGAGCAACTCGGAAAGGGAATGACGGATCAGCTCGCCGACACGGAGCTGTCGTTGCGAAGGGCCTGATCGGGCAGGGGCGTTTCTCGACATTTTCCCACTGACCGGATTCGAACCGGCTCAGCCTCCAATCCAGAAATAGAAAACCGGCGGGGCGCGAGATGGCGCCGCCGCCGGCTGATCTGCACCTCAAGCGCTTACAGCGTCCGCTTGATGGATTCGACGTTGAAGCATTCGATCACGTCGCCGGCGCGAATGTCCTGGTAGTTGGCGAATGCCATACCGCATTCCTGCCCCGCCGGGACCTCCTTCACCTCGTCCTTGAACCGCTTCAATGTGGACAACGTTCCCTCGTGGATGACCACGTTGTCGCGGATCAGGCGGACCTTGGCGCCGCGCTCGACCTTGCCCTCGGTGACACGGCAGCCGGCGACCTTGCCGACCTTCGTGATGTTGAACACCTCGAGGATCTCGGCATTGCCGAGGAAGACCTCGCGCAGCGTCGGCGCCAGCAGGCCGGACATCGCCGCTTTCACATCGTCCACGAGATCGTAGATGATGTTGTAGTAGCGGATCTCGACGCCATCGCGCTCCGCCGCGGCCCTTGCCTGGGCATTGGCGCGGACGTTGAAGCCGATGATGACGGCCTTCGAAGCGTGCGCCAGGGCCACGTCCGACTCGGTGATTCCACCGACGCCCGAGTGAACGATGCGTGCCTCGACCTCCTCGGTCGAGATCTTCTTGAGCGCACCGGCAATGGCCTCGACAGAGCCCTGCACGTCGCCCTTGACCAGCAGCGTGAACTCCTTCTTCTCGGCGTCCTTCAGCTGCTGCATCATCTGCTCGAGCGTACGGGCGGTGCCCGCAGACCCGAGCGTGTCGCGACGCTTGCGGATGCGGTAGTCAGTGATCTCGCGGGCACGCGCCTCGCTCTCGACCACGGCGAACTGATCACCTGCCTCTGGCGCGGAGTCGAAGCCCAGCACCTCGACAGGCACCGACGGCCCCGCTTCCTTCACGTTCTGGCCCTTGTCGTCGATCAGCGCGCGCACGCGGCCCCAGGAGGTGCCGGCCACGACGATGTCGCCGACGTGCAGGGTGCCACGCTGGACGAGCAGCGTGCCGACCGGGCCACGGCCGCGCTCCAGCTTCGCCTCGATAACGAAGCCTTCGGCAGATCGGTCCGGGTTGGCCTTGAGCTCGAGCAGCTCGGCCTGCAGCGAGATGGCCTCCAACAGCTTGTCGAGATTCAGGCGCTTCAGGGCCGAAACCTCGACCTCGAGCACGTCGCCCGACATGCTTTCGACGACGATCTCGTGCTGCAGCAGCTCGGTGCGCACACGGGTCGGGTCCGCGTCCGGCTTGTCGATCTTGTTGATCGCAACGATGATCGGCACGCCAGCCGCCTTCGCGTGATTGATGGCCTCCACCGTCTGCGGCATGACACCGTCATCGGCCGCGACCACCAGCACGACGATGTCCGTCACCTTGGCGCCGCGCGCACGCATGGCGGTGAACGCCTCGTGGCCCGGCGTGTCGATGAAGCTGACGACATCGCCCAGAGGCGTCGTCACCTGATAGGCGCCGATGTGCTGCGTGATACCACCCGCCTCGCCGGCGGCAACGTTCGCCTGCCGGAGGGCGTCCAGCAGCGAGGTCTTGCCGTGGTCGACGTGACCCATGATGGTGACCACCGGCGGACGCGACTTGAGCGACTCGGGCGCGTCCTCGGCGCCGATGAAGCCTTCCTCCACGTCGGCCTCCGAAACGCGCTTCGGTGTGTGCCCGAACTCCTGCACGATCAGCTCGGCCGTGTCGGCGTCGATCACGTCGGTGATCTTGTGCATCGCGCCCTGCTTCATCAGCAGCTTGATGACGTCGACGGCACGCTCCGACATGCGGTTGGAGAGCTCCTGGATCGTGATCGCTTCCGGAATGATCACCTCGCGCACGATCTTCTCGCGGTTCTGGGGGATGCCCATGGCGCGCAGCTTCTCGCGCTCGCGGCGGCGCTTCAGCGAGGCGAGTGAACGCTCGCGCTGGCGCTCGTCGAAGGCGTTCGTGATCGTCAGCTTGCCGCGGACGCGCGACTCGTCGGCGCCCTTGATCGGGGTGCGGACGAGCTTGCCGCCCTTCTTCTTGGCGCGGCTTTCCTCCTCGTCGGCGATCTCGGCGGCCAGCGCACCGGGCTTGGCCGCGCGCTTCGGCGCCTCGGCTTCCGGTTTCTTCGCCGTTTCCGCCGGCTTGGGCCGCTCAGGACGCGAGACGATGATCGGCCGTGTCATGCCGACGGGCTGCGGCAGGACTTGCGGAACCTCTGGCGTCTCACGCTGCTCGGGAGCGGCCGCCTCGGCCGCTGCAGGCGTCTCGATCGTCTCGGGCGCGGCAGGTGCCTCGGCCGCAGGTGCTTCTGCAGCCGGCGCCTCGAGCGGCTCGGCCGCCTTCGGCTTCACCTCGGCTTCCGGCTCTACACGCTCGGGCCCCTCCACCTTGCGGGCAGCCTCGGCCTCGGCAGCAGCTTTGCGCTCTTCCTCCTCGCGACGGCGCCGCTCGGCCTCCTGGCGCATCCGCTCCTCGCGCGCACGCTGCTCCTCCGCCTCACGCACCTGCGCGGCGGCAAGAGCACGCGCTCTCGCCTGCTGCTCCTCATCGGAGAGCGTGCGAAGGATCTTCGGCTGGGGCTGCGGCTGCTCGGCCTTCGGTGCCGCAGGCCGCTGCTGAGCCGGCGGCTGGCGCAGACGTGCCTGCACGGGAGCTGTCGGAGTTTCCTCCGGCTCCTGCCCCGCGATCGTCCGCTTCCTCTTCTTTTCGACCACCACCGACTTCGACCGGCCGTGGCTGAATTTCTGCTGCACGTGGCCGGACTCGATGGTCCGCTTCAGGCTGAGCGGCTTGCGCGCGCCTGTCAGCACGGTCTTTTCGGTGGTTTCTTTCGTTTCGCTCATACCTTGCCCGTTCCAAACGTCCTTGGGCGGCGTATCACTCGGCCGCGGATCTGCTGTTCGAAGCCGATGTGCCCGACCGATATCGGGTCACTCGGTCAACCTCGTTCAGGAAATTCGTCGCGGCACCGCCTGCGCTCAGCGCAGCATGTACCACATTTGACCGTCCCAAGGCCAAACTCATTTGCTCGACGGTCAATTCCTGAATGATGGGCGCCGGCTTGCCAATCTGCTTACAAACCGCCTGAAACCGGCGATTTAATTTGCCGACGCCGTCTGCTGCGGCCTCCTGGCCATGCAGCAATGCGGCAACACTGCCCGAGGCAATGGCCGCTTCTATGCGGGTGAAGCCGGTGGTGACGAGCCCCGCCTTGTTGGCCAGGCTTAGCGCGTCGATTGCGCGCTTCACCAGCAATCGCTCCACCACGTCCGGCAAATCCGGTGGAACCGAGACCTGCCGCTTCAAACTTCTTGCGAACGCCTTGCGCTTGACGGCCTCCGCCACCAACCCGCGTTCTGCGGTCACCCAGACACCACGGCCCGGAAGGCGGCGCGTCACGTCCGGCACGATCTGGCCGTCCGGAGACGGCACGAAGCGGATCAGCTCCTCAGGCGACTTCTGCTCGCGGGTGACCACGCAGGTCCGCAGCGGAGCATGATGCTCCCCCGCTGGCCTTTCTGCGATCTCTACCCGCACCGCCATTCGTTCTCTGTCCGCTCCTGGTCATGGCCGCTGTCACGCGCTCGGCTCGGCTTCGCCGGCCGCTTCCTCGACCGCCTCGGCCTCTTCGGCCTCCTGTTCCTCGGCAGGCGGTTCGAGGTCTTCGGGGCTGATCCAGCCGAGGATCACGCGGGCCGCCATGATCATGTCCTCTGCCTCTTTGCGGCCGACGTCGAACCCTTCGAGGAAGCCCTTGTGGCGCACCGGCTCGGCGTCCCGTTCCTTCTTCCGTTCGGTCCAGCCGACGAGATCGTCGGTCGCGCAGTCGGCGAAGTCCTCGAGCGTCTTGATGTCGTTCTCGCCGAGGGCGACCATCATCGCCGTCGTCATTCCGGGTACCTGCGCGAGGTCATCGGAAACCCCGAGCTCCTTGCGCCGCGCATCCCGCTCCTGCTCGATCCGGTCCAGGTACTCGCGCGCACGGGTCTGAATCTCCTGCGCCGTATCCTCGTCGAAGCCCTCGATATGGGCAATCTCGCTGAGATCGACGTAGGCGACTTCCTCGACCGTGGCGAAGCCCTCGGTGACGAGCAACTGGGCAATCACCTCGTCGACGTCGAGCGCCTCCATGAAGATCTGTGAGCGCTCGGCGAATTCCTTCTGACGGCGCTCGCTCTCCTCCTGCTCCGTCAGGATGTCGATGTCCCAGCCCGTGAGCTGGGAGGCGAGCCGCACGTTCTGTCCGCGGCGGCCGATGGCCAGCGACAGCTGGCTTTCCGGCACGACGACCTCGATGCGGTTCGAATCTTCATCGAGGACGACCTTCGTCACCTCGGCCGGGGCGAGGGCGTTGACGATGAACTCGGCTGCGTCCGGCCGCCACTGGATGATGTCGACCTTCTCGCCCTGCAGCTCGTTCACGACCGCCTGGACGCGCTGCCCGCGCATACCGACGCAGGCGCCGACAGGATCGATGGAGCTGTCCTTGGAGATCACGGCGATCTTGGCGCGGGAGCCCGGATCACGGGCCACCGATTTGATCTCGACGACGCCGTCGTAGATCTCCGGAACCTCCATCGCAAACAGCTTCGACATGAACTCCGGCCGCGCACGCGACAGGAAGATCTGCGGTCCGCGCTGCTCCCGGCGTACGTCGTATATATAGGCACGCACGCGGTCACCGTAACGGACGTTCTCGCGCGGGATCATTTCGTCGCGGCGGATGATGCCCTCCGCGCGGCCCAGGTCGACGATGACGTTGCCGTACTCGACGCGCTTCGCGGTGCCGTTGACGATCTCGCCGACCCGATCCTTGTACTCGTTGAACTGCCGCTCCCGCTCGGCTTCGCGCACCTTCTGAACGATCACCTGCTTGGCGTTCTGCGCGGCGACGCGGCCGAAATCGAGCGGCGGCAGCGGCTCGGCGATGAGGTCGCCGATCTTGGCCTCCGGATTGCGCCGCTTGGCCTCATCCAGGGTGATCTCTGTGGCGTCGTTCTCGACGTTCTCGACAACGGCCAGCACGCGGGACAGGCGCGTATCGCCGGTCTTGGGGTCGATCTCGCAGCGGATGTCGTTCTCCGCGCCGTAGCGGGACTTGGCCGCCTTCTGGATCGCGTCCTCCATCGCCTGGATGACGATCCTGCGGTCGATCGACTTCTCGCGCGCGACCGCATCCGCGATCTGCAGAAGCTCCAACCGGTTTGCACTGACTGCAACGGCCATTCCTTTGACCCCTGTCGCTTACTCTTCCTGCGGCGGCTCGGTGCCGCCATTGCCCCTTGCGCTCTTCTTCGCCCGCCGCAGCGCCTCTCTGACGAGCTCGTCCGTCAATACCAGCTTGGCGTCGGCGATCAGATCGACCGGGAAGCCGAGCACCTGTGCCCCCTGCTGATCGAGCGTGCATTCCACCCGCACCTCGCCGTCCTCGAAGCCTTCGAGAACGCCGCGGAAGCGCTTGCGTCCGCCGACCAGCTCCTTCAGCTCGATCCTGGCCTCGTAGCCCGACCAATCCTCGAAGTCGGACGGTCTGACGAGCGGACGGTCAATTCCGGGTGAGGAGATCTCCAGCCGGTAGCTGCCCGGCAGGGGATCGTGCGCATCCAATAGCGGAGATAGCTGTCGCGAGATTGCTTCGCAATCCTCGATCGTTATCGTTCCGCTCGGGCGCTCGGCCATGATCTGGACCGTCTGGCCGTCGCGGCCCTGGATCTGCACCCTCACCAGCCGGAAGCCGAGGTCTTCCAAGGTCGGCTCGACCAGCTCGGCGATGTCGGCAGCAAGACCCGATTCGCGAATGAAGCGCCGCGCACTTGCGCCCTCATCCCGCTGGTCCATGTCGCCTCGATACCCGCAATCAAGCTGCTCATGAGCAGCGATAAAACAAAAAGAGCGGACCCGGTGGGGCCCACTCTCAGAGTTGAGATGATCATGAGCAAAGGAAGGATAGGAGATAGGAGCTGGCGTGGTCAAGCGCAAATGGCAAAAATCGGGCGACTTGCCTCGTTGCAGAGCGGCAGTTTTGTGCGACTCACGCCGCCGGCTCTCTCCCGGTGCGCGTAAACCGCAGATAGACGGGGCGACGCCCTGCCGCAATCGCCTTTTGCTCGTAGCGGGTCGGTGGCCAGTCGGGTGGCCGCCGCCGCCAATCGGAGGGCCCACAGGCCTGCCAGCGGAACGCCGGCGTGTCGCGAATCGCGATCAGTGTCGTGCGGGCGTAGTCGCCGATATCGGTCCCGATTCTGAGCTCGGCGCCGGGCTTCATGACGCGGGCGAGTGTTCGGAGGAAGGCTGCGGAGACGAGCCGCCGCTTGTGGTGCCTCGTCTTGGGCCAAGGGTCCGGGAACAGGATGAAAACGCGGCCGATCGACGCCTCGGGCAGCCAGCGCAGCAATGGCCGGGCGTCATCGGCCAGAAGCTTGATGTTCCGGAGTTGCTTTGCCTCCCTGGCATCCAGCACCTTCACGACGCCGTCAAGGTACGGCTCGCACCCGATGAGGCCCACGTCCGGATTCTGCTCGGCCTGCCACACAAGATGCTCGCCGCCACCGAATCCGATTTCGAGCCAGACGTCCCGTACCGGGGCCGGGAACAGGTCTTCGGCCCGGGCGGGCGGCGGTGAGGCGGGGTCAACAGCGACCCGCGGCAACTCCTCGGCCAGAAGGCGCTGCTGGCGGGGACTGAACTTCCGCCCATGGCGCCGCCCGTAGCTGCGGATGTCCTCGCGCGGTTCTCGATGCAACTCGCCCATGACGCGTGCGTGGTCCTTGAAAGCAAACGGCCGCGGGGATGAGCCGCGGCCGATCAGATTGCACTGGAGCCTTCGGCTCAGGCGACTGCGCTCTTCAGAGCGTCTACGAGGTCGACCTTCTCCCAGGAGAACCCGCCGTCGGCATCCGGGTGGCGGCCGAAGTGGCCGTAGGCTGCCGTTCTGGCATAGATCGGCTTGTTGAGGCCAAGGTGCTCACGCAGCCCGCGCGGGGTCAGCCTCATAACCTTGCGAATGGCCTTCTCCAGCCGGTCCTCGGAGACCTGGCCCGTCCCGTAGGTATCTACGTAGATGGACAGCGGCTCTGCGACGCCGATCGCGTATGAGAGCTGAATCGTGCAGCGGTCCGCCAAGCCCGCCGCGACGACGTTCTTGGCAACGTAGCGGGCCGCGTATGCCGCCGAGCGGTCCACCTTGGTCGGGTCCTTGCCAGAGAAGGCGCCACCACCGTGCGGCGCTGCGCCGCCATAGGTATCGACGATGATCTTGCGGCCGGTCAGGCCGCAGTCTCCGTCAGGTCCGCCGATGACGAACTTGCCGGTCGGGTTCACGTGCCAGACGGTGTCCGCGCCGATCCAGCCATCGGGCAGTGTCTTGCGAATGTACGGCTCGACGATCTCGCGCACCTGGCCAGATGTAAGATCCGGCATGAGGTGCTGTGTCGAGAGCACGATCTGCGTGACGCCAACCGCCTTCCCGCCCTCGTAGCGCACGGTCACCTGGCTCTTGGCGTCAGGCCCGAGGATTGCCGCATCGCCTTCCTTGCGCTTGCGGGCATTTGCGAGCACCTCGAGGATCTTGTGGCTGTAATAGATCGGCGCCGGCATCAGCTCCGGGGTTTCCCGGCAGGCATAGCCGAACATGATACCCTGGTCGCCCGCGCCCTCGTCCTTCTCGACTGCGGCATCAACGCCCTGGGCGATATCCGCCGACTGCGGGTGCAGCAGCACTTCGATCGCCGCCTTCTCCCAGTGGAAGCCGTCCTGCTCGTAGCCGATGTCGCGGATGGCCATCCGGGCGATGTGCGCCACGAGATCCCTGGTGATGGTCGCGGGGCCGCGGGTCTCGCCCGCAATGACGACCCGGTTGGTCGTTGCAAGCGTCTCGGCCGCCACACGGACGTCCCAGGGACTGAGTCCGGTGTTTTGCGCCTCGCGGAAGAACAGATCGACGATCTCGTCGGAGATCCGATCACAGACCTTGTCCGGATGCCCTTCGGAGACCGATTCGCTTGTAAAGAGATAAGATTGGCGTGACACGAGCGTCCCCGACAAACCAATAGCCGCAGGTCGGCGCTTCATTACAGGCTTTGCGACAGGGGTCAAGCAGCGTTCTGCTGCACCACCGGCCCAGGTGCCTGGGCCGGTGCACGGGCGATAAAACCCGTCAGGAGACCTTGTCCTCGCCAGCCAGGCTGCGGACGAGATCGACGATCGAGCGCCGGACTTTCGGATCCGTGATTTTCACGAAAGCCTTGTTCAATTCGACGCCCTCGCGGCTGCTCAGGAAATCGACGACATACCTGTCCGCCGGGCGTTCAGAGAAGCCGCCGGCCGAGGCCGTCTGCGACTTGTAACCCGAGGCTGTGCCGGGTGCGTCCTCGTAGAAGAACTCGACGCTCACGCCGAGCACCCTGGCAAGCTCGAAGAGGCGGCTCGCACCGATGCGATTGATCCCCTTCTCGTACTTCTGAATCTGCTGGAAGGTGAGACCGAGTTGCTCTCCGAGCTTTTCCTGGCTCATGCCTAGCAGCATGCGCTGCAGCCGCACCCGGCTTCCGACATGAAGGTCCAAGGGGTTCGCTCGCCGTGAGCCCTTCTCGACCACCTCGAATTCAACAACCGCTTCCTCTTGTCTGGCCATGCCCCTGTCTCCCCACCCATGTGACAACGAACTTTTTTCCCCGCGCAATTCGTAGGTGCAGCCAGAGCCTCCGTCAACCGGAACAAGAGGCGTAAGAAGCGATTTCGTCGAGACTCTGGAAACCTCTGTTCAACGAGCAGTGGATTTTCGGCGCCAACAGGTTGCGAGCAGCCAGCAGAAACCGGCCATCCACAGGCCAGCGAACACCCCATCTCCGAATCGCGCGTAGAGCGGAGGTGGCATCGGCCCGGGCAAATGCGTGTCGATGACGCCGCGCTCGTTGAGGCCCAGGTGCGCGAGGACTCGCCCGCTGGCATCGATGACACCGGTGATGCCGTTGTTGGCCACCCGGATGAGCGCCAGGCCTTCCTCCACAGCCCGGACGCGGGCCTGATGAAAGTGCTGATGCGGGCCCGTCGTCACCCCGAACCAGCCGTCGTTGGTGACGTTGATGAGCGCCTGCGGCCGCCGGCCCGGCTCGACGATGGTGCCCGGAAAGATCGCTTCGTAGCAGATGAGAGCGCCCACCGCAGGCAGCCCCGGCACCTCGAACAACGGCCGCGGTGATCGGCCGACGGAAAAACCGCCGCGCCAGCCGACGAGCTTCTGCAGACCGATCCGCTCGAGCACCGGCTGCAGCGGCAGGTATTCCCCGAATGGTACGAGGTGTACCTTGTCGTAAATCGCTGACGGCCGGCCTTCGGAATCGATCGCAATCAGGCTGTTGAAGGCGCGTCGTTGAGTTTCCGATGGAGAGACGCTGTCATCGGCTCTCAGCGCACCAGCCAATAGGCGCGTGCCTTCCGGCAGCATGTGTCCGATCGCCTGCAGCGCCGCTGGCGTGTCGAGCGGCAGGAACGGCATGGCGGCCTCGGGCCAGACGACATGGGTGATCCCGGCGAGCCCGTCGAAGCTGCCGTCCGGTGCCTGCTGCGACAGGGTGATGTGATCGAAGAAGATGTCGCGCTGGCGTTCCGGCCGCCACTTGTCGCGCTGCGGTACGCTCGGTTGCACGAGCCTCAGCCGCACGCCGTCGATCGGTGCCGGCGGGGGCTCGGCGAGCCGGGCGGAGCCATACGCCCACGCCACCGGCAGCGGCAGAATGGCAAGGAGTGCAGCGGCGATACTGCCCCGCAGCCGTCCGTGCTCGACACCCGCATCGGCTAGCGCCACGAGCGGCACGGTAAAGATCAGTACTGCAAGGAACGTCAGGCCGTAGATGCCGACGAGGCCTGCCGACTGCATCAGGGGCAGCGGCGACGTGAGAGCGTACCCGAGCACGTTCCACGGGAAGCCGGTAAGGATGTGCCCGCGCAGCCACTCTGCGGCGGAAAACGCCAGCGCCACGGCCAGCACGCGGACGATACCCGGACGCCAGACGAGCGCCGCAGCAGCCGCGGCGGCGGCATAGAACAGGGCCAGCCCAGCCGGCATGAGCATGACCGCGAACGGCATCAGCCAGGCGAAGCGCTCTGCCTCGACCAGGAAGGCTTCGCCGATCCAGAACAGTCCGGCAAGAAAATAGCCTGCGCCGAACCACCATCCGGCCACGGCAGCACTGCGCGCGCGCAGCGCTGCGAGGCGCGTGTCCATCAGCTCCTGCGACTTCGAGCTGCGGGCAACAGCGCCGTCGATCAGCCACACGAGGATGGGGAGGGTGAGGAACAGGACGGCCCAGACGAAGAACGGGGCCATCGCAAGAACGGACAGGCCGCCGCTGATAAAGGCCACGGCGGACCGCTTCCAGCCTGTCAAGCCTCGGATCGTCCAAGCGGCCCGGTTCAACCTCTCCGAGAAACTGGACTGCGACGCGGCTGATCCGCTCCCC
>JAWLCO010000023.1:0-39919 GCA_041687075.1 Hyphomicrobiaceae bacterium | reverse complement strand
ACGGCGGACCGCTTCCAGCCTGTCAAGCCTCGGATCGTCCAAGCGGCCCGGTTCAACCTCTCCGAGAAACTGGACTGCGACGCGGCTGATCCGCTCCCCTCGACAAGCGGCATGCCGGATCAGTGACTGGCGGCTACGGCGTCGCCGTCGCCGTCGCCGTCAGGTATCCGGGCGCGATCGGTGTGCACCTTCAGTTTCTTGACGCGCCGCGGGTCGGCATCAAGCACCTCGAATTCAATGCCCGAAGAGTGCTGCACCAGCTCACCGCGGGCCGGCACGCGGCCCACCAGCGCGAACACGAGGCCGCCCAGCGTATCGATCTCCTCTTCCTCGTCGGGCTGCAGCAGCTTGATCCCCAGGTACTCCTCCAGCTCCTGCACGGGAGTCCGGGCGGAAGCCGTGAGACCCGCTCTGGGGTCGAGCGTGATATTCGCCTCCTCGGCCTCGTCGTGTTCGTCCTCGATTTCGCCGACGATCTGCTCGACGAGGTCCTCGATGGTGACGAGACCGTCCGTTCCGCCATACTCGTCGATGACGAAAGCCATGTGGATGCGCGTCGTCTGCATCCGAATCAGCAGGTTCATCGCCGGCATCGACGGGGGTACGTACAGCACCGGACGCTTGATTTTGGCGACTGTCAGAGGCCGTGACAGGTCGATCCTGGAAAGATCAAGGGCCCGCAGGCTCGGTCCCGCGCTGCCGTTGTGGCCATTGGGTTTGCGCGCGCCGGTCTGTTCGCCATTCTCGCTCTCGGATCCGCCCGACGAGATCGCGGCTTCCTTCAGAAGCCAGCTCATCACGTCCTTGATGTGGACCATGCCGCGCAGGTCATCGAGCGTTTCATGGAACAGGGGAATGCGCGAGACCCCCGCCTCCTCGAAGGTGGCGAGCAGCTCGCCCAGCGTCTCGTTCTCGTCCAGCGCGATAATGTCGGCCCGCGGCACCATCACGTCCTCGACGCGCAGACGCCCGAAGTGGAGAAGCCGCAGCATCATGCTGCGCTCCTCGGCGCTGAAGGCATCGTCGGACTTGGTTTCGGTCTTCAGGGCCTCCTCGAGCGCGTCGCGAAGGGTCTGAGCCCCCGGTAGCCGCAACAGGGCCTTCAAGCTGGCGAGCCAACTCTGGCCTTCACTTCCGTCGTCTGAGTGCTGCTCGCTTCTGGATGGATCGACGTCGATGCTCATAATGCTCAACGGGTTGCTTCTCATTCCTAAAGTGGTGGATCGGGGGCGTATGGGTCTGGAACCCCCAAATCCCTGAGGATCTCGACCTCGAGGGCTTCCATTGCGGCGGCCTCCGGCTCGCTCTCGTGGTCGTAGCCGAGCAGGTGCAGCAGGCCGTGCACCACCAGATGCTGGAGATGGTGACGCAGCGGCTTGCCTTCCGCCGCGGCCTCCTGTGCCACAGTCTCGGCGGCAAGCACGATATCGCCGAGGTGCCGCCGCAATCCGGGCGGCAGACCGTCCTCGCCTGCAGGGAAGGAGAGCACGTTGGTCGGCTTGTCCTTGCCGCGATACGTGAGGTTGAGGGCCTGTACGCGCTCGTCAGAGCTCAGGGCAATTGCGGCTTCGGCAGAAGCGAGATCCAGCCGCCGGGCGACCACGTCTGCAAGCGGGTCCAACGCCCGTTCGACAGGTGCAAACGCGCTCCAATCACCATCCTCGATGAGGATGTCGAGCTGCAACCGTCTCGGAGGCTCCGGGTCGTCATCGCCGCCATCGGGCGGCGGTTCGCCGATCAGCGTCTCGAATGTCTCACTCATGGCGTTCGCGCTTGGCTTCGGCAGCCTGGCTCCGATCATAGGCCTCGACGATCCGTGCGACCAGATCCCGCCGCACCACGTCCGAGGACGAGAACCGGACCACCTCGATCCCCTGAATGCCCGCCAGCAGCTTGACGGCCTCCTCCAGCCCGGATTGCTGGCCGGCCGGCAGATCGATCTGGCTCGGATCTCCAGTGATGACCATTCTTGAGTTCTCACCGAGGCGGGTGAGGAACATCTTCATCTGCATGCTGGTCGTGTTCTGCGCCTCGTCCAGAATGACATAGGCATTGGCGAGGGTACGGCCACGCATGAAGGCCAGCGGCGCGATCTCGATCACGCCCGTTTCCAGATCCCGCTCCACCTTCTCGGGCGGCAGCACGTCGTAGAGGGCATCATAGAGCGGACGCAGGTAGGGGTCGACCTTCTCCCGCATGTCGCCGGGCAGAAAGCCGAGACGCTCACCTGCCTCGACGGCCGGACGCGAGAGGATGATCCGCTCGATGATGCCCCGCTCGAGGCAATGAGCGGCATACGCGACCGCCAGATACGTCTTGCCGGTGCCGGCCGGGCCGAGCCCGAACACGAGATCCGTGCTCTCGAACCCGCGGATATACTGGCTCTGCGTGGGCGTGCGTGCCTTGATCACACGGCGCCGGGTCGTGATCTGTGCCTGGCCGTCCGGTGACGGGCCCGGCGCCGCTTCCCGCCCGTGCCGGATCAGGCCGTCGAAATCACCGGGTCCGACCTGTTCGCCGCGTGCCACGCGCGCGTAAAGCTGCTCGAGGACGCTGCGTGCGATGTCGCACGCTGGCTCGGAGCCCGACAAGATGACGACGTTGCCGTGTGCGTGTGCCTCGATGCCGAGACGATCTTCAATCAGCGCCAGATGCGCATCGTACTCGCCCAGTAGCTCAGCGAGATAACGATTATTCTCAAAGGGTACTACCAAACGCTTCCTGACGTGGGAGGCTTTGGTTGACCTCCCGGCTGCGGAAGCGGCTGCCCCACGGTATGCGTTCAAATGCAATCTCTCCAGTGCGGCCTGCCCGCGACTCGGGGCCACCGCGACGACTATACTACCCTATGTAGTGGGGATGTGACACCCGTCCAGAACCTGACGCTGAAAAGCGACCCCCTAGCGCACGATTCCCGCCAGGCTATTGGTGCTGGCATCGGAGATCTCGACGGGGAGTATACGGCCAAGCAGGCTCGGCTCGGCTTCGGCGTGGACGGCCTGGAGATAGGGCGAGCGGCCGACGAGCTGGCCGGCTCGGCGGCCAAGCTTCTCGAACAACACGGGGAAGACCTTGCCGACGCAACCGGCATTGAACCGCCGCTGCTGGGCCTGCAGCAGCTCCTGGAGACGCGCCAGCCGGTCGGCCTTGACCTCCTCCGGGACCTGCTCCTCCATGTTGGCCGCAGGGGTGCCGGGGCGAGGGCTGTACTTGAACGAGAAAGCCTGCGCGAATCCGACCTGCCGGACCAGTTTGAGGGTCTGCTCGAATTCCTGTTCGGTCTCACCGGGAAAGCCGACGATGATGTCGGTGGAAAGCGCGAGGTCCGGGCGGGCTGCGCGGATCTTTTCAACGATGCCGAGATAATCCTCCGCCGTGTGCTTCCGGTTCATGGCCGCCAGAATGCGGTCCGAGCCCGCCTGGAACGGCAAGTGCAGATATGGCATCAGCTTCGGCAGATCCCGATGCGCCTCGATGAGCTCGTCGTCCATATCGTGCGGATGGCTCGTCGTGTAACGCAGGCGCTCGAGTTGCTCGATGCCGGACAGGTGCAGCAGGAGCTTGCCGAGCGACCACGGCCGGCCGTCGGGTCCTTCACCGTGATAGGCGTTCACGTTCTGGCCGAGAAGGGTGATTTCCCGCACCCCCTGCTCGACGAGACGGCGGGCCTCCTCGAAGATCTGAGTGACCGGACGCGAAATCTCCATGCCGCGCGTGTAGGGCACCACGCAGAAGGTGCAGAACTTGTCGCAGCCCTCCTGCACCGTGAGGAACGCCGCCGCAGGACGCGTACCCTTCCGCTCGGGAAGACGGGCGAACTTGTCCTCGTCCGGGAACTCCGTGTCGATGAGCTGACGGCGCTCCGTTCGCGCCTTCGTCGCAAGCTCCGGCAGGCGATGGTAGGCCTGCGGGCCGACAACGAGGTCCACGACGGGCGCGCGGGCGATGATCTCGGCGCCTTCCGCCTGGGCAACGCAGCCCGCAACGGCCACCATGGTGTCCTTGCCCTCGACCTGGCGTGAAACCTTCAACTGGCGGATGCGGCCGAGCTCCGAATACACCTTCTCTGCCGCCTTCTCGCGAATATGGCAGGTGTTGAGCACGATCATGTCGGCCTGCGCCGGATCGTCGGTCTCCGCGTACCCGTGTTGCGCAAGGGCCTCGGCCATGCGCTCGCTGTCGTAGACGTTCATCTGACAGCCGTACGTCTTGATGAAGACCTTTCTGGTCCCAGGCATGCAGAACCTCGTAGCTCCAATCTCGCAGACGAACCCGAAAATCAGGGTTTGCGCCGCACCATTCAATACTGCTCAGCTATGGCTCAGGTTCCGAATTGGATTGCCGCACCTGCAGATCGAGGTTGCTGCATTGCAACATCATTTTACGTACCATGTCCAGCGCTTGCCTGGTCACACCGTTGAGAAGACTTCCTGATGGCGGGTTCGAATAGCGTCTCCTAAACGTTCTGTCCACGCAGCAACCGGGCAAGCGACTGCCGGATCATGGATTCCGTGTAGCGGGCCAGCTCCTTGCGATCCGCGAAGTCGGAGAGCGGCACCGGGGGGCTGATGCTGACTTTCACATCGAGCGGCCCGGCCTTGAGCAGCTCCCAGGCATGGCTCGCCATCTCCATGTCGCCGTACCAGCCGACGAGCGATCTGCCGAATCGTCCCAGCGGCACTCCGTGCAAGTGCGTGTAGGCGATGGCGAGTGTCTGCACGCACGCACCCGGGTCGGTGTGTCCGTTGGCAAGCGTCGGCTTCACGGCCGCGAACAGGGGCGTTTTGAAGGGCAGCACGCGATTGCCGTCGCTCGAGGTGCCTTCCGCGAACAGGACGATGGCATCGCCGGTCTTGAGCCGCTCGATGATCTCATTCGTGGTTTGTCCGACCGCCGTGCGGCGCTCACGGTCGACGAACACGGATCGCTGCAGGCGTGCGAGCGAAGAAACGAAGGGCCAGGTCCCGACCTCCTTCTTGGCCACGAACGAGACGGGCGCGACTGCCGACAGCACCGGAATGTCGAGCCAGGACACATGGTTGGCGACCACCAGCACAGGTGCGTTTTTCGCGATCGTGCCCTCGATATGCAACCGGATGCCGAGCAGACGGCACACCTGCCGATGGTACCAGTGAGGGAACTTGCGGGCGTGCGCCGGTGAGATCCGCAGCAGGGCGGCCTGCACCGGCATGAGGGGCGTCGTCAGGCCGGCAAATCCGGCAAGTATCGCTGCCGCTCTCAGGGCGCCCTTGCGGGAGGACTTGGTACTGGGATGGAGGTCGCGTCCCATGTCTTGCTGACGACCAGCGCCCGATCCGGCCTCGACGGTCACGTGGATTTTTTCCGGCGTAGCGGTACGCCGTGCAACTCGAGCCGATGACCGACCAGCTGAAATCCGAGCTCGCGGGCGACACGCTCCTGCAGCTTCTCGATATCCTCGTTACGGAACTCGATCACCCGGCCCGTCTCGAGGTCGATCAGGTGATCGTGGTGCTCGCGGGTGGCCTCCTCGTAGCGGCTCCGCCCGGCCCCGAATTCATGCCGCTCCAGGATACCGTTGGCCTCGAAAAGCTTCAGGGTCCGATAGACGGTCGAGAGCGAGATGCGGGAGTCCACCTGGTGGGCCCGGCGGTAGACCTCGACCACGTCCGGGTGATCCTCCGCAGCCGTGAGGACACGCGCGATGGTGCGGCGCTGGCCGGTCATCCGCAGCCCGCGCTCACTGCAAAGCCTTTCGATCCGGCTCGGAGCCTGGTCGTCTGCGCCGGCCATCCGATTAAGCCAATGCCCTCCATGGCGGCCGATTCCGCCTTTGTTCTCGCTTATAGATGACCGCGGCACAGCCCGTCCACCCGCGGGGTCAGCGGTTGATTGTCTTCGACATGATGATGGCATCGGCAGGGCTCTTCCTGGGGCGGGTGTAGTATCCAGGCCGGCGCCCGACCTCGCTGAACCCCTGCCCGTGATAGAGTAGCCGGGCCGCTGTGTTGTCCGCAGCAACCTCCAGGAACAGGCGCGTTGCCCCGTGCTCGGCCGCCCGCCGGGCGAGCTCGGCAACCAGACGCGCGCCGAGACCCTGCCGTTGCGCGCGTCGTGAAACGCCAAGCGTGAGGATTTCAGCCTCATCCGCAGCAACCCGGCCCAGAATGAAGCCAACCGGAAGTCGTCCGTCGCCTGATCGGGCGAGGAGAGCGATCGAGCCGGCCTGCGCGATGAGGGCCGCGAAGTCGTCGCTGGTCCAAGCCGGCGTGAAAAGCTCCCGGTGCAGTGAGGCCAGCGCTTCGTTGGCCTGTTCGCCGCTCGCCTCGATCACGCTCGTATGCTCGCGGAGGCCCATTCAGGCTCGCGGCAGGGATTTGCCCGTCTGCGGCTTGGCGTCTGCAGGGCGCAGATAGAGCGGAACGAGGGGATGGCGCTCGGGAAGAGTCGCGGCGAGTTGCGCCAAGTGGCGGGCGTCCGGCTGAAGCACTGGCAGTCTGGCCTCCGCGGCCCGTCCTGCACCGTTGGCCGCCTCCGCAACCACACGTCCACCGGAGCCGACGCAGAGCAGGGGAGCAGGCTCGGCGAGAGCAGCTGCCCCGAGCGGCGTCATGATGGCGGCTTCCGTAAGCGGGATGGTTCGGCCCGGCTCGAAGATCTGGACGAACACTTGCCCGGCCCTTGCATCCACGCAGACCGCAAGCACATGGCCCGCCGCAGCATCGCCGAGCTCGGCGGACGCACGGCTCGCCATGACGTGCAGGCTCGTCGCGGCCCGGATCGGTAGAGCGGTCGCGAGAGCCAGTCCCCGGGCGGCTGCGACGCTGATGCGCGTACCGGTAAATGTTCCCGGTCCCTCCGTGACGGCGATCGCGTCCAGGTCCTGCAGTTTTGCTCCGGACTCTTCCAGCACCTCGCCGATCATAGGAAGGAGCCGCTCGGCCTGCCCCGTCGCCATCTCCTCGTAACGCCGCGTGAGCTGCCCGTTCCACAGGACAGCCGCCGAGCAGGCGCCGAAGCACGTATCAAAGGCGAGGACGTTCATGAGCGCTGACCTATATAGGCCAGCGCCGGGCGGCGCCACTGGACAACTCGGACCATGGCATGCTCACCCGGCGGCGAGGAGACCCGGGATCCAGTCATAAGAAGTGCCGAAGGCCGCACAAATGCTGTGTCCTATGGGCGCTCTTCATGCTGGCTCCCCGGACCGGCGCTCGCTGGTCCGGGATGACGGGGAGTCGTTGAGGTTAAATCGCCTGGACTTCCTGCACGTCGGGGCAGAAGTGGCGCAGCAGGTTCTCGATGCCGTGCCGCAGCGTCGCCGTGGAGCTGGGGCAGCCAGCGCACGCGCCGCGCATGTGCAGGAACACGATGCCGTCGCGATAGCCGTGGAAGGTGATGTCGCCGCCGTCCTGGGCCACAGCGGGACGCACGCGCGTCTCGAGCAGCTCCTTGATGGTCAGCACCGTCTCCTCGTCCTTCGGGTCGTAATTGCCGCCGGCGGCATCATTGGCACTCTCGTTGCCGAGCACGGGCGCGCCGGACATGAAGTGCTCCATGATGGCCCCGAGAATGGCGGGCTTCAGGTGCTGCCACTCGGCATCGCCCTTGGTCACGGAGATGAAGTCGGCACCCAGAAAGACGCCTTTGACGCCGTCGACCTCGAACAGCCGCTGCGCGAGCGGCGATTCTGTGGCCTCCTCGGGCGAGCGGTAGTCGGCCGTTCCCTCGCCCAGAACCGGCTTGCCCGGGATGAACTTCAACGTGGCTGGATTCGGGGTCGGTTCGGTCTGGATGAACATGCCTGTCTCCTTCGGAACCCGGCGCCAAAAGAGCCGGGCATGGCCGTGCGTGCCTTAGAATTATTCTACTAACTAGTGCCGGCCCGGTCAAAAGTCGAGGGGCAGGATCGGCTTTCCTCAGGCCAGGGCCTGCAGGTCATCGAGCGTGAGGTTGCCCGGTACGATGGTGATCGGAATTGGGAATGATCCCGCGGCCGTGCCTGCCGCCAGCGACGATACAAGCGGCCCTGGGCCCATCGCATCCGTCGCGGCGCCGAGCGTCAGCACGGCGATGTCCTCGTCCTCGTCGATCAGCTCGAGGATGGCCTCGGACTTCTTGCCCTCGCGGATGACCTCCTCGGTGTGCACGGCCTCAAAGCCCGCCGTGTTGAGCTTGCGGCGGAAGAGGCGGAACAGGGCCTTGGCCTTGTTCGTCTCCTCCTCGAGCTGCACCTGCCGCACGCCTACCCAGTGCTGATACTCCTGCGGCTCTATCACGTAGAGCAGCAGGATGGATGCCGCGGTGTGCGCTGCGCGCAGCGCAGAGAAGTAAAGGGCAGCCTCGACCTCGTCGCTCTCGTCGACGATGACGAGATACTTGCGTCGGTGCCCTTCCTCGAAAACCCGGCGTTTCTTCGTCATGGCCATGCGTAATGCTGTCATGTTGCCGTGCTGCCAGCAATCCCGCTGCTCGCCGGGCTCATCATTTGGAATGATCCGGCTCGAGCTGCGAGATAACGGGCAGGCCGTCCAACGGGTCCCTACCGCCGGACGAAACCGACGATGTCCTTCACGCGATCCATGATCGGCGCGGCGATCTCCTCTGCGCGGCGGGAGCCATCGGCGAGGATACGGTCGATTTCAGCTGGATCGCTCGCCAGACGCCGCATCTCGGCCCCGACGGGGGCGACCTTGTCCACGGCCACCTCGCTGAGCGCCTTCTTGAAGGTGGAGAACGGGCCGCCGCCGAACTCGCGCAGTACGGAAGGCACATCGGTGCCAGCCAGTGCCGCATAGATGCCGACCAGGTTCTCGGCTTCCGGACGGCCATCCAGCCCCAACTCCTCGGACGGCAGCGGCTCCGGATCGGTCTTTGCCTTCTGGATCTTGCGAGCAATCGTATCGGCGTCGTCCATCATGTTGATGCGCGAGAGGTCCGAGGGGTCGGACTTCGACATCTTCCTCGTGCCGTCGCGCAGGCTCATCACGCGCGTGGCCGGGCCGGTGATGATCGGCTCCGGCAGCGGAAAGAAAACGCCGTCCTCGAATCCGGCCTCGATGATCGAGGTCCTGTAGTCGTTATTGAACTTCTGTGCGATGTCGCGCGCCAGCTCCAGGTGCTGCTTCTGGTCCTCGCCCACAGGCACGTGCGTGCCGCGGTAGACCAGAATGTCCGCCGCCATCAGGTTCGGATAGGCATAAAGCCCGACGGACGCGTTCTCCCGGTCCTTGCCCGCTTTCTCCTTGAACTGGGTCATGCGATTCAGCCAGCCGAGCCGCGCGACGCAGTTGAACACCCACGCCAGCTCGGCGTGCTGGTGCACCTGCGACTGGTTGAAGATGATGCTCTTCTTGGGATCGAGGCCGCAGGCGATGTAGGCGGCCGTCACCATCCGGATGGCGTTCCTGAGCTCGTTCGGCTCCTGCCATATGGTGATGGCGTGCATGTCGACCACGCAGTAGATGCACTCGTGCGTGTCCTGCAGCCTGATCCACTGCAGCATGGCGCCGAGATAGTTGCCGAGATGGAGGGAGCCGGTCGGCTGCATCCCTGAGAAGACGCGCGGCGTGATCTTCATGGCCTACCTGCAGTTTCTGATTGCGGGCGCGTTATGGCGCGCCGGGCTGTCCGGTGCAAGTAGACGGATCGCCTGAGTGGCCGTCAGGCGCCACGCCGCACGAATCGGCGGAGCTGGTCAACCCGCAGCACGCCCGTCGCGAAAATCGTGAGGCCGTAGATGCCGACACCTGCCGCGACAAGCCCAGCCAGGCTGGCGGTGCGCACCATGAGCCCCGCATCAGCCGCGAAGTATGGCTCGGCCGCGGGCAGGATCGCGGTGAGGGCGCCACCCATGACGACGCTTGCCAGCAGGATCAGCCATGTGTTCCGCACCAGCCGGCGGTCCGCGTGATAATTGCCTGTGCGTATCAGCGTCACGATGAGCAGTCCGGCGTTGATCCAGCCCGCAATGGTCGTTGCGATGGCAATGCCGACGTGCGGCATCCAGCCGAGTCGCTGGAACAGGAAGAAGAGCACCAGCGAGCCGATCGCATTCACCACAAGATTGATGGCCGCGAACCACATGGGCGTGCGCGTGTCCTCGCGGGCGAAGAAGGCAGGCTGAAAGACCTTGATCAGCACGAACGAGGGCAGGCCGATCGCGAACGCGGCAAGGGCGGCCGCCGTGGCGCGGGTGTCGGAGGCGGAGAACGCGCCACGCTCGAAAAGCACGCCGATGATCGGCTCGGCCGCGATGACGAGGGCGACGGCGGCAGGGATCGTAAAGAGCAGCGCGAACTCGATGGAGCGGTTCTGGCTGTCATGGGCCGCGGCGCCGTCACCATTGCGCAGCTTGCGCGACAGGTCGGGGAGGAGCACCACGCCGACGGCGACGCCGATGATGCCGAGCGGCAATTGATAGAGGCGATCGGCATAGTAGAGGTAAGAGACGGCTCCGGCCTGCAGCGAAGCAATGATCGTCCCGATGACGATGTTGATCTGCGTGATGCCCCCGGAGATCACTCCCGGAATGCCGAGCGACACGAGCCGTTTCACGCCTTCCGTGTAGCGCGGCCGGCGCAGGCGGAGAGGCACGCCCGCGCGGCGCACGGCGATCCAGAGCATCGCGAGCTGGGCAATTCCCGCGACTGTCACACCGATGGAAAGGATGAGGCCGGCGCCGGGCTGGAGATGCAGGCCGAGCCAGAGGCTGAGAGTAATCGCAGCGATCAGTACGATGTTCAGCAGGATCGGTGCTGCCGCAGCCGCCAGAAACCGGCCCATGCTGTTGAGCACGCCCGACAGCAGCGCAACGAGAGACATGCAGAGGAGGTACGGGAAGGCGATCTGCGTGAGCAGAACGGCGAGGTCGTACTTCTCCGGGTCGGTTACGAAGCCGGGCGCCAGCAGCAGCATGAGCCAAGGCATGGCGATGATCGCCACGGCCGAGAACAGCACCAGCGCGAGCGTAAGACCCGCCAGCGCTTCTTCCGCGAATTGCCTTGCTGCATCGGCGCCTTCTCCTTCGAGCCGCTTGGCGAACAGCGGCACGAATGCCGCGTTGAAGGCGCCCTCGCCAAACAGACGCCGGAACAGGTTGGGGAAACGGAAGGCAACGAAAAACGCATCGGCAACGAAGCCCGTGCCGAGCACTGCTGCAATCAGAATGTCGCGGACGAAGCCCAGCACGCGGCTCATCATCGTGAGCCCGCCGACAGTGGCGAATGCGCGATAGAGATTCATGCAGCCTCAGCGGATTGCGACAGCACACCGGCAAGCCGCTCCCGGATGGCGGCCTGGCGCTGCTCGCTCGTGACCTTCTTGCCCGTCAGATCGGTGACGTAGAAGACGTCCACCGCCTTCTCGCCGTAGGTCGTGATGTGCGCCGAGGTGATGTCGAGATTGAGGTCGGAAAGCGTGCTGGTGAGGTCGTAAAGCAGCCCCGGCCGGTCTCGGCCCGAGACCTCGATGACCGAGAATTTGTCCGACAACGCATTGTTGATGATGGCCTCCGGCTCGACGGTGAACGCCGTGATGCGCCGTTCGGAGGGTTTCCGCTTCGCCATCAGCTCCGCCATCCGCACTTCGCCATCGAGCGCCCGCTCGATGGTGCGTGTGATCCGCGCCATCCGGCGAGTCTCGTCGGCCTCCTCGGGAAACTCCCGTTGCAGCAGGAACGTGTCGAGCGCGAGCCCGTCGCGGGTAGTCGAGACGTGGGCACCGATGATGTTTGCGCCGCAGACCGCGCACGCACCGGCAAACAGCGCCAGCAGCCGCGGATGGTTCGGAGCCAGAATGGAAAGTTCCGTAATTCCGGTGAAAGGGCTGGACGAGAACGAGGTGGCAAGCCGAACGCCTTCCGCCTCCGCTCGCTGGATGAGGCGCGCATGCTCCGCCTGCTTGCGGGTGTCGGTCTTCAACCAGTAATCGTCATAATGGCGCCCGATGAAGTGCTCCACGTCTCGCGGCGGCCAGTTCACCAGCTCCGCGCGCAGCAGAGATTGCGCTTCCGCGATCCGCTCGCGCCGTGAGCCCTGCGTGTGCCCGCCGGCGACCAGGGGCTCCGTTTCCCAGTAGAGCTCACGCAGAAGCTGGCCCTTCCAGCTGTTCCAGGTGCCGGGGCCGACGGCCCGGATATCCGCCACGGTCAGCAGCAGCAGCAACTTGAGCCGTTCCGGACTCTGCACGACATCGGCGAAATCGCGGATCGTCTTGGGGTCGGCAAGGTCGCGGCTCTGGGCGATGTTGCTCATCTCGAGATGGTGCTCGATGAGCCACGCCACCGTGTCCGTCTCGGCGGCTGAAAGTCCCAGCCGCGGACAAATCCGCCGCGCGATGCGTGCGCCGAGCTTCGAGTGGTCCTCGACCTGGCCTTTGCCGATGTCGTGCAGGAAGGCGGCAACATAAAGCGCGCGCCGGCTCTGAATGGTGCTGAAGATGGCCGTCGAGAGCGGCAGGCTTTCGGCGCGCCGGCCTTCCTCGATCGTGCTGACCTGACCGACGGTGCGCAGCAGGTGCTCGTCGACCGTGTAGTGGTGATACATGTTGAACTGCATCATCGAGACGACGCGCCCGAACTCGGGGATGAACCGGCTGAGCACGCCGGCCTCGTTCATGCGCCTGAGCGTCGTCTCCGGATTGTTCCTGGACGTGAGCAGTTCCAGGAAGATGCGGTTGGCTTCAGGGTGGTTGCGCAGATCGTCGTCGATCAGCCTGAGAGAGCTGCGCAGCACGCGAATCGCGTTGGGATGGAAAAAACTGCCGGTCTTCTCCGCCACCGCGAAGAACCGAATGAGGTTCACCGGATTGCGCTTGAATACGTCCGGGCCGGCGATGTTCAGCCGCGCATTATCGATGCGGAAATCGGTCGTCCGCCGGATGCGCCGCCGGGTCACCCACGTCACGGGGTTCAGCAGCTGCTCGAAGCGCGGAGCCGACTTGAGCTGCTGCATCTCGAGCGCCGAGCAGAGGATCGTGGTCAGGTCCCCCACGTCCTTGGCGACCAGGAAGTAGTGCTTCATGAACCGCTCGACGCCGCGCAGGCCGCGGGCGCTCCGGTAGCCGAGCCGTTCGGCCATGGCGGGCTGCAGGTCGAACGTCAGTCGCTCCTCGGCTCTCCCCGTCAGGAAGTGCAGGTTGCAGCGTACGCTCCACAGGAAGCTCTCGCACCGGCGGAAGGTCGCCATCTCCGCAGGCGTGAAGACGCCGGCGCTGGCGAGCCCTTTGCCCGGTCCCTCTCCGTGGACGTACATTGCGAGCCAGTGCAGGGTGTGCAGGTCGCGCAGGCCGCCCTTGCCATCCTTGATGTTGGGCTCGACGCGGTAGCGGCTCTGGCCGGAACGGCGATGGCGCTCGTCGCGCTCGGCCATCTTCGCCTCGATGAACGGGCGGGCAACGGCGCCCGTCACCACCTCGGCGCGGAACCTGCTGTCGAGAGTCCTGAAGAGGTCGGCATCGCCGTGAATGAGCCGCTGATCGAGCAGCGTCGTCAGGATCGTGAAATCCGACAGAGCCAGCTTGATGCACTGGTCGATGGTGCGCGTCGCGTGTCCGACCTTGAGACCGAGATCCCAAAGCAAATAGAGCATGTACTCCGCTACGCTCTCGCCCCAGGGCGTCTGCTTGTAGGGCAACAGGAAGAGCAGATCGATGTCCGAGCCTGGAGCCAGCAGTCCGCGCCCGAACCCACCGGTCGCCACGATGGACATCCGTTCCGCATCGGAGGGATTCGTTGCGCGATAAACGTGCGCGACCGTGTAATCGTAGATGAGCCGGATCAGTTCGTCCGTGAATTGCGATAGGCCGCTAGCGCAGCGCCGGCCGTTGCCGTCCGCCGCGAGCTGCGCCTCAGCCGAGGCGCGCGCATTCTTCAGCAGTGCTTTGCAGTAATCGAGCACGGCGGGGCGCGCGTCGCCAGCGCCGCTTTTCTCGGTCGCGAGCCGCGTCAGGTCGTGCCGCGCTTCGAGCGGGTCGAAGTAGGGTGCCTTGGTCAGTGTCGTGACGTCCATGCTTCGCCCGGGATGGCGCGTTCCTGAACTTCTTTAGACTTATATTGAAGCATCTCAAGTTTCGCACCCATCCTCCCTGTAGACGAGGCAAGGAGATGCCTGCTGCGACTGCTCAACATCAACCAGAGTGCAGCTTTGCCCGCGAGCCCGATCCTACCGCGGCTGCGGCTCGTTGCGTCGCAGGGTCTTCAGCTCATAAAGGGCTTCGAGCGCCGCACGCGGACTAAGCTCGTCGGGATTGATCCTATCAAGAGCCAGCTCGAGTTCCGACGGGGCATCGCGTCCGCCGGATTCCGGTTCCTGGGGCTCGTGGGCGAAGAGCGGCAGTTCTTCCAGTGAGCCGCTGGTGCCCTGGCGCCGGTCCGATTTTTCGAGCCGGGCCAGCACTTCTCGGGCCCGCTTCACGACCGCAGCCGGCAGACCAGCCAGCTTCGCCACCTGGATGCCGTAGGACCGGTCGGCAGCTCCCGGGCGGACCTTATGCAGGAAGACGATCTCGTCCCGCCATTCCTTTACGTCCATGGTGACCGTGGCGAGGTCCGGCAATCGGCCCGCGAGAGCGGTCAGCTCATGGTAGTGCGTGGCGAACAGCGCCCGGCACCGGCTGATGTCGTGCAGGTATTCGACGGTGGCCCATGCAATCGAAAGGCCGTCGAAAGTGGCGGTGCCACGGCCGATCTCATCGAGGATGACGAGGGATCGCTCGCTCGCCTGATTGAGGATGGCCGCGGTTTCCACCATCTCGACCATGAACGTCGAACGCCCACGCGCCAGATCGTCAGCAGCGCCGACGCGGGAGAAGAGCCGGTCGATGACGCCGATGCTGGCGGCACGGGCCGGCACGAACGAGCCGATCTGCGCCATCAGGGCGATCAGTGCATTCTGCCGAAGAAAGGTCGATTTGCCCGCCATGTTGGGGCCGGTGACGAGCCAGATGCGGCCGCTCTTGCCGTCCTCGTCCTCGAAGCCCGGCGGGGGCGCGACGCCGGAGCCCAGCACGCAGTCGTTCTCGATGAAGGGCGCCGCTTTTGCCTGACGTAGCGCCTGCTCGACGACCGGATGGCGCCCGCCGCGGATCTCGAACTCCATGCCGTCCGTTACCTCGGGCCGGACATAGTTCTCCTGGAAGGCCAGCTCGGCGAGCCCTGCGTAATGATCGAGCTCCGCCAGCGCCGCGGCGGTCTCGCACAACGCTCTTTCCGCCTCTCCGACCGAGCGTGCCAGATCGGTGAAAACCTCCTGCTCGATCGCCAAGGCTCGCTCGGCGGCGGAGGCGATGAGCCCTTCGGTTTCAGCCAGCTCACGGGTCGTGAAGCGCACCGCATTGGCAAGGGTCTGGCGGTGGCGAAACGTCTGTGAATGCGGCTCGGCCATCAAGGGCTTTGCGTTGGCGGCGCCGACCTCGACGTAGTAGCCGAGCACGTTGTTGTGCCGGATCTTGAGCGTCTTGATGCCGGTCTCGTTCACGTAGCGGGCTTCGAGCCCGGCCATCACCTTGCGGCTGTCGTCCTTGAGCCGGCGGGCGTCGTCGAGATCCGGGCGGAAACCGTCGCGGATAAACCCTCCTTCGCGCCGGTGCGCTGGTGGAGTGTCGACGAGGGCCGACTGGAGCGCCTGCGCCAGGGAGCGGGCGCCAGGTGCCGCGAGACGGGCCTGAATTGACGCCAGTTCGAGGGGAAGGCCGATGCCGTCGGCCGAACGGCCGAGCAGGTCGCTGAGGACGGCCGCCGCCGCAAGCCCGTCCCGAACCGCGGCGAGGTCCTGAGGCCCGCCGCGCTGAAGCGCGAGCCGGGATACGGCGCGTGCGATGTCGGGCGCGCTGCGCAGCGCATCCCGAATGTCTTCCCGGAGGCGATCCCGCTCGAGCAGGTAGGACAGGGCGTCAAGCCGGGCCGTGATGGTCTGCGTATCGCGCAGCGGGCTCGCCAGTCGGGCCGCCAGCTCGCGTGCCCCAGGGCCGGTGACTGTCCTGTCGATCGCAGCCAGCAGGCTACCCTGCCGTCCACCCGACGTGCTGCGCACGATCTCCAGGCTGGCGCGGGTCGCAGCGTCGATAACCATCGCATGGGCCGGTCCCGTGCTGCGCGGCGGGCGGATGACCGGCTGGCGGCCGATCTGCGTCAGCTCGACGTACTTGAGGAGCGCGGCCGCGGCGGCGAGCTCCGGCCGCGAGAAGGAGCCGAAGGCGGCGAGGTCCGCTACCCCCAGTCGCGCCTTCAGCGAGCGCTCTCCGGCCATGCTGTCGAACGTGGCGCCGGCGACCGGCGTCGTCGCGGCGCCGACGGCCTCGATGCAGCTCTTGATCTTCTGATCAGTGAAGGCTGCATCGGTTGCGACGATCTCGCTGGGCTGCAAGCGGGTAAGTTCCCCCGGCAGATCATGAGCCGCGACCGAGCCCAGCTCGAACTCGCCCGTCGAAATGTCGAGCGAGGCGAGGGCGATGATCGGAGCGCCGTCCTCGGCACTTGGCGGGGCGACATGCAACGCGGTCAGATAGTTGCGCGCCCGGGCATCGAGCAGTGTGTCTTCGGTGAGAGTGCCCGGCGTGACGAGGCGGACGACATCCCGTCTGACGACCGCCTTCGAGCCGCGTTTGCGGGCCTCGGCCGGGTCCTCGAGCTGCTCACAGACGGCGACCCGGTAGCCCTGTTTGATGAGCCGCTGCAGGTATTCGTCAGCGCGAACCACAGGCACGCCGCACATCGGGATATCCTCGCCCAGATGCTTGCCGCGCTTGGTCAGTACGATTCCGAGCGCCTGCGAGGCGACGACCGCGTCCTCGAAGAACAGCTCGTAGAAATCGCCCATCCGGTACCAGAGCAGGCTGTCCGGATTTGCCGCCTTGATCTCCAGATACTGCGCCATGGACGGCGTCGCTTCCGCCGCGGACCGGCGCGCACCATTGGCTGTGCCGGACGCACTATCGTCATCCGAAGCCGGCCGAGTGGCCTCGTCGAGCTGCGGTTGCGGCGCCATGACCAGCTAGATCCCCCTGTCGTTCCGGCAACCACATATTCGTCTCTGGGCTGCAGGTCAAAACCGGCCCGGTCTCGCTATCCAGTTATCGCCAGGGAGAAGCGAGTTGCTGATGCCGCCATGAAATCGTCGCGCACGGCTGATTAACCCTCGCGGGGTGTGCGGACCAGATCGCGGGAGGTTCGCGTGTCGCAAGTCTCGGAGGTTGTCATGCGTAATTTCGGCGCCGGCCTGCTCGCCTTTCTCCTGTTGGTCGTGACGCCGTTCATCCCGACAGCCGCACAGCAGCCGGCTGCCGCGGGAGACGGTCCGTTCAGCACGAGCGAGCGCATCCTGCAATGGATCAATGACTATCGCTTCGAGCCTCAGCCGGAGCGCCTCCCGGACGCCGTCAAGGCGATGAGCCGCCTGGGGCTGTTCGGGGATGAAGACACGGCGGGCGTCTACGTCGGCTTCATGGCTGGCGTGCTCGGCAGCAATCCGAAGATGGCCGAGTTGCTCGTGACCCGCATGTATCCGATGCCTCCCGAAAACCAGCACGCGATCGTCAAGGCCATTGCCTATAGCGGTCTGCCGGACTGGCAGTCGCTGATGACCAAATTCGTCGAGCGCATGCCGGCGCGAAAGACTCTGATCGATCGCTATCTCTTCGGAAAGGCGCCCGTCCTGCACGACCTGCCGCTCGAGACAGGGCCGGCGCCGATCGACACGCTCTGGGGCTATTACTTCGCCACCGGATCGCTCGAGCCCGTCTACCGCATCGTCGGCGCTCTGCAGTGGGCGGACGACAAGAGCGACGTCAACCGCCTGACGGTAGGCAGTGTCGCCAAGTGGACGCTCGCCAACAATGCTTCCCGGGACAAGCAACTGCTCGATTTCTTGCGCGAGCAGCAGCACATGACCAATCACCCGGACAAGGTTCGGCTGGCGCTGCGGGAGATCGTCGTTGCGGCGGAAACCTTCGAGACCGGCAAAATCCGCAAGGAGGCGCTCGCCGCCATCGAGGAGCTGAAGCGCACCGGCCCGCAGGTGAACAATCCCTGGGCCAAGGCCGCCTACTGGGGCAGCACCGCCGTCGCCGTCGGTTGCGTCGTCGCCAGCGCCCTCGGAGCGGCGGCTATCGGCGTGCCGTGCATTCTGACCGGCGCGGCGTCCTCGGCGGCGGTGAAGTTGCTGAATGGGCCGTGAAGATCAGCGCATCGCAACTCTCGGCCTGCCAGCCAGGTGACTTGCTGGAGCCGTGACGCTTCGACGTCACAGCGTCGACGCGACTGTATCTAATGGCATGTAAAGAGCGTTCGTGTTTCCCCTTAAAGGCAGAAATCCTTGCTTTACGTAGTACCCGTGCGCCTTGTCATTCAGAGCATGCACAATAAGCATCCTCGATGCTGATATTCTGGATCCCACCAGTGTCCGCTTCATTGCTGCCTCATAAAGGAGATCTTCACCTATACCTTGGTTCTGCTCCGTGAGGTCTACCGGGCGAGCTAAGCAGCCATCCAAGCCTATAATCCTCCGAGCAAGCCGCATAACTGGCCGACTGGTGCAGGTACTGATCCGATACATGCCTGTGCTGGCCGCCCACAGGTCCGTGACCGAAAGAAAAATGGGCGCCCCCAAGGGAGGCGCCCAGTTCAGTTTCAAGGACAGTTTGCGCTGTGGGTGTTGCGGGCCGGCTTAGCCGGCCCGCGAATCTCGCCTCAGTTCGGCACCTTTTCCTGCTTGGTTACGGGCGTCTCGGTCGAGGCTGCGACCTTTCCGAGCAGGAGGGAGATGGCGTACTGGAGCTGCTTGTCCTTCTCCGGCTCCTGCGGGACGTAGGCCGACGAGCCGGACTCTTCCTTCACGCCTTCCTTGTCAGGCTTCAGGTGACCGCGAAGGCTCGCCTCGCCGCGGGGCTTGGCCGGTTCCTTGCTCTGCAGCTCGGGCGGCAGATCCTGCTCCACGATGATATCGGGATCGATGCCCTGCGCCTGGATCGAGCGGCCCGACGGCGTATAGTAACGCGCAGTCGTCAGGCGGATGGCGCCGTTGCTGCCGAGCGGGATGATCGTCTGGACCGAGCCCTTGCCGAAGGACCGGGTGCCGATGACCGTACCGCGCTTGTGATCCTGGATTGCGCCGGCAACGATCTCGGAAGCCGAGGCGGAGCCGCCGTTGACCAGGACGATGATCTTGCTGCCGTCGGTGATGTCGCCGGGCCGTGCCTGGCTACGCTGCGTCTCTTCCAGATTGCGGCCCTTGGTGAGAACGATCGCACCCTTGTCGAGGAACGCATCGGAGACGGCAACCGCCTGATCCAAGAGACCGCCGGGGTTGTTGCGCAGGTCGATGATGTAGCCCTTGAGCTTCTTGCCCGACTGCTTCTTCAGCTCTTCCACCGACTTGACCAGATTTGTGTGGGTCTGCTCGTTGAAGGTGGAGATCTTCACATAGGCCACTTGATCTTCCGCCTCGAGCCGCGCCTTCACCGCGTTGATGCGGATGATGTCGCGCGTGATGCTGACATCGAACGGCTCCTCGCGGCCCTTGCGCACCACCGTGAGCTTGATCGGGGTGTTGACCGGACCGCGCATCTTCTCGACCGCCTGCTCGAGCGTCAGCCCGACGATTTGCTCATCGTCGAGATGCGTGATCAGGTCGTTGGCCTGGATGCCTGCCCGCTGAGCCGGCGTGCCGTCGATGGGTGCGACCACCTTGACCACGCCGTTCTCCATCGTGACCTCGATGCCGAGGCCGCCGAACTCACCGCGGGTCTGCACCTGCATATCGCGGAAGTGCTTCGGGCTGAGATAAGCCGAGTGCGGGTCGAGCGCGGCAAGCATGCCGTTGATCGCCGACTCGATGAGCTGGGTGTCGTCCGGCTTCTCGACATAGTCGGAACGCACGCGCTCGAGCACGTCGCCGAACAGGTCGAGCTGGCGGTAGATTTCAGAATTCGGCGAGGACGCCGAGTAGGTCTGTGTGACATTCGCTACTGTCGTCAGACCGGCGAGACCGGCCATCAGCAAGAATGTCCAGAATGCAAATTCCGGTTTGCGCATGTCCTTGTGCCTTATCCCTGCACCTTCTGCTGCTGTCCCTGGTGCCACCAGGGAGAGGGGTCTATGGGGCGACCTTCCTTGCGGAACTCGATGTACAACACCGGGGCATTGTCCTGAGAATGGCCCGGCGGTGCGACCTGCATTGTCCCGACCGGCTCACCAGCAAGTACAAACTGGCCGAGCTGGGCGTCTATATGGGAGAGTCCGGCAAGTAATACATGGTATCCGCCTCCGGCATTTATAATCAAGAGCTGGCCGTAGCTGCGAAACTCTCCAGCGTAAACAACCCAACCGTCAGATGGTGACGTGATCTGGGCCCCATGACGGGTCTGAATGACTATGCCCTGTGATTTGCGGCCGTTCGAGGTCGTGTCTCCGAACGAGACGACCGTCCGCCCGTGAGCCGGCATCGGCAGCTTGTTTCTGGCCAGGTGGAACGGCACGGCCGGCTTCATCCGGCCCGGCGGTCCGGCCAGCGGGCCTGATCCCGGCGTCAGGACGACGGCGACCTCGGTCTCCTGCTCCTTTGCAGCAGGCCTGGAAGCTGGCGCCTTGGCATTCGGCCCGGCCTGCTGGCCGATGGCGGCCCCCTTCGACAGCTGCTTCTCGTATGTGCCCAGGCCCGTCTTCTCCGCCACCGTTTGGTCGAGAGCCGAGATGAGCTCGCTGATGCTGTCGACTGATTGCGAGATCCGGTCCGCCTCGCGGCGCACGGCCTCGAGCTCGCCCTGCCGCTCGCCGAGCGAGTGGCGCTTTTCCTCCATCAGCATAGCCAGACGGGATTGGGCGGCTTTCAGGCGCTCCGTCTCCGACTCGATCTTCGCACGCTCCTCGGCGATCTGCTTGAAGAGCCGGTCGAGCTCCTGCAGGCGCCCGATGAGATCTTGAACCTCCGTCTGCAGCTCCGGAATGGCGCGCGCAAGCAGCATGGCACTGCGCACCATCTCCAGCGCATCCTCCCGGCGGGTGATGATGACCGGAGGCGGATTGCGGCCCATCCGCTGCATGGCTGCCAGAAGGCTGCTGATCGAGGAATGGCGCTGCTGCAGCGCCTCCTGATGCATCTTCTGTTGGGCGACCAGCGCGTCGCGGCGCGTTTCGATGCTGCTGAGCTGGGCCTCGCTGAGCTGCACGCTGCGGGCGGCCGCCTGGAGCTGCTCGTTGAGCCGGGCGCGCTCCTCCTCCATTCTCGCCAGGTCGACCTTGAGCTGCTTTTGCCGCTGCTCCGTCTCTTTGAGGCGCTTGCGGTTCTGCTCGAGCTTCTGCTTGGCCTCGGTGGCGAGCTGAGACTGTGCCAGAGCGGGGCCGGTCAGCAGCAGGCCCGTCGCGAGTGCGAGGCATACGGCCGCAGTCTGCCCAGCCGCACACCGCCGCCTGCCGTCGTGGCGTGCCGCTGGTACTGCCTGTTGGCCTGGTGCCCGCATCTACCCCTGTTCCGCGATCCGCGGTCCTGCTAAACCGGTTGGCGCGGCCCCGCACCCAATCCCGCCAGAGAACTTTCCAGATCGAATACGGCAATTCTGGTGCGTTGCGCAGTATCATAATACACGCAGGCGGTGCGACCAATCGTGAACGTTCACTCCCCCGGGCGTTTTCTATCTCCTGGGGCATCTGATCAGGGCACCGGGATGCCGGCCCAGGAGCAAGACCCCAAATGAACGACGTTTTCTATTTCCTGACCATTCTGGCGCCGGTTGCCGTCCTGATCGTATTGCTCCTCGGGCTCGTCAATCTGATGCGTGCCAGGAACGCCAAGACGAGCCAGAAGCTCATGCGTTGGCGCGTCGGCCTCCAGTTCCTGGCTATCATCCTCATCATGATTACGGTGTATCTGGTCCGGTGAGCAGGTGTCGCTCTGTCGGTGCTTGACCAGCCGGAAGGCAGGGCTAGTGTCGCGGGACGGAATCCGTGACGAGGCGAAGCCATGGTCGTCCTGAACAAGATCTATACCCGCACTGGAGACGACGGCACCACAGCCCTCGCAAGCGGCCAGCGCGTCCGGAAGGACACCGTCCGCGTCGCTGCCTATGGCACCATCGACGAGACCAATGCCGCCATTGGTATGGCGCGGGTGTACCTGGCGAACAGCCACCCCGGCCTCGATGCAAAGCTCGCCCGCGTTCAGAACGACCTGTTCGACCTCGGAGCCGGGCTCAGCACGCCGGACACGGGTGAGCCCCGGAAGCGGGAGCGGCTCGAGGTTACGCCCGCCCAGGTCAAGCGGCTGGAAGAAGAAATCGACGAGCTGAACGCCGATCTGCAACCTTTACGGTCTTTCGTACTGCCCGGCGGCTCGCCGGGTGCGGCAGCCCTGCATATGGCGCGGACGATCTGCAGGCGGGCCGAACGGCTGATGGTGTCTCTGGCAGCCGACCCCAACGAGGGTGTGAACGACGCTGCGCTGCAGTACGTCAACCGGCTTTCGGACCTGCTGTTCGTGGCCAGCCGGTATGCCAATGACCGAGGGAATAGCGACGTCCTCTGGGTCCCCGGACAGAACAGGTAGACAAATCGGGCCGTGAACGGCCAATCTAGCCTATTGTTCAACACAGGGGGCGAGCGCGTGTTCATTCCAGTTTACGACCAGAATCCACTGCGCTCGATCCAGTTTCAGGCCGTCACCACCAGCCTCATCGTGGTGAACATCGTCGTGTTCCTGCTGCAGGTGGCAACCCTGCCGAGCCAGGTCATCATCGGTTTTGCCCTGATACCCAATGATCTGCTGGGCCTCGGCGCGGCAGGGCAGGGTGGTGTCATAGCCCCCGCGACCGAGATCGGAATTCCCGAGCGGCTGACGCTGGTCTCCTACATGTTCTTCCACGGCGATATTCTGCATCTTGCCGGGAACATGCTGTTTCTCTGGGTGTTCGGCGACAACGTCGAGGATGCCCTCGGCCACTTCAAGTTTCTGATCTTCTACATCGCCTGCGGCGTTGCCGGCGGCCTCACCCACGCTCTGATGCTGCCGTCTTCCGAAATGCCGCTGATCGGTGCCAGCGGGGCGGTCGCCGGAGTGATCGCCGCGTATCTGATGCTGCACCCGCGAGTTCGAGTCTGGGTGCTGGTGTTGCGGTTCATCCCGATCCGGATCTCGGCAGCATTCGCGCTGGGCGCCTGGATTCTCACGCAGTTCGTGATGGTGATGCTGCCTCAGGTGGGCCCTGTCGCCTGGTGGGCCCACATCGGCGGCCTTATGGCCGGGGCCGTTCTGGTGCTGGTATTGCGCCGCCCGGGCGTGCCTCTGTTCGATCGCAATATTGCATAGCAGCGCTGTAGATTGCGAATGCCTCGGCGGAACACCCTGCCAACCGGATGATTGACTTGCCGAAAACGTGAGCATACGTTGCCCTTTCGCACGTGCGAAGGATTTTTGCCCACGCCGGGTTGGTTCGGGAGCTGAGACAGATCGTCCCGCGATTGACCGTTGCGGAAGCCGCCTGCGTGCTGGCTAATAGCGTCATGCGATCGAAAGAATACGCGGGAGAGTTCGAGATATGAAGGTCCTCGTGCCGGTCAAGCGCGTGGTGGATTTCAATGTGAAAATCCGGGTCAAGCCGGACGGCTCGGGGGTAGAGCTCGCGAACGTCAAGATGTCCATGAACCCCTTCGACGAGATCGCTGTCGAGGAAGCGATCCGGCTGAAGGAGAAGGGCGTTGCGACCGAGATCGTCGCCGTATCGATCGGGCCGGCGAAGTCGCAGGAGACGATCCGCACGGCACTGGCCATGGGGGCCGACCGCGGCATCCTGATCGAGACCGACGAGGGCGCCGTCGTGGAGCCGCTGGCTGTGGCCAAGCTGCTGAAGGCCGTTATCGCGGACGAGCAGCCCGGCCTTGTCATCCTTGGCAAGCAGGCCATCGACGACGACTGCAATCAGACCGGCCAGATGCTTGCTGCGCTGCTCGGCTGGTCGCAGGCAACCTTCGCCTCCAAGGTCGTCATCGAGGATGGCTCGGCGCTGGTGACGCGTGAGGTCGACGGCGGCCTCGAGACGCTGAAACTGAAGCTGCCTGCCATCATCACGACGGACCTGCGCCTCAACGAGCCGCGCTATGCCTCGCTTCCCAATATCATGAAGGCGAAGAAGAAGCCGCTGGACGTCAAGAAGGCTGCAGATTTCGGCATCGACATCGCGCCCCGCCTCAAGGTGCTGCAAACGGCTGAGCCGCCGGCCCGCAAGTCGGGTGTCAAGGTATCGAGCGTAGCGGAGCTGGTCGAGAAACTGAAGACGGAAGCGGGGGTGATCTGATGCGGGCCCTGGTCATTGCGGAGCACACGAACAGCGCTTGCAATCCGGTAACGGCGAAGGCGGTTACGGCGGCGGCCCAGCTGGGCGGCGAGGTCCACATCCTGATCGCCGGCTCCAATTGCCGTGCGGCAGCGGAGGAGGCCGCCAAGCTTCAGGGCGTCACCAAGGTGCTCGTCGCGGATGCGCCGCATCTGGAGCACCAGTTGGCCGAGGACATCACGGCACTCATCGTGCCCGTGATGGCTGGTTACGACGCGCTCGTTGCGGCCTCCACCACGTTCGGCAAGAACGTGCTGCCGCGGGTCGCTGCCATGCTGGACGTGATGCAGATCTCGGATATCACGGCGGTGAAGTCGCCCGATACGTTCGAGCGGCCCATCTACGCGGGCAACGCCATCCAGACGGTGCAGTCAACGGAAGCCAAGAAGGTGATCACGGTCCGGTCGGCGTCGTTCGCGGCGGCTCCCGAGGGCGGATCGGCGACGATCGAGAGCATCTCCGCGCCGGAGCCCGTCGGGCTCTCCACTTTCGAGCGGGCCGAGATCGCCAAGTCCGACCGGCCGGAACTCACGGCGGCTCGCATCGTCATCTCCGGTGGCCGCGGCATGCAGTCCGGCGAGAACTTCACGAAGTATATCGAGCCGGTGGCGGATCGGCTGGGTGCTGCCATGGGCGCCAGCCGCGCTGCGGTGGACGCCGGCTATGCGCCGAACGACCTTCAGGTCGGGCAGACCGGCAAGGTGGTCGCGCCGGAGCTCTACATCGCCGTCGGCATCTCGGGCGCCATTCAGCACCTTGCCGGCATGAAGGACTCCAAGGTGATCGTCGCGATCAACAAGGACGGCGAGGCGCCGATCTTCCAGGTCGCGGACTACGGGCTTGTGGCAGACCTCTTCCAGGCGCTGCCGGAGCTCGATGCCGAGTTGCAGAAGGCGGGATTCTGAGAACGGTTACCGGGGCAGCCAATAGAATAACTGGAACGTCCGCCAGCTGTATTGAGTGAAACAGTCAACGCCAGGAGCAAACACGGTGGCCATCAGGAAAGTGGGGGTAATCGGCGCCGGCCAGATGGGCAGCGGGATTGCCCACGTGGTTGCGCTCGCGGGTTATGACGTAGCCATTACCGATATCGCCAAGGACGCCGTGGACAGGGCGTTATCGACCATAGACCGCAACATGGACCGGCAGGTCGGACGCGGCCTCATCACGGCGGACGAAAAACAGGCTGCCCTCAACCGTATCCGCTACGCACCCGATTACGACGCGCTCCATGATTGCGACCTGGTCGTCGAGGCAGCTACGGAAGACGAGAGCGTCAAGCGCAAGATCTTCGCTGAGCTCTGTCCCAAGCTGAAGTCCGAAGCCATCATTGCCTCGAACACGTCCTCGATCTCGATTACCCGCCTCGCGTCCATCACCAAGCGCCCTGAGCGCTTCATCGGCATGCATTTCATGAATCCGGTGCCGGTGATGCAGCTCGTCGAGCTGATCCGGGGAATAGCCACCGAGGATGACACCTTTGCGACCTCGCGGGCGTTCGTGGAGTCCCTGGGGAAAACTATTGCGGTTTCCGAGGACTTTCCGGCCTTCATCGTCAACCGCATCCTGCTGCCGATGATCAACGAGGCCGTCTACACGCTCTATGAAGGCGTTGGCACCGTCGAAGCCATCGACAAGGCGATGCGGCTCGGCGCCAACCACCCGATGGGTCCGCTCGAGCTCGCTGATTTCATCGGCCTCGACACATGCCTTTCGGTGATGCAGGTGCTCTATGAGGGGCTGGCCGATTCCAAGTACCGTCCATGCCCGCTGCTCGTGAAGTACGTCGAAGCCGGCTGGCTCGGCCGGAAGACGCAGCGGGGATTCTACGATTACCGAGGCGAAAAGCCCGTCCCGACACGGTGATTGCGAGCCCGCTAGCGCTGGGCCATCAAATCCCATGTTCCCCGGCTGGCGCAGTACGCCGGCATCAGCCGCATCATTTCAACTGCAAGCGCGGCTTGAGCTATAATCACTTTTGATCCTCACCGTGTAGCAGGCGGCCCTGCGGCTGGCGTGCTGTGAGTGATACAGGCATGCTTTTGCCGTACGGATGATTCTCCAGTCGCCGTGCAGGCGGACGGCGACAGGATCGACCAAACCGGTGCGATATAGAGCGAAGGTGCGGGAATGACAGGCGATCTCGATCAAGCCTACCGGCCCTGCGTCGGTATCATGCTCATCAATCGGCAGGGGCTGGTGTGGATCGGTCGCCGTGCCGATGCTCCGGACGAGCCGGAAGGGCCTGGTAGTTGGTGGCAGATGCCACAGGGCGGCATCGATCCGGAGGAGGACCCGCGTGCGGCCGCTCTTCGTGAGCTCCGCGAGGAGACCGGGCTGCACACCGTTGAAATCGTCGCCGAGCATCCCGAGTGGCTGCGCTACGATCTCCCTGCGAGCCTCGTCGGCAAGGCGTGGGGCGGGCGCTGGCGCGGCCAGCGGCAGAAGTGGTTTCTGACCCGCTTTCTGGGCGAAGATAGCGAGGTGAACCTCATTCCGCCGCCAGGGCATCAGATCGAGTTCGACGCTTGGCGCTGGTCGGCTCTGGATGAGCTGCCGAGCCTGACCGTCCCCTTCAAGCGGAATGTCTATGCCAAGGTCATGGCCACCTTCGCGCCACTGATCCGCCCCGAGGGAACTCACCAGGGTATTGCCAAAAGCGCTGAGACGGGAGCGATCGCTCGATGAGCGCGCCACGAACACCAGCCGAGATCGGGAGCCGTTGCCACTCGTGAGTTCAAAGCATCGCGCTGGCCGGCTGAAGCTGCCGTTCCGGCGCACCGTCGGCATCCTGCTGCTCAATCGCAGCGGCAAGGTCTGGATCGGCCAGCGGCGGCCCAAGTGGCTCCCACCAGAAGCTGAGCCGATCTGGCAGATGCCGCAGGGCGGCATCCGCAGTGGGGAAAAGCCGCGCGCGGCGGCGCTGCGCGAGCTGGCCGAGGAAACCGGGATCACATCGGTCGAGGTGCTGGCCAAATCGCGATCCTGGATGACCTGGCAACTTCCCGATGAACTGATCGGCGTTGCGCTCAAGGGGCGCTACAGCGGCCAGCGCCAACGCTGGTTCGCGATGCGGTTCCTGGGCGAGGATAGCGAGGTCCAGCTCAGCCCACCGGATGGTGCGAAAGCCGAGTTCGATGCCTGGCGCTGGGCTGAGCCCGATGAGGTCGTCGCGCTGGCTCTACCCTTTCGACGCCCCCTCTATGCAGCCGTCGTAGAGGAATTCGCCGGCTGGATCCGAAACGAATAACGGACCCTTGCGGGCCCGTTACAACTCGTGGATCGCAGTCCCGCGAAAGGTCAGCCGCGGCCAGCCTGCAGCGCGCGCAGCCTGTCGACCGCTTCTTGCGCCATGAACCGTGCGTCATCGTCCCTGGCTTCGTCCAGTTCCGCCTGAGCAGCGGTCAGCTCCGTCTGGATCGCCTTCGGTGCGGAGGACGCCTCGGCATCGAACGCCGTCTGTGCCAGCACCGTGAGCCTGTCCGGCTCGACCTCGGCAAAACCGCCCTTCACGAAGACGCGCCGCGTGCCGCCCGGAAGCTGCACGTCGAGCACCCCGGGCCGCAGCATGGAAAGCATGGGCGCATGGTTCGCCAAAACGGCAAAATCGCCCTGCACGCCCGGAAGAACGACCTGCTCCGCGTCTTCCGACAGGAGCACCCGCTCGGGGCTCACCAGCTCGAACTTGAACGTATCAGCCATGATCTCTTCCTCAGCCCCGGCCCCGATGAACTCGCCGCCCGCACAAGGGCAGCCTCACTCGTCGTCGTCCGGGTCCGCCTCGGCCTTCGCCTGTACCTCCTCTTCCGTCTGCAGGCGGGTGCCGCAGAACGGGCAGAAGTACATCGGGTGGTCCACTACGCCAGGCTCACCATCGTCAAGATCGATAAGCCCTACTGCCAGGTAAAGCACGCCGTCGCGGCCTTCGCTGACAAGCGGTTCAAAGTCCTCGCCGGCCATTGCCTCTTTCAACTCGTCACAGCAAGAGCCGAACTTGCCGCTTGTCGCCTTATCCGCTTCAGCCATGTGCTTTCCTTGCCGCTTAAGCGGCCTCTGCGAGTTGCTCGGCCTTCGCGACCGCTTCCTCGATCGTGCCGACCATGTAGAACGCCTGCTCCGGCAGATGGTCGTAGTCGCCGTTGCAGAGGCCCTTGAAGCCCTTGATCGTGTCCTGCAGGCCGACGAGCTTGCCGGGCGAGCCGGTGAACACCTCGGCGACGTGGAACGGCTGCGAGAGGAAGCGCTCGATCTTGCGCGCACGCGCAACGATCATCTTGTCCTCTTCGCTGAGCTCGTCCATGCCGAGAATGGCGATGATGTCCTGAAGCGACTTGTAGCGCTGCAGGATCGCCTGCACCTGACGTGCGACCTCATAGTGCTCCTCACCCACGATGCGCGGGTCGAGCATGCGCGAGGTCGAGTCGAGCGGGTCGACGGCCGGGTAGATACCCTTCTCGGCGATCGAGCGCGAAAGCACGGTCGTCGCATCGAGGTGGGCGAACGAGGTCGCCGGCGCCGGGTCGGTCAGGTCGTCGGCGGGCACGTAAATCGCCTGCACCGAGGTGATCGAGCCCTTCTGCGTCGTGGTGATGCGCTCCTGCAGGGCGCCCATGTCGGTGGCCAGCGTCGGCTGGTATCCGACGGCCGAGGGAATGCGGCCCAGAAGTGCCGACACCTCGGAGCCCGCCTGCGTGAAGCGGAAGATGTTGTCCACGAAGAACAGCACGTCCTGGCCCTGGTCGCGGAAGTACTCGGCGACCGTCAGGCCGGTGAGGCCGACGCGGGCACGGGCGCCCGGAGGCTCGTTCATCTGGCCGTAAACCAGGGCGCACTTGGAACCCTCGGCCGAGCCGCCATGCTTCCGCGGGTCCTTGTTCACGCCCGACTCGATCATCTCGTGATAGAGGTCGTTGCCCTCACGGGTGCGCTCTCCGACGCCGGCGAACACGGAATAGCCGCCGTGGGCCTTCGCCACGTTGTTGATGAGCTCCATGATGAGCACGGTCTTGCCGACGCCGGCGCCGCCGAACAGGCCGATCTTGCCGCCCTTGGCATAAGGTGCCAGCAGGTCGACCACCTTGATGCCGGTGACAAGAATCTGCGCTTCCGTCGACTGCTCGACGTACTCGGGCGCCGGCTGGTGGATCGGACGGTTCTCGATGCCCTGGATGGGGCCGGCCTCGTCGACCGCTTCGCCGACCACGTTCATGATGCGGCCAAGCGTGGCCTCGCCGACCGGAATGGCGATCGGACGGCCTGTGTCGGTGACCTCCTGGCCGCGCACCAGACCCTCGGTCGAGTCCATGGCGATGGTGCGCACCGTGTTCTCGCCGAGGTGCTGGGCCACCTCCAGCACGAGCCGGTTCCCGTGATTGGTGGTCTCGAGAGAGTTCAGGATGTCCGGCAGCTCGTCCTCGAACTGCACGTCGACGACGGCACCCATCACCTGGCGAATTCTTCCGACTTTGTTGCTTGCCATTGTATTTCCCTAACGTGCAGCGATTTCAATCTGCGTCGACCAGATCGAGCCGGCGCTCGATCCTGGAAACGGGTTCTTCAAGGCGATCAAGGCGTTGATTGAGACTGCCGAGGAGCGTCAGCATCTGCCCCTGGTGCAGCTCCAACCCTGAAGCCCTGGCCTTCAGATCGCCAACGTCCAGCTCCATCCGCTCCTGAGAGGCGCGGATGCGCTTCAGGTGCTCAAGAACAAGGTTCGAACTCTCGTCTGTCATAGCGAACCTGCGGACTTGATCCAAAACAAAGCGAATATTACAGCGCCTCCGCACCCGAGATGATTTCGATCAGCTCCTTGGTAATCATCGCCTGACGCGTGCGGTTATAGGTCAGCGTCAGCCTGTCGATCATCTCGCCGGCATTGCGCGTGGCGTTGTCCATCGCCGACATGCGGGCGCCCTGCTCGGAGGCTGCATTCTCGAGGAGCCCGCGGAAGACCTGCGTCGAGAGGTTGCGCATCAGCAGGTACTCGAGGATCTCCTCCTCATTCGGCTCGTACTCGTGGATCGCCTCGGCGCCGCCGGTCCGGGCAGTGCCTGCATCCTCCTCGGGGAGCTTTGCGGGAATGAGCTGCAGAGCCGTCGGCTTTTGCGCGATGACGGACTTGAACTCCGCGAAGTAGAGCGTGCAAACGTCGAACTCGCCCGCTTCGAACAGGGCGAGAATCTTGTCTGCGATCTCCTGCGCATTCACATAGCCGAGCTGCCGCACGCTCCTGAGATCGACCCGGTCGATAATCAGCTTGCCGTAGTCGCGGCGCAGGATGTCGTAGCCCTTGCGGCCGACGCTGAGGATCCTGACCGTCTTGCCTTCCTGCTGCAGGCGCTGGATGTCCTGGCGTGCCAGCCTGGCAATATTGGCGTTGAAGCCACCGCAGAGGCCGCGCTCGGCTGTCATCACGACCAGCAGGTGAACCTGATCACGACCGGTGCCGACGAGCAGCGGAGAAAGACCTTCCCGGCTCGTCATGCGCTGGTTCAGGTTGGCGAGAATGCGGTCCATGCGCTCGGCATAGGGGCGCGCAGCGGTGGCTGCCTCCTGCGCACGGCGCAGCTTGGCCGCGGCAACCATTTGCATGGCCTTCGTGATCTTGCGCGTCGCCTTCACGGAAGCGATGCGATTTCTCAGGTCCTTCAAGCTAGCCATGTTGCCGCGTCGTCCCCGTTCCGAACCCGCCATCCCGGCCAGCAGATTGCGAGGTGCCCGCCGGGATTCAGGAGAGAAGTGCCGAAGGCGCTGTGCTGATCAAGTCCAACGTGCAAGGAGCCTTCGGCGCTCCTTGCGCTGGGTCCCGGCGCGCGTATCAGGCATTCGCCCTCACTTGGCCGGGATGACGGTAAGTTCAGGCTGTAAAGGCCTTGGCGAACTTGTCGATCGCCTCGACGAGCTTCTTCTCCGTCTCGGCCGAAAGCTGCTTCTCCGTCCGGATCGTCTCGAGAATGTCGGCGTGCTGATCGCGAATGGTGCGCAGCAGCTCCTGCTCAAAGCGGCCGACGGCATTGACCGGCAGCGGATCAAGATACCCGCGGGTGCCCGCGAAGATCACGATCACCTGCTCTTCCATCTTGAGCGGCGAGAACTGCGGTTGCTTCAGCAGCTCCGTCAGACGCGCACCGCGGGCCAGAAGCCGCTGGGTCGTGGCGTCGAGGTCCGAGCCGAACTGGGCGAAGGCCGCCATTTCGCGGTACTGCGCAAGCTCGCCCTTGATGCGGCCGGCAACCTGCTTCATCGCCTTCGTCTGCGCCGCCGAGCCGACGCGCGACACCGAAAGGCCGACGTTCACCGCCGGACGGATGCCCTGGTAGAAGAGGTCCGTCTCGAGGAAGATCTGGCCGTCGGTGATCGAGATCACGTTGGTCGGAATGTAGGCCGAGACGTCGTTGGCCTGCGTCTCGATGACCGGCAGGGCGGTCAACGAGCCGGCGCCGTGCTCGTCGTTGAGCTTCGCCGCGCGCTCCAGCAGACGCGAGTGCAGGTAGAAGACGTCGCCAGGATAAGCCTCACGGCCGGGCGGACGGCGGAGCAGCAGCGACATCTGACGGTAGGCGACGGCCTGCTTGGAGAGGTCGTCGTACGCAATCACGGCATGCATGCCGTTGTCGCGGAAGAACTCGCCCATCGTGCAACCGGCGAATGGCGCTAGATACTGCATCGGGGCCGGATCAGACGCCGTCGCGGCGATGACGATCGAGTACTCGAGCGCGCCGCGCTCCTCCAGCACCTTCACGAACTGGGCCACTGTCGAGCGCTTCTGACCGACGGCGACATACACGCAGTAGAGCTTCTGCGTTTCATCGTCGCCCTGGTTCAGCGGCTTCTGGTTCAGGAAGGTGTCGAGAATGATGGCGGTCTTGCCAGTCTGGCGGTCGCCAATGATGAGCTCACGCTGGCCGCGACCAACGGGGATAAGGGCGTCGATGGCCTTGAGGCCGGTCGCCATCGGCTCGTGCACGGACTTGCGGGGCAGAATGCCGGGCGCCTTGACGTCGACGCGCCTGCGCTCCGTCGCCTTGATCGGGCCCTTGCCGTCAATGGGGTTGCCGAGCGCGTCGACCACGCGGCCGAGCAGCTCCTTACCGACGGGCACCTCGACGATGGCGCCGGTCCGCTTGACCGTGTCGCCCTCCTTGATGCCGCTGTCGGGGCCGAAGATGACCACACCGACGTTGTCGGCCTCGAGGTTCAGGGCCATGCCCCGAATGCCGTTCGGGAACTCGACCATCTCGCCGGCCTGCACATTGTCCAGGCCGTATACACGAGCGATGCCGTCGCCGACCGACAGCACCTGACCGATCTCGGAGACCTCGGCCTCCTTGCCGAAATTCTTGATCTGCTCCTTCAGAATCGAGGAGATCTCAGCGGCCCGGATGTCCATCAGCCAACCTCTTTCATGCGGATCTTGAGTGAATTGAGCTTCGTGCGAAGCGACGAGTCGATCATCCGGCTGCCGATCTTCACAACGAGGCCGCCGAGGAGCGCGGGATCGACCCTGAGGTTCACCTGCACGTCCTTGCCGACGGATGCCCTCAGAGCGTCCTTCAGCGCTTTCATCTGATCATCTTTCAACGGGAACGCGGAGGCGACGTCAGCCTCGACCTCGCCGCGAGCCCGCGCACACATCCCCCGGAACGCGTTGATCATGTCGGGGACGGCGAACAGGCGACGGTTGCGTGCCACCAGCTTCAGAAAATTGGCTGCCAGCCCGCCGATTCCCACGCGGTCGAGCACGGCGGAAAGTGCGGCCAGTTGCTCGTCGCTGGAGAAAACCGGGCTGCGGACCAGGCGCCTCAGATCCTCGCTCTCATCGAGAAGCTGCTGGAAGCCTTTGAGATCCTGCTCTACGTCTGCGAGCTGCCGCTGCTCCTCGGCCAGCTCGAAAAGTGCTGAAGCGTAGCGGCCTGCTACGCTTGCCATGATCGGTTCGTCGGTCGCCACGTCGAACGGCCTCGTCGCGTTGAGGGTATAGGGAGCATTGGCCGCGGCGGTCACCCGCTCGGGCGAAGGCGGATCTGCAAAAGGGCACGCCCGCGCGGCTTCGCGCCCCCTCCCAGAAGCCGGGTTCCCTCTAACACGGCACGCGCAGGCCATCAACCGCAGGAATAGGCCTGAATGCCGCATTCCGGTCCTCTTTGGTTCGCCGGAGCGCGAGAAAGGGGTGCAGACAACTCCAGCAGCTAAACCGAGGCAGCTCTAGAGGAAATTGTAAGGATCGATATCGACCGTCAGCCGCAGGTCTCCCTTCGGATCGGGTGCCGCCGACAGCCAGGCCCGCAGGTAGGTCTGGAGATCCACCTCGCGCGGGGCCTTGACGAGGATGCGCCAGCGGTGCCGGCCGCGGACCACGGCCAGCGGTGCCTCGGCCGGCCCCAGCACTTCTATTCTCTCGGCGAGCGGCGCGCGGCGGACGACCTCGCGGGCGTAAGCTTCAGCCGTCGCCTTGTGGCGCGCAGATATGATGAGTGCTGCCAGCCGGCCGAAGGGCGGCAGCGTGGCTGCCTGGCGCTGGGCAACCTCCCGGTCGAGGAAGGCTTCGCGGTCGCCGGAGATGATCGCCTGCATGACTGGGTGGTCCGGCATATGTGTCTGCACCAGCCCGCGGCCCTGGGCGAAGGAGCGGCCGGCGCGGCCGGTCACCTGATGCAGCAGCTGAAACGTGCGCTCGGCCGCACGCGGGTCCGCCTGTCCGAGGCCGAGGTCGCCGTCGACGACGCCGACCGTGGCGAGGTCCGGGAAGTGGTGCCCCTTGGCGACGATCTGGGTGCCGATGATGATGTCCGCCTCGCGGTTCTCGATGGCCGCGATGACCTTGCGCATCTCGGTCAGGCCCGGAATCAGATCGCTCGACAGCAGGGCGAGCCGGGCGGACGGGAAGCGCTCTGCCACTTCCTCCGCGATACGCTCGACGCCGGGACCGCAGGCAACCAGCGATTCCGGTTCACCGCATTTGGGGCACTTCTCCGGTACGGGCAGAGCGAACCCGCAATGATGACAGGTGAGCTTGCGGCGGAAGCGGTGCTCGACCAGCCATGCCGAGCATTGCGGACATTCGATGCGCGTGCCGCAGGTCCGGCACAGTGTCAGCGGGGCATAGCCGCGGCGATTCAGGAACAGGAGCGTCTGTTGGCCCTTGGCCGCCGTATCGTTGATCGCCTCCACCAGCAGAGGCGATAGCCAGCGGCCCTTCTCTGGCGGGTGTTTGCGCAGGTCAACCGCCTCGATGTGCGGCAGCTCGGTGCCCGAGTAGCGGCCCGGCAGTACGAGATGGCGGTAGCGCGCCGTGCGCGCGTTGACGTGGGTCTCGATGGAAGGTGTCGCGGAAGCCAGCACGACAGGGCACTTGCCGAGGCTGCCGCGCACGACAGCCATGTCGCGGGCCTGATAATGCACCCGGTCGTCCTGCTTGTAGCCCTGGTCATGCTCCTCGTCGATGACGATCAGGCCGAGCTCCCGATAGGGCAGGAACAGCGCCGATCGGGCTCCGACGACGACCCTGGCCTCGCCCGTCGCGGCGGCCCGCCAAACTCGCCCGCGTTCGGCGGATGCGAGCGCCGAGTGCCATTCGACGGGCTGGCAGCCGAACCGGGCCTCGAACCGGCTCAGGAACTGGCTCGTCAGCGCGATTTCCGGCAGCATGATGAGCACCTGCCGGTTCCGCTCCAGCGCCCGGGCGACCGCCTCGTAGTAGACTTCAGTCTTGCCGGAGCCCGTCACGCCATCGAGCAACGTGACGGAGAAGTTGTCCGCATCGACGGCCGAGCGCAGCGCATGCACCGCCCGCTCCTGGTCCGGGCCGAACGTGACTGTGCTGTGTGCCGGACGCGGCACGGGATAGCGCTTTTCCGGAATGGCGACCTCGACCAGGACGCCCGCCTCGACCAGCCCGTCGATCACCCCAGTGCTACAGCCCGCTTCGGCCGCCAAGGCAGACTTGGCACGCGCCAGTCCGTCGCTCGCGATCTCGATGGCGCGCTTGCGGGCAGGGGTCATTCGGGCGGGCTCGGGAGCGCCCTCGACGATGCGCACGCCGAAGCGAGGCTTCATCGGCTCGAATACCGCCTGCGCCCCCATCATCATCCGCACCACCATGCCGAGCGGCGAGAGTGTGTAGCGCGCGATCCATTCGGCAAAGCGCATCGACAGCACCGGCAGGGGCGGGACGTCGAGCACTTCCATCATCGGCTTCAGCTTGGAGGCCGCCACCTCCCGCTCGGGTCCGATGGACCGGTCCCAGACGATGCCAATGCGATGCTGCGGCCCGAACGGCACCAGCACGAAAGAGCCCGGCTGGATGTTCAACTTTTCCGGCGCGAGGTAATCGTAAGACTGGTCGAGAGCCACCGGAATAACGACGGGCAGCCGCCGCAAAGCGCCGCAAGTCTCGTCATTGAGTTCCAGCAGACTGGTCAAAGGGGCACGCTGCAGATTAAAAACCGAATCGAGGCGTTAGCCTTGGCCGACCCTTGGGGCGAGCCAAGGGCAACAGGAGTTGATCATGAAATTCTTCGTCGACACAGCGGAAGTGGCCGTCATCAAGGAGCTTGCGGCGACCGGGCTGCTCGACGGCGTTACCACCAATCCTTCGCTGGTGGCAAAGGTAGGGCGGGACTTCAAGACGGTGGTGCGCGAAATCTGTGAGGTCGTGCCGGGGCCCGTCAGCGCCGAGGTGGCAGCGACCGATTACGAGGGCATGGTCGCCGAGGGCCGGGTTCTCGCCGGTATCGCCAAGAACGTTTGCGTCAAGGTGCCGTTGACCTGGGATGGCCTCAAGGCCTGCCGGACGCTGACCTCGGACGGCAACATGGTGAACGTGACACTCTGCTTCTCGGCCAATCAGGCGCTGCTGGCGGCCAAGGCGGGGGCGACGTTCGTCTCTCCCTTCATCGGCCGCCTCGACGACATCGGCCTCGACGGCATGGAGCTGATCCGCGAGATTCGCGCCATCTACGACAACTACCCCGACCTGACGACGGATATCCTCGCCGCCTCCATCCGCACCGTGAACCACGTCAAGCAGGCCGCCATGATCGGCGCCGACGTCGCGACCGTTCCGCCCTCCGTCCTGCAGGCCCTGGTCAAGCATCCGCTGACCGACATCGGCCTGCGCCAGTTCGTGGCGGACTGGGAGAAGACGGGGCAGAAGATTCTGTAGCGAATAGCGATCGAGAGTCGTGAAATAGTGAAATCGCCAAATCGTGAAGTCGGGTGAAGTGCTCTCTCCATACTTCACGATCTCACTATTTCACGATTTCACAACTTCACGACTTCACAACTTTCAACCTTATTCGCTACTCGCCATTCGCTCACTCTCATTCCGCCGCCGTCGGCGGCTCGAGCAGGTCCCATTTGTTGTGGAGCATCTTGAGGGCGCGGCGGGCGGCTTCGGCCTGGGCTGTCGCACCGTGAGCTTCGAACACCTCGAGCGCCGGCACGATGGCGGCGGCGGCGGCGAGCCAGTTCTCGCGCCGGTCCTTCAGCTCGCCAAGACGGATCAGGACGGTCGACATGTTGAGACGCGTAACGGCCCATCGCATCGGCTCGTTCTCGCGTGAAAAGACCTCCAGCGCCCCCCTGTAAGCGACGGCGGCCTGTTCGAGTGTGAGGGCGGATGCCTGCTCAACCTCGCACATGGAGGCCAGCGCGTTACCAAGACCGATACGAGCCAGACCCCAGATCCGCGGGTCGGTTTCGCGGCTCAGCACCTCCAGCGCCGTGCGGAAGGCGATGCTGGCCTGCTCGAAGAGTGCTTTCGAGGGCTCGTGCTCGGCGATTGCGAGCAGGGAATTGCCGAGGCCCTGCGAAGCCGTGGCAAGCCCCTTGGCTTCCCCGTTGGACCCCGCCAGCTCGGCGCCCTTGGCGTAGACGTTAACGGCCTGCCGCAGCAGTGCGACGTTGCTGGTTTCCTCGCCGGCGTAATAGAGTGCATCGGCACGGCGCAGCGTGAAGCGCAGGCAGGCGGCTGCATCGGACTTGCCGACGCTCTCGGCAGCCTCCTCGAACAGCTCGGCAGCAGTCTGGAAATCCATGCGTGCCATGGCGAGTTCCGCGACGTCAGCCGTCGCCATCGCCTCCTGGTGAACCTCCTCTCGAAGCTGCTCCAGCTCCTCCTGCAGCCGCTGCTCGGTGCGCCGGCGCGCTGCGCGGAAGCTGCGGCGGACCTCCTTCAGCAGCTCCATCGCGGCTTCGAAGTCGCCGCTGACCAGCGCCTCGGCTGCCTTCGCCTTCAGCGCCCGGACTTCCGGTGGCTCGTTCGTCGGCCGCAGCAACTGCTGCCGGGTATCCTGCAGCCACTGAGCCAGCTCTGCGATCTGCCAGGCCTCGCGGGCGGGCAGGGTCCGTTGCTTCTCGGCGATGGCGGAAAACCGCTCCAGGGCCCTGTCTGAAAGCCCGTAGCGTTCCTTCAACGCTGCCAGATCCGCCTCAGGGTTGGGTGCGGCGGCAGCAAGCTCTTTCCCCGGTGGCTGCGGCGCAGCCGGTTCGGGCAGAGCAGCCTTCAGCCCGGCGACAAAGTCGTTCGCGGCGGGAGCAGCTTCCCGGAGCAGCCGATGATCGGCAAGGATCTGCAGGAAGAGCTGCTCCAGCAGGAAGCTGCAAACATTCTCGGAGAGCTGATTGAAATCCTTCGGTCCGAGCTGCTTGCCCTGCGCGACGAGCCGCGCTGCCATCTCGCTGGCTGCCGCGCTGACGCCGCCCTGAAGTTGTCCGCTGAGAGCGGCCTCCACAAGCTCCGGGTCCGGACGGCAGGCATCGATGACGGGCACCAGCTTGCGGGCGTGCTCCTCAGCGACATGCATCGGGATGCCGCGCGTGTCCTGGCTGAGCCAGATCTGGTGGGCCAGCCGGTCCAGAACGTCGCCGATCGGTCCGCCCTCACCCCGCGAGCGTAGAAATGCCGAGAATTCCGCGCCGGAAAGCACAGCGTCCGGAGGAATTCGGCAGCCGAGAGCAGGCATGAGGGCGAGCACCCCCGCTCCGGTAAACACCTCCAGTGACTCATAAAGAGACATACCTGCACGCTCGCCGCTCGCGCGTACTCACAACTAACTCATCTGGAAAGCGAAGTCATGCCAATGAGTAATCCGCCGTGCGCGCTTGTGCGAATCCGTGCAGAACGGAGTGACAGCTGCGCGGCGTGGGGCTCCGTTAACCTTTCGTTAACTGTGGATAACTGAAGTCCCTGACGTCACGCTTGTCGAAACGACCCGGTACGCCGCATGCGAGCAAGAGCCGAAGGGCAGGGGGAGCTGGCACTTTCCCCTCCACTGCAGGAGGCGGTTGCGGGCTGGATCAGCCATCTCGCGAGCGAGCGCAACTATGCGGACCTGACCTGCGACGCCTATGGGCGCGACCTGCGGCAGTTCCTCACATACTGGCAGAAGCAACTCGGGCACCAGCCATGCCTGGCCGACCTCGCGCACCTCGAGCCGCGCACCTTCCGGGGGTTCCTGGCGAGCCGCAGGCGACAGGACGCGTCGAACCGGTCACTGGCGCGCACGCTGTCTGCCCTGCGGTCGTTCTTCCGCTGGCTGGAGGCTGAGGAGATCGCCAGCAACCGGGCCGTTCTGTCGGTTGTTCGCCCGAAGGTGCCGCATGGCGTACCGAAGCCTCTGACCGTGCCCAAGGCTGCCCAGCTCGTCGAGGGCGGCATCGAGGCGGACCTGGACTGGATCGCAGCACGGGATACGGCGGTACTGCTGCTGCTCTACGGCTCGGGCCTGCGGATCTCCGAGGCGCTCGGGCTGAAGGCGAGCGACGCTCCGAGCCGGGATCGGGATGTGCTCCGCATTGTCGGCAAGGGCGGCAAGGAGCGAGTTGTGCCGGTGCTGCCAGTGACCGTTGAAGCGGTGGAGCACTACCTTCAGCTCTGTCCGTATCCGCTTGGGCCGGATGATGTGCTGTTCCGGGGAGCCAAGGGCGGACCGCTGTCGCCGCGTATCATCCAGCTCGCCATCGCGAAAGCCCGTTCCGCGCTGGGGCTGCCCGAGACGGCGACGCCACATGCGCTGCGCCACTCCTTCGCGACGCACCTGCTGTCAGCCGGAGCGGACCTGCGACAGATCCAGGAGCTGCTGGGGCATGCGTCGCTTTCGACGACGCAGATCTATACCGAGGTCGACCGAGAACGCCTGCTCGCCGTGTACGACGCCGCACACCCGCGGTCGCAGAGCTGAACGCAGATAGAACCGCCGTTCCGTTCGCGGTGCAGCACGAGAAGCGGTGCGCCGCAGTTACGGGATTGCGACTGGTGAAGTCGTGTGCGTGGCAGGATTCCGGATCAGCACCGCACCATTTCATGCTGCGGCGCATCCGGAATGACGGGTGGTGGGTTTCACGGAGTGCGGCTACGGCAGTACCCGGCGAAACCTCACCCTAACTCACCCGTCATCCCGTGCGCGGTGCAGCGCCTCAGCGGTGCACCGCGGGTACGGGATCTTGCGACTGGCGAGGTCGTGTGCGTGGCAGGATTCCGGACCAGCACCGCATCATCTCATGCTGCGGCGCATCCGCGGGTGCAGGTGGGCTCACGGGCGGGTGGCGATCACATGTGGATTGCGCGTTTGTCGACGGCCAGGGCGGCTTCCTTGACCGCTTCGGACAGTGTCGGGTGCGC
>JAWLCO010000022.1:0-39953 GCA_041687075.1 Hyphomicrobiaceae bacterium | reverse complement strand
CCAGATGGTGCCCCAGCAGTACTCGTTCAGCATGTCCTGGAACGGACGGTTGAAATCGTCCGCATTCGCCATGGCCTTGTCCACGTACTCTTCGCCCAGAACTGCCTTGCGCTTGGCGAGGCCCGTCTCCCAAATCTTCCTGTCCATTGATGCATCTCCTTCACGTGAGCTCGGCCCCATGGTGCTCGGGGCAGCGGATGAACTGTCCTTGACCGATTTCTCTGGCGTTCGAGCCTGGAGCCGATCAGCGGTGCCGGGAAGTTACACGGGCTGACGGGCGACGCAAACTCGTGCCGAGGCGTGCTGCGCGCTTTGCGACGGCGGCGAAACGAGGCATGGTGGCAGGGAGCGCGCAGGAGTACGGCTTTGCGCGCTATCCCATCGTACGCGAAAGCCTTCCATGTCCTTTCTCGGCATTCCGAACCCGCGCAATGTGACGCTGCTGGCGTTCAGCCAGGGGTTCTTCATGTCCGTGCAGTCGATGGCCATCGCCACGACGCCGCTCGCCGGATACGCGCTGCTCGGGGTGGACAAGACGTTGGCAACCTTCCCCCTGTTCCTCAACCACGCAGGGGTGATGATGACGACGATCCCGGCGTCTTTCCTGATGGCCTGGATCGGGCGGCGCGGCGGATTTTCCGTTGGCGCAGTCTGCGGCATCCTTTCCGGCGTGATTTCAGTCGCAGCCATTTACCTGCAGAGCTTCGCGTTGCTCTGCGTCGGCTCGCTGTTCCAGGGCATGGCGGCCGCCTTCGCGTGGTACTTCCGTTTCGCTGCTGCAGATGCGACCGAGCCTGCGCTGCGGCCGAAAGCCATTTCTCTCGTGATGCTGGGCGGTGTGATTGCGGGCTTCCTCGGCCCGCAGACGGCCAAGTGGGCGGTCCACTGGCTTGATCCGTTCATGTTCGCCGGCGTCTACGTGATGGTCACGGTATTCTCCGCGATGGTTCTGCTGCTCGTGCAGGGGATCCGCATTCCGAGACTGACGGCCGCCGAAAGAGCTCAAGGCGGGCGCCCCATGCGCGAGATCGTGCGGCAGCCGGCCTACATCGTGGCGCTCACGTCATCCATGTTCGGCTACGGCGTGATGACGCTCGTGATGTCTGCAACGCCGCTCGCCATGCTGGCCTGCGGGTTCGAGTTCACTGATAGCGCGACGGTAATTCAGGGGCACGTGATCGCGATGTTCCTGCCTTCGTTCTTCACGGGGCATCTGATCGCGCGCTTCGGCGTGCTGCCGATCATCGCTACGGGTGCCGTGATCCAGATGCTGTGCGCCATCGTCAACTTGGCTGGCATCGAGTTCTGGAACTTCTTCCTGGCCAATGCCCTGGTCGGCATCGGCTGGAACTTCACGTTCGTCGGCGGCACGACGCTGCTGACGACGACCTACGTGCCTGCCGAACGCGCCAAGGTGCAGGCGAGCCATGACTTCGCGGTCTACGGCACGACGGCGACGGCGGCAGGATTGTCCGGCATCCTGCAGGCGAATGTCGGCTGGACGGTCGTGAACCTCGCCGCGCTGCCGCTGATGGGCGCGGTGCTTCTCGGCGTCTTCTGGCTCAGCCGCACCCAGAGCCGCCGTGCCGTGGTGCCGGTTCGCTGAAAAGCGATTTGTTGGGCGCGCATGATATACCCCTCTTCTCGGCTCTGTTCACGCCGAGGAGAGGGGATCAGCACACTCAAGATAGATCGCGTTATCCCGCCAGCGCACCGATGTCAGGCATGGGCCGGGCGGTTGCCGGGTTCTCGGCAAGAACCTGCTCGAGCGCGTGCGCCACGGCGAGCACGAGGGCATCGGAGCCATTCGGGCCGACGATCTGGAGTCCGAACGGCATCCCGGCATGATCGAGCCCGCACGGGATGACCGCGGCAGCAGGAATAGCGGTCGTCGGTCCGTAGGTGATCGCAAGCCACCGCATGTAGGTCGGCATCGGCTCGCCGTTGATCTCGGTGACCGTCAGCTCGCTGTGCGGGAAAGGCGTTACCGAAGCGGCAGGGCAGATGAGGACATCGGCATCGGCAAAGAAGTCGATGAAGCGCCGGTAGATCTTCGACTGCTCCACGTTGGCCCAGGCGATGTCCGCCGCGGTCCACTTGAGGCCGCGTTCGGTATTGTCGATGACGTTGGGGCCAAGCATGTCACGATGCTTCTCCAGCCGCTCGCGATGGGCGCCGACGAAGTAGACCCCGCGAAGAATCTCGAACACGTCATGCACCGGGCCGAGGTCCGGGTCTCGGTCCTCCGCCTCCGCGAAGACGTGGCGGAACGAGCCCAGGCGCTCCTGGAAAATGCGGCGAATCTCCTTGTCGATCGGGGCGCAGCCAAGATCGGTCGAGATCGCCACGCGCAAACCGCCGAGGTCGATGTGCGGCAGCTCTTCCGGAATGCGCAGAGCGTCATCACTGGAGAACGGGTCGTGCTTGTCGAGATCGACCTGCGCCTTGAGCAGCAGGTGCAGGTCCGCGGTGGAGCGGCCCATCGGCCCGTTCACCGAGAACGGGCTGAGCGCGCTCGACCGCTCCGGACCCGGAACCACGCCTGGCGAGGGGCGGAACCCGCTGACACCGCAGAACGCGGCCGGGGTGCGGAGGCTGCCGCCGTAATCGGAGCCGGTTGCCAGAGGCAGCATGCCCGTCGCGAGCGCGACCGCAGAGCCGCCGGATGAGCCGGCACAGGTCTTGTCCGGATCGAACGGATTCCCGGTCGCGCCATAGACCCGGTTTTTCGTATTGGCGCCTGCGCCGAACTCGGGCGTATTCGTCTTGGCCAGGATGATCGCGCCCTGATCCCGGAGGTTGGCGACGGTTGCCTCGTCCTCTTCCGGCACGTGGTCCTTGTAGATCAGCGAGCCCCACGTCGTTTTCAGTCCACCCGTCGCCTGAAGGTCCTTGATGCCGATCGGCAGTCCATGGAGCAGGCCGAGGTCATCTCCTCGCATCACCGCCTGCTCGGCGGCCTTGGCGGCCTGCTTTGCGCCCTGCTGGTCCATCGCCACGATGGCGTTGAGCGCCGGATTGACGCTGGCGATGCGCTTCAGGCAGCTGTCGAGCAGCTCGACGGGGGAGAGCTTCTTGTTGCCGATCAGCCGGCGGGCTTCGACTGCGGAAAGATCGCAGGGTTCGGTCATCGGGGGAGGATACCTTCTCACGAGTGTTGCGATTTGCGGTCGGTACGGGTCCGTTCAGGACCGCACCGGCGCTCCGGGCTCGCCAAGGTCCCAGTAGAGCCCGGCCATCAGCTCGAGCGCGCTCTGCGAGACCGACATGAGGATGTGCTCATCCGGTGCGTGCTGCGAGCATGAACCATAGGAATGCGGCACCCATAGCGTTGGCATGCCGAGCACGTCGGTGAAGATGTCGTTGCAGATCGAGCCGCCCATCTGCGGGACCACGGCGGGCTTGCGGTTCGACGTGCGCTGAATCGAATTGACCGCCCAGACGGCCCACGGATCGTCAGGCTCCGTGCGCGTTGCGGGAAAGCTGCCGTCGTTGGCCGCTGGCGGATCGGTCACGCGGACGGTATCGAAGCCCTTCTCGCGCAAGTGCCGCTCCAGCGCAGGCCGGACCCCAGCGACATCGGTGCCCGCGACGAACCTGAGCTGGCAGTTGGCGACGGCGCTCGGCGGAATGGCATTGACCGGCCGGCCCGGCATGCCGGCGCCGATCGCAAGCACGTTGAAAACATTCGCGCCATAGACCCGCTCGGCTGGCGTGTGATCCGGTTCACCCCACCATTCGTCGATCTGCGGGCCATTCTCACCGCCCTCGATCTCCACGTCGGCGAGCGCATCACGAACGGCCTGCGACATGGCCGGCGCCTTCAGCTCCTTGACCAGCAGCTCGCCGGTCGGCCCGACGATGGTCGAGAGGGCATTGGCGAGAACGATGGCCGGGTTGGCGAGCAGGCCGCCCCAGTTGCCGGAGTGATGCCCCCCTTCCCTGAGCTCACAGATGAGATCGAAGTTGATCGTGCCCCGGCAGCCGAGATTGAGCGAGGGGCGCTCCGGCCGCGTGCGCGGGCCGTCAGACGCGATCAGCACGTCGGAAGCGAAGTCCTCGGGGTGGGCTTCGACCAGCTCCTTGAGCCCCTTCGAGCCAGCCTCCTCGCCCATCTCGATCATGAACTTGGCATTGAAGCCGAGCCGGCCGCCGCGCTCCTCCATTACGGCCAGCATCGCCGCCATGTTGATGGTGTGCTGCGCCTTGTTGTCCGCCGTGCCGCGTCCGTAGAGCCGGTCGCCATCGCGTGCGGTGACCCACGGACCCTTGCCCTTGCTCCACTGCTCTTCGAGCCCGCGGACCACATCGCCATGGCCATAGCCGAGCACGGTGGGCAGGCTCGGGTCCTCGATGCGGGTGGCGAGCAATACGGGTCCCTGGCCGGCGACCGGGTTCGGATAGATGCGGCAGGTGAAGCCCATGCGTGCGAACGCGGGCTCCATCTCCTCGCGCAGATAAGCCTCGAGTTGCGGAAGGCTCTCCGGCAGAAGCTGGCTCTCCGTCCGGTACGCGACCCGGCGCGCAAGATCGGACTCGAAGGATCCGCTTTCAAGATAATTGCGCGCGCGCCCGATGGCGCCCGATCTGGACCCTGCCGATCCGTTTCCGCTCATCGCATGTTCCCCGGTAGATGACTTCATTTCGCGCCGGAGAGTGGCCTACACCCGCGCCGCCGTCCAGCCGTTAGGCCGCGGAAGCATAACTGACATGCGCTCCGGCCCAACAGCCTTGTCATTGCCAGCCGCTCGGGCGCATCTTCAAGACCCCCTCCAGCAGATGCGCAGAGGAAAAGAAACGGTTGTCGTCATTCGGCCAGAACTTCGCCGGGCTGGGTACGCGCCTGCGCGCCAGTGGCAAGGCAGGCAAGCGCAACGATCCGGTGGCGGGCGCCATCTGGGTGACGATCGCCATGGCGACCTTCGCCGGCCTGGGTACGTTCGGAAAATTCGCCATGCAGGCGGGCATCGACCCGCTGCAGGTCATTTTCTTCCGCAACTTCTTCTGCCTGTTCCTGATGCTGCCGCTCTTGCATTGGCGCGGCCCGTCGCTGGCCTTCTCGACGCAGTTCCGGCTCTACGGCGTGCGCGTGGGGCTCGCGTTCATTTCGATGATGACCTGGTTCTCGGCGCTGTCGCTCATTCCGCTGGGTGAGCTGACGGCGGTGGGCTTCCTGGCACCATTGTTTGCGACCATGTTCGCGGTGTTCTGGCTCGGCGAAGTGGTGCGTGCCCGGCGCTGGACGGCGCTGGTGATCGGATTCGTTGGAGCGCTGATCATCCTGCGGCCCGGTGGCGTGGGCTTCGGTTTGGGGCAGATGCTGGCGCTCTTCTCGGCTCTCACCGCGGGCATTGTCGGACCACTGCTGAAGCAGATGACGGCAGAGGACGATCCCGACAAGATCGTCTTCATCACCAATCTCTGGGCGACGCCGATCTCCCTCATTCCTGCGCTGTTCGTCTGGCAGTGGCCGCCGCTCGCCGTCTGGCCCTACCTCATTGGGCTTGGGCTGTGCGCTGTGCTCGGCCACGTCGCCCTGTTGCGAGGCTTTGCGTCGATGGATGCCTCGCTCGTCTTCACCTTCGAGTTCTCGCGCCTGCCGTTTGCGGTTGCTGCGGGCTACCTGCTCCTCGGCGAGACCACCGACCTGTGGACCTGGGTCGGTGCGCTCATCATCTTCAGCTCGGCCGCCTACATCACCCGCCGCGAGGCACAGCTTGCAAAGGAGCGGCCGGGCGTGCGCGTCCGCGACGTGTCGGACCCGCTGAGCCTGACGCCGGTCAGGCTGCGGTTCTGGTGACGAGGCTTACCCGTACCGCTCTGCGCCGATCCACTGCTTCTCCGAGTAGCGGTCGCCATGCGCGAAGCCGCGGGGCAGGGCGCGCTCTATGGCGGCAATCTGCTCTGCATTGAGGGAGATCGAGGCTGCGGTGGCGTTCTCCTCCAGATGCATCACCGACCGTGTGCCGGGGATCGGAATGAGGTGATCGCCCTGCGCCAGCACCCACGCCAGCGCGAGCTGTCCTGGGGAGACGTCATAGCTGCTCGCGAGTGCCAGGAAGGGCTCCAGCGCCTTGCAATTGAGGGAGAAGTGGGGCTCGAGAAAACGCGGGTTGGGCTTGCGGAAGTCGGTCGGCTCGAACCCGTCCGTCTGTGTCACGGTGCCGGTCAGGAAGCCCCGGCCGAGCGGGCTGAACGGAACGAAGGCGACGCCCAGCTCACGGCAGGTTTCGATCATCCCCAGATCCGGCAGTCGCGACCACAGCGAGTACTCGCTCTGCACGGCCGTCACCGGATGGACGGCATGGGCACGCCTGAGCGTAGCGGGCGCGATTTCAGAAAAGCCGAACCCGCCGATCTTGCCCTCCTTCACGAAGCCGGCCAGCGTCTCGGCGACCTCTTCCACGGGCCGGCTCTGATCGCGGCGGTGGACATAATAGAGGTCGACGTAATCCCGCCCGAGGCGGCGCAGCGAGTTCTCCAGGGCAGAGCGGAGATACTCGGGGGTGTTGTCGAATGCCCGTTCCGTGGAGCCGGGCCGGCGCTTGATGCCGCCTTTCGTGGCGATCACGACCTTTGCTGATGGGTTCTGCTTCAGGAAGCTGCCGATGACTTCCTCGCTGACGCCATGGCCATAAACGTCGGCCGTATCCAGAAAGTCGACTCCGAGCTCCAGGGCGCGGGCCAAGGTTGCGTGGCTTTCTGCTTCCGTCGTCGGGCCGTAGGCGCCGGCGAAGCTCCAGCATCCGAGCCCGACTGCGGAAACGTTCGGGCCGTTCGCCCCGAGACGGCGCTTCATCATGTTTGGCTCCCCCTGGCTGGTGATTGCCCGCTGACGTCAGCAGACGTGATATCCGGACGGGCGCAGGATTTCTACCGCGGCGTCATCCGGCTCGCAGCTGCCGGGGGCTTGCCCAGGCGGGAACCTCTTGGGTTTGCGGCTGGTTCAATTGGCTAGCCGGTGACGGTGATTTCTCCTCGCCGCACGCGTTGTGCATGTGGCAACGCGGAGGGTGATCTCGTTTGATGCGCCCGGCTTGTTCTGGCGCAAACCGTGCCTGAACGGATGAGCTAGAATACCGCGGCATTTCTGGCGCTCTGCGCCGGCAGGCAAACTCGGGCAGCCCGCGATATCCTTCGAGGTGGCGGCTGCCTGTTCGACTCCGGGGTCCATTGGCTGAGCTCCTCGCGCATAGCTCGCGAGCAGCCGGTTCAGGAAGGGAGCGTTTTCATGGACAGTTTCCGCACTGCTTCCGAGCTTCGCGTCGGCGACAGAACATATGTCTACTTCAGCCTGGGTAAGCTGCGACAGCAGGGCTTCGACGTCGATCGCCTTCCGTACTCGCTGCGCATACTGCTCGAGAACCTGCTCCGGAACGAGGACGGGTCGACCGTCGATAGAGAGGACATCGAGGCGCTGGCCAGCTGGAAGCCGCAGGCGGATGGCCAGAAGGAAATCGCCTTTGCCCCGGCCCGCGTGCTGATGCAGGACTTCACCGGCGTTCCCGCCATTGTCGATCTCGCAGCGATGCGGGATGCGATGGCCCGGCTCGGCGGCGATCCGGCAAAGATCAATCCGCTGCAGCCGCTGGAGCTGGTCATCGATCATTCGATCCAGGCCGATGCGTTCGCCCGCCCGGATGCCATGCGCATCAACCAGGAGCTCGATTACCAGCGCAACGGCGAGCGCTACGCCTTTCTGAAGTGGGGGCAGCAGGCCTTCCGCAACTTCCGTGTCAGCCCGCCGAATGGCGGCATCTGCCACCAGGTCAACATGGAGTATCTGGCGCGCGTCGTATTCGGTGCGCGCGAAGGCGACGTGCCTCCAGAAACGGAAAAGCCGCTGGCCTACCCCGACACGCTGGTCGGTACGGATTCCCATACGCCGATGGTCAACGGCCTCGGCGTGCTCGGCTGGGGTGTCGGCGGCATCGAAGCCGAGGCGGCGATGCTTGGCCAGCCGATCTCGATGCTGATTCCCGATGTTATCGGTTTCCGCCTCCACGGCGAGCTGCGCGAGGGTGCGACCGCCACCGACCTCGTGCTGACGGTCACCCAGATGCTGCGCCGGAAGGGCGTCGTGGGACGGTTCGTCGAATTCTACGGCCCCGGCGTGCGGAACGTCCCGGTCACGGATCGCGCCACCATCGGCAACATGTCGCCGGAGTACGGCTCCACCTGCTCCATCTTCCCGGTCGACGAGCTGACGCTGGACTACCTGCGCTTCACGGGCCGATCGGACGAGCAGGTCGCGCTGGTCGAAGCCTACATGAAGGAACAGGGGCTCTTTCACGACCTCAACGCCCCGGAACCCGCCTTCACGGACACGCTGGAGCTCGATCTCTCGACGGTGGAGCCCAGCATTGCCGGCCCGGGGCGGCCCCAGGACCGTATTCCGCTGCGCATGGCAAAGCAGGCCTTCCAGGATTCGCTGCCCTCCCTGTTGCCACCAGAGCCACCGCCCACGCAGAAAAGCGCTGCGGACAAGACCTCCAACGGCGGCAGGGTCGGCGTCTGGGGAGAAGGCTCGGCGAAGGACATGCCTCAGGTGCTGCCCCCGGGAGACGGCCTCGGCAAGGAACTGCGCCACGGCTCGCTGGTCATCGCGGCGATCACGAGCTGCACGAACACCTCCAACCCCTCGGTGATGATGGCCGCCGGTCTGCTCGCGAAAAAGGCCGTCGAGCGCGGCATGCAGCGGCGCCCGTGGGTGAAGACGTCACTGGCGCCCGGATCGCGGGTCGTCACGGAGTACTACGACCGGGCCGGGCTGACGCCATTCCTGGAGGCGCTCGGCTTCAACCTCGTGGGTTACGGCTGCACGACCTGCATCGGAAACTCGGGACCGTTGCTGCCTGAGATTTCGGACGCCATCCAGCGCAATGGGCTCGTCGTCGCCTCGGCACTGTCCGGCAACCGCAACTTCGAGGGACGCATCCACTCGGAGGTGCGGGCCAACTATCTGATGTCGCCGCCGCTTGTGGTTGCCTTCGCGATAGCGGGGCGGATCGACATCGACATGGAGGCGGAGCCGCTCGGGCACGACCCCAACGGGCAGCCTGTGTACCTGCGCGACATCTGGCCGACGCAGGACGAAATCCGGCAAACCATCAGCAGCGCGATCACTTCGGAGATGTATCGGGAGAACTATGCCCGCATCTTCGATGGTGACGACCAGTGGAAGTCGCTGCAGGCGCCAACGGGGGATCTCTACGACTGGAACCCCGACTCGACCTACATCCAGCATCCGCCCTTCTTCATGGAGATGTCGCGTGAGGCGCCAGCGAGTGTGCCGGAGATTACCGGGGCCCGCGTGCTGGCGCTGCTCGGCGACAGTGTGACGACGGACCATATCTCTCCAGCCGGCAGCATTCGTGCCGATTCACCGGCGGGGCAATACCTCATTGGTCGTGGCGTACAGCCCAAGGAATTCAACTCCTATGGCGCCCGGCGCGGCAATCACGAGGTGATGGTGCGGGGGACATTCGCGAACGTACGCATTCGCAACCGCCTCGCGCCTGGTACGGAGGGAGGCTTCACGACCTATCTGCCGACCGGCGAGGTGATGACGATCTACGAGGCCTCGCAGAAATACGTCGAGCAGGGGACCCCGCTCGTCATCCTGGCCGGCAAGGAGTACGGGTCCGGCTCGAGCCGCGACTGGGCAGCAAAGGGGCCGCACCTGCAGGGTGTGAAGGCGGTCATCGCCGAAAGCTTCGAGCGCATTCACCGGTCGAACCTCATTGGCATGGGTATCCTGCCGCTGCAGTTCATGCCGGGCCAGTCGATCGGGAGCCTCAAACTGACCGGCAAGGAAACCTTCGCCATCGAGGGGATCACCGATGGAGTCGCGAACTGTTTTGCGGACAGCCGCAACCTGACCGTCCGGGTGCAGCGCGAGGACGGAACGCAGGACACCTTCGAGGCAATCGCGCGCATCGATACACCGCAGGAGGTGCTCTACTACCGCCACGGCGGGATCCTGCAGCTCGTTCTGCGGCAGCTGCTCAGCGGCAAGGAGGAAAGGCCGGCGGCGGGGAAAATGCCCGCTCAGGTTCGTGTGCAGAAAGTGGCCGCCGATGATGTTGACGCCGACGAGGGCTCGATCGAGTCCTTCCCCGCGAGTGACGTGCCGGCCCACATGGCCGGCCGGGCCGTGCCTGGTGAACCGAAGAAATGAAAGGATCGAGCGCCGCTTCCCAACCGGGCGCGGCGCTGATCTGTCAGGCGCTGGCGCTCGCCTGGCTGGTGAACTGCTCGGTCACGCTCTCGATATGGTCGCCGACCCAGCTTGCCATCTGCTGCTCTTCGCGCAGGCTGTCTTCCAAAAGCGGGATCATCCTTTGCTCGCCGAGCTGCCTGGCGAAGGCGATCAGACTCCGGTAGGAGGCGATCTCGAAATGCTCGAAGGCGTAGCCGCTCAGGGTTTCCTTGATCGGCTCATCGGTCGATGCCGAACTCGCCATCGACTGAAGGGTGGCCATTGCCCGGGTGCCGAAATCCTTGATAGCAGATGGTGACTCGCCGATCATCTCGAGGCACTGACGTAGCCGGTCTAGCTGCATCTCCGTCTCGCGGGCGTGCTCTGCTGCGCGGGACTGCAGCTCGGGATAGTCCTCAAGCCGGCTGGCCTGGCTGTCCATCATGTCCTTGGCCTGCTTCTCCATCGCATAGGCGTCGCGCAGGCCGGCGACAAAAACGTCACGGACGTCGGTCATAGTCGCTTCTCCAGAAACTGCGGTGCATCAGCATGATGAACCGCGTGCCGGGCCCTGCGTTCCGGCGCGTCGACGGCTGGCAGCCTGCCCGATGGTGCCATAGCGGTCCGGAACTGAGCGTCGGCACGCAGGTTGCCTTGTAAGGAGCAATGAAGGGCGCGGGCCATGCGAGTCATCCCGACCCGGGTTCATGCCGTGATCGACTACCTGTTCGGCGTGCTTCTGATCGCTGCACCCTACCTGTTCGGGTTTGCGACGGGCGGTGCCGGGCAATGGGTGCCGACGATTCTGGGTATCGTTGTCATCGGCATGAGCCTGCTGACCGACTACGAGCTGTCAGTTGCGAAGATTATTCCGATAAGAACGCATTTGGGCATCGACATCTTTAGCGGTGCCCTGCTCGTCATTTCGCCCTGGCTCTTCGGGTTCGCAGAAGTCGTCTACTGGCCGCACGTGATACTGGGCGTTTTCGCAATCATCGTGCCGCTTTTCACATGGACGGAGCCCGAGAGCAGGGTCGTGAGAGGCTGAGTGCTCTAGCGGGGGAGACTTTCTGCCCCCGCAGGCATCCTGGCGAGCCATTCGTCGAGACGGGCGATCTGCTCCGGGTTCATCCGAAGCCCCAGCTTTGACCGGCGCCAGATGATATCGGCCGCCGTTTCCGCCCATTCCTCGCGCATGAGATAGCGCACTTCGGCTTCGCGAAGCCCGCCGCCGAAGTCTTGCCCGAGATTATCCGGCGTGCGGGCGTCGCCGAGGATACGTTGGGCGCGGGTGCCGTACGCTTGAGCCAGCCGTTCGAGATATGGTCTATCGAAACCCGGGTGCCGGGCCGCCAGTGACGAGACCAGCTCTGGCAGGCCGTCGACCGGAAAGTCGCCGCCGGGGAGCGCCGCCGTGCGCGTCCATTCGCGTCCCTCGAGCCCCGGCAGATGCGGGCCGAGCAACGCCAGGGCCTCTTCTGCAAGCCGCCTGTACGTGGTGATCTTGCCGCCGAGCACGGAAAGGAGTGGTGCTCCGCCGTCTGCCTCGATCTCCAGACGATAATCGCGCGTCGCCGCCTGCGCTGCTTCCGCGCCATCGTCGACCAGTGGGCGCACGCCTGCGTAACTCCAGACCACGTCGCCCGGCCGAACCGGCTTGGCGAAATAGGCGGAGATGGACTTGCAGAGGTAGGCGATCTCCTCGGCCGAGGCGCCGACGTCTTCGATGCTGCCGGTGTGGTCGCAATCGGTGGTGCCGATCAGTGTGAACTGGTCCTCGTACGGGATGGCGAAGACGATCCGCTTGTCGGCATTCTGGAGGATGTAGGCGCGATCATGATCGAACAGCCGCGGCACGACGATGTGGGCGCCGCGCACGAGCCGGACGCGGGGCCGAGCCGCACGCGGATTCAGATGCTCATTGACGAGATCGACCCATGGGCCGGCCGCGTTGACAAGTGCGCGCGCCTCCATGATCTCGGCTCTGCCAGTCCGCCGGTCTTTGGCGGTGATAGTCCATCTGTCCGCCCGTCGATCTGCCTTCTCGACGATGCATCGGGTGCGGATGACCGCACCGCGATCGGCCGCATCGCGCGCATTCAGGGCAACGAGCCGGGCATCGTCCACCCAGCAGTCGGAGTACTCGAACGCGCGGGTGAAAAGACCGGGCTTCAATGGCGCGCCGGCAGGATCATCGGTCAGCGAGAGCGTTCGCGTGCCGGGCAGCGCTTTGCGTCCGCCGAGGTGGTCGTAGACGAAGAGGCCCAGCCGCAGGAACCATGCCGGCCGCATCGCCGGGTGATGCGGCAGCACGAAGCGCATCGGCCGGATGATGTGCGGTGCAAGTGCCCACAGCACCTCGCGCTCGATCAGCGCCTCCCGCACGAGGCGAAATTCGTAATGCTCCAGATAGCGCAGGCCGCCGTGGATGAGCTTGGTCGAGGCGCTCGACGTACCGCTCGCCAGGTCGTCCTTCTCGAACAGCGCCACGCGGAGCCCGCGCCCCGCTGCGTCTCGCGCAATCCCGCATCCGTTGATGCCGCCACCGATGATCGCCAGATCGAACGACTGCGCCGGGGCTGCAGCATCGAGGGTCATCCCCGCACCTCCAGCAGAAGGTCGGCCAGCTCAGCAAATCCACGGGCCGAAGGCTGTGATGTTACCCAGCGGGGTGCGGCGCTCAACGCGTCCTTGAATCTCAGCACGTTGGCGACGCCGACCGCGTTCGGAAAGAACCCGAACATCGGCGCATCGTTCGGACTGTCGCCGACAAAGACGATCGTCTCGGCTGCCGCCTCGGCATCGAGGTCAAGCTCCTCACGGAGGAAACGGCAACTCGTCGTCAACTTGTCGTAGGTGCCGAACCAGCCGTTCACGTGTATCGAGGATACCTTGGCCGTTGCGCCGAACCGCTCGAAGATCGAAACGATCCGCGCAACGCTTTCCTGCGCCAGCGGCGGTACGTCCTCGCAGAAATCGATGGCGAGATCGGCCTCGCGGTAGCTTTGGTCGGCCGCGACAGCAGCGCCGGGTACTTCGGCCAGAACGGCCTCTCGGATGGCGTCGAGCTTGCGCTGGTCCTGCTGCCGCTCTTCGGAGCTTTTGGCGTAGCGGCGGATCATGACGCGCCGTGCATCATCGTAGCGGAAATAGAACGCGCCGTTCTCGCCGACGACGCCGTCGACCGGCCACTGCCGGGCAATGAGATCGCACCAGCCTGCGGGCCGGCCAGTGACCGGCACGACCGCGAGGCCGGCAGCCTTGAGGCGCGCCATTGCGCTGTAGGCGATTGACGGAAGGCGCCCCTCCTCCGTCAGCGTATCGTCAATATCGGTAAGCACGGCGCGGACCTGACGGCGCGCCTCTCTCGGAAACTCTGCCACCGCGCGCATGGAGATCGCGGCTCCTCATCGAAGTTGGGGTTGTGGAAGTGTATGAGCTCGGCGTCTTCAAGGCGCTTGGCTCATGAAAGGTCAAGAGCTTTCAACGACATCGAGGTCTTCGCACGCTGCGAGAATGGCTGCCAGCTGATCCAGGATGGACGGAGCGCCCGGCTTGAACGTCCGGTCGAAAACCGCGGAGCCGATGGTGAATGCATCAGCACCCGCGCTCTTCAGCGCTCTGATCTGCTCTGGCGCGTTTACCGCCCCGGCCACGATCAGATAGCCACCTGGCCCGAGACCCCGCCGCGCCGCAGCGACGAGCGCGAGCGGATCGGCCTCTGTCGCGCGATACGCCAGGAGGTCAGCGCCCGGGCAGCCCTTCTCTGCGAACGCACGGCACTGCGCCTCGATCTCGATCGGCGTGCCGGCGAGCCGCGTCGGGTGCCCGACTGGCCGTCCTGGGAAGGGGAAGTAGCGAGTCCGACTGCCGTCGAGGATGGACAGGATCTCGTCGACTTGCGTTCCGCCCAGAAGATGGTCGACGCCCAGATCACGGGCGAGCCGCGCGGAGCGGAGGCAGGCCTCCCGATCGGTCGAGACGACCTCCATGCACGAAACCGCTCCCGCGGCCTGAATGGCTTCTGTCAGCTTTGCCAGGTCGTACTGAGAGGCGCCGACGTCCTTGAAGCCGATGTGACGCAACCCCAAGGGCCTGACCACCTCGAGCACCTGGAGCGGGGCTTCGATCGTGCAGTCCCGGTGCGTCAGCATGAATATGAAGTCCATCGACCTTCGCTCCCGAGCGGGACTGGCCGGCTATCACTTGGCTTCAAGTTTACATAGGTCCAGCCGGAAAAGCAGACCAGCGGCAAAATCAAGCATAGGGAATGCCGGGTCGACATGCCTCGCTCGTATAGTTGACATACGGATGTAACAATCAGAACTGGCGAGCCAAATCTGAAACGAGTGTTGCAGACGGCCGGGGTTCGTGGTGTAGTCTCGCCATGACGTCCAGTGCGATCGAGGACCGTTTGTTGTCGGCCTACGATGGGCTGCCCCCGCAGCTCCAGGCCGCCGCGCGCTGGCTTCTTGATCACCGTGACGACGTCGCCTTTCTCTCCATGCGGGAGGCGGCCCGCCGCGCGAATGTCACTCCGGCAACCATGACGCGGCTGGCCCAGCGGCTGGGCTACGATGGATTCAGCGATCTGCGGGCGCTCGTTACCGACGCAGTACGCGCCCGCACGGTTCCGTTTCGGGAGCGCGCAGAAGGGCTGCGCGCGCGCCGCGATCTTGACGGGGACAGCGCCCTCATCACCGATACACTGGCTGTCGTATCCGGGCATCTGAAGACGTTGTGCCAGCCAGACACCCTGGCCGCCATGGGCCAGGCCGCAGACATCATCCAGTGCAGCGATCGGGTGTGCTGGGTCGGGGCGCGCTCGGGCTTTGCGCCCATGTTCCTCGGCTCCTACCTCATGTCGCTCATCGGAGAGGCGACACGGTTGCTCGACCAGGCGGGCGGCATTGGCCTCGATGCCTTGGGCGAGCTTTCGCCGGCCGATGCGCTTGTGGCGCTCTCGATCGCGCCGTATACAACCTTGACGGTTGACGCCGTAGCGTATGCCGCCGAATGTGGCGTGCGGGTCATCGCGGTCACCGACAGCCGCGCGGCTCCCATCGCGCGGCATGCAACGGTCTCGATCGTCGTGCCGACCGAAACGCCTTCCTTCCTCCAAACGATGACACCGGCCTTTCTCGTGGTCGAATGCCTGGCGGCGCTGGTCGCGGCGGGGCGTGGACAGGAGGCCGTTGACGCCATTGCCAAAGCCGAGCTTCTTTTCGATCGCCTCGGCAGCTACACGAACCACAACCCATCGAGAAGACGTAGGACATGAGCGAACACACCAGCCGCATCCTGCATCGGCGCATTCATGGCAGCGTGCCCACAGCCGTCGAAGGCCGCGGTATCGAGATTTTCGATAGCAACGGCAAGGCCTACATCGACGCGTCGGGAGGCGCGGCGGTGTCATGCCTGGGGCATGGCCACCCAGCCATCAACGAGGCCATCAAGGCGCAACTCGACAAGCTCGCCTACGCGCACTCCTCGTTCTTCACCACCGAGGCGGCGGAGCGGCTGGCGGACAATCTCATCGAGCATGCGCCGGAGGGCATGTCGCATGCCTATTTCGTTTCCGGCGGTTCCGAAGCCGTGGAAGCGGCGCTGAAGATGGCCCGCCAGTATTTCGTCGAGCGTGGCCAGCCGCAGCGGCGCCACTTCATCGCGCGCCGGCAGAGCTATCACGGCAATACGCTCGGTGCGCTGGCTGTGGGCGGCAATGCCTTGCGGCGGCAGCAGTTCGCGCCGCTGCTTTTCGAAAGCCATCACGTTTCGCCGCCCTATGCCTACCGCGAGTTGCAGGATGACGAGACTTTGGAAGACTACGGCCAGCGGCTTGCCGATGAGCTCGAAGCCAAGATCCGCGAGCTTGGCCCTGAGACCGTCATGGCCTTCGTTGCTGAGACGGTCGGCGGTGCCACGCAAGGCTGCACGACACCGCCACCTGGCTATTTCCGGCGCGTGCGGGACATCTGCAATCGCTACGGCATCCTCCTGATCCTCGATGAGGTGATGTCCGGCATGGGGCGCACGGGCACACTGCACGCCTGCGAGCAAGAGGGCATTGCGCCCGACCTGATGGCTATTGCGAAAGGCCTGGGCGCTGGCTATCAGCCCATCGGCGCGGTACTGCTCTCCAAGGAGATCTACGCAGCATTCCGGGATGGCAGCGGCTATTTCCAGCACGGCCACACCTACATGGGCCACCCGGTGGCGTGCGCCGCCGCGCTCGCCGTGCAGGAGACGATCGTGAAGGAGAACCTGCTCGACAACGTGCGCCAACAGGGCGAACGGCTGGAGCGTCGCCTCAAGGAGCGCTTCGCCAATCATCATCACGTCGGCGACATCCGCGGCCGCGGTCTGTTCTGGGCGGTCGAGTATGTGCGCGACCGTTCCACAAAAACGCCATTCGACCCGGCTTTTTCCCTCAACGCCCGGGTCAAGCAGGAGGCCATGGCCCGTGGGCTGGCGTGCTACGCCATGCCGGGCACCATCGACGGCAGGCAGGGGGACCACAACATGCTCGCACCACCGTTCATCGTGACGAGCAGTGACATCGATCGGATCGTCGAACGGTTCGGCGATGCCGTGGACGCAGCGCTCAAGTCGCTAACCGGCAATTAGGCTTCAACCCGCGTCAACAAGGGAGCACTCGCATGAAACGAGTCAGTATTTTCGCATCTGCAGTGGCCGCAATCGGCCTGCTGGCTGGCCCCGCCGCCGCCCAGCAGAAGTTCGTGACCATCGGCACTGGTGGCGTCACGGGCGTCTACTATGCCGCCGGCGGCGCGATCTGCCGCCTGCTCAACAAGGACCGCAAGTCGCACGGCATCCGCTGCTCGGTGGAGAGCACCGGCGGCTCGGCCTACAACATCAATGCCATTCGCACGGGCGACCTCGACTTCGGCATGGTGCAGTCTGACGTGCACTTCAACGCGCTGAAGGGCGTCGGCACGTTCGAGAAGGACGGTGCGTTCGGGGAGCTGCGGGCCGTGTTCTCCGTGCATCCCGAGCCGTTCACGGTGCTCGCCCGCGCTGAATTGAACGCCAAGTCGTTCGAGGACTTCAAGGGCAAGCGCTTCAACATCGGCAACCCGGGCTCGGGCACCCGCGCCTCGATGGAGCAGCTTCTGGCAGCCATGGGCTGGAGCCCGAGCGACTTCTCGCTCGCTTCCGAGCTGAAGGCCGACGAGCACGGCCCGGCGCTGTGCGACAACAAGATCGACGGCTTCTTCTACGCGGTCGGCCACCCCTCCGCGAACATCCAGGACCCGGTGACGACCTGCGGCGCCAAGCTCGTTCCGCTGACGGGGCCGGTCATCGACAAGCTGGTCGAGGAGCATCCGTACTTCGCCAAGGCGACCATTCCGGCTGGCCTCTATGCCGGCAACGATGAGCCGACGCAGACCTACGGCGTGCTCGCCACGCTCGTTGCTTCGACGGCGGCTTCCGAGGAGACCGTCTACGAGCTCGTGAAAGCGGTGTTCGAGAACTTCGACGAGTTCAAGAGGCTGCACCCGGCGTTCGCCCACCTCGACCCGGCGGACATGGTCAAGAACGGCCTTTCCGCGCCGCTCCATGATGGCGCGCTGAAGTATTACAAGGAGAAGGGCTGGGTGAAATAAGACCCGTTTGGGTAACTTGTCCGACCGGAGGCGCACTATCGCGTTTCCGGTCGGATGCTATAAAGGCGTAGGCTGAACATGCGAACGGCACCGGATTCTGCAATGCCTGACGAGCAGAAATCTCAAGCAGAGCTGGAAGAGCTCGAAAGGCTGGTCGCAGAATCCGATACTGGCGGCCGGGAACCCGTCGGGTTGACGGCCAAGCTGCTCGTCGGCGTCGCGATTGCCTGGTCGCTGTTTCAGCTCTGGTACGCCTCGCCGCTGCCGTTCATCTTCGGCGTCGGCATTCTCAATGACACTGAGGCACGCGCCGTCCACCTCGGCTTTGCGCTCTTTCTGGCCTACACCTTCTATCCGGCGCTGAAGTCATCGCCGCGGCAGCGCATTCCTTATCTCGATTGGGCGTTGGCGCTCGCGGGGGCGTTCGCTGGCTCATATCTCTTCCTGTTCTATCGCGAGCTGGCCCTCCGGCCCGGCCAGCCGATCATGATCGATCTCATCACGGCAGGAGCGGGAATACTCCTCCTGCTGGAGGCCACGCGCCGCTCTCTTGGCTTCCCCATGGTCGTCGTGGCGACCGTGTTCATCACATACACTTTCGTCGGGCCGTACATGCCCGAGGTGCTCCAGCACAAGGGCGCCTCGCTCAGCAAATTCCTCAATCACCAGTGGCTCGTCACCGAAGGCGTCTACGGCGTGGCACTCGGTGTTTCGACGAGCTTCGTGTTCCTGTTCGTGCTGTTCGGGACGCTGCTCGACAAGGTCGGCGCTGGCAACTGGATGACGCAGATTGCCGTCGCTCTGCTTGGCCATCTGCGCGGCGGCCCGGCCAAGGTCGCCGTCGTCTCATCGGCGCTGAACGGTGTCGTCTCGGGATCGTCCGTCTCGAATGTGGTCTCAACGGGCATTTTCACGATTCCGCTGATGAAGCGGACCGGCATCTCCGGCGTCAAAGCCGGCGCTATCGAGGCTGCCTCCTCCGTCAATGGGCAGATCATGCCGCCTGTGATGGGTGCGGCTGCATTTTTGATGGTGGAGTACGTCGGCATCCCGTACTCTCAGATCGTCAAGCACGCGCTGCTGCCCGCTGTCGCCTCGTACATCGCGCTTCTGTACATTGTGCATCTTGAAGCGCTGAAGCTCGGCGCTACGCCGCTGCCGCGCGAGGAGGTGCCAACCAGGATCCGCCTGCTGCGCAGCGGCATCGGCATCACGAGCATCATCATCACGCTTTGCGTGCTGTACTACGGCGTCATCGCTGTACAGACCATGTTCGGCAACAATGCCGGTTGGCCGCTCGCCGGCCTGGGAGCTTTGCTTTACATCGGAACGGTCTGGTTCGCCTCTCGTCATCCGGACCTCCAGCTCGATGATCCCAGCTCGCCGCTCATCAGATTGCCACGCGCGTGGCACGTCACGCGTACCGGTCTCGACTTCCTGCTGCCGCTGTTCGTGCTGCTCTGGTGTTTGATGGTGGAGCAGATGTCGCCCGGGCTGTCAGCCTTCTGGGCCTGCACGACCATCATCGGGATCACGCTCACGCGCAAGCCGCTCCTTGCACTGTTCCGCCGGACGGATATCGCCGAGGCTGTGCGTGCAAGCACGGCCGACCTGTTCGACGGACTTGCACGCGGCGCACGCAACATGATCAGCATCGCTGTCGCGACCGCGACGGCGGGCATCGTCGTCGGCACTGTGACGCTGACCGGCCTCGGCCTGATGATGACCGACTTCGTCGAGTACATCTCCGGCGGCAACGTCATGCTGATGTTGTTCCTGGTCGCTATCGTCAGCCTTGTGCTGGGAATGGGCATTCCGACGACTGCGAACTACATCCTTGTCGCGACGCTGATGGCGCCCGTGATCGTGGAGCTCGGCGCGCAGGCGGGGCTCGCCATACCGCTCATCGCGGTGCACCTGTTCGTGTTCTACTTCGGCATCATGGCCGACATCACGCCGCCGGTGGGGCTCGCGTCCTTCGCCGCGGCTGCGATTTCCAGAGAGGACCCGATCAAGACCGGTCTGCAGGGCGCGGTTTACGCGTTCCGCACGGCCGTCCTGCCGTTCGTCTTCATATTCAACCCGGCACTGCTGCTGATCGGCATCGACAGCTGGTGGGAAGGCGCACTGTCGGTCACCACCTCGATCATCGCCGTGCTGGTGCTCTCGGCGGCCATGATGAACTGGTTCATCGTGCGCTCGCGGCTTTGGGAATCTGCTGTCCTCGTACTGGTGTGCTTCACGCTTCTCAGGCCCGACTGGTGGATCGACCAGTTTTATCCCCGCTACGTGGAGCGGCCAGGGCAAGAATTCATGAGCCGCGTTGCCGAGGCGCCGGCTAACCAGCGCCTGACGTTCGTGGTTTCCGGCTATAACATCAATGGTGACGAGATCACGAAAACGGTCAATATCCCGCTGGGGCCAGTGCAGCCGCCGGCTCAACGGCTGCGGGAGATTGGTCTTGGCGTGACGGCTCTTGGCGATACGGTCAGCGTAACGAACGTGCAGTTCGGCTCCTATGCCAAGCGCATCGGGCTCGAGGTCGGCTACGACATCGTCGCAGTCCTGGAGCCCGCAGATCGGCCTTCGCACACATGGCCCATCGGCGCCGGCCTGCTTGCGTTGGGTGGCATCGCCCTGATCCAACGCTCCCGCGCTGCGCGCCAGAAGTAGTTGCAGCCCGCGTGAGTGCGTTGCCGGATCCGGCAATCTCGACTGGCGGCGCTTGCGCCGCATCGTTGGGGTAAGTCCCAGGCAGCAGCGGGCTCGAACGAGCCCGCGACGTATTTGTTGATGTTTCGCGTAAAGAAAAGTGCTATGCCTTTGTGACTGCCTCGGCTAAGCTGTCGGCCCAACCTTGGGAGAGGACCCCTCGGGTTCCAGTCCATGCGCCTGACGAAACAGACGAGCCACGCCATCAGGATCCTCATCCACTGCGCCCGTGCGCGTGGCGAGCTGGTGAAAGTCGCGGAAATCGCCGACCAGCTCGAGCTGACTCAGCAGAATGTTTTCAAGATCGTTCACCTGCTTGCGCGCGCCGGATTCCTCAAAGCGGCCCGCGGCCGGTACGGCGGCGTGCGGCTGGCACGTCCTCCGGCCGAGATCCGCATCGGCGATGTCGTGCGTGCGACCGAGGTGACGCACGTCGCTATCCAGGGCGATGAAGCGGCCTCTTCCAGTGGGCGTCGCAAGCCTCAGCCGATCAGCCGGGTACTGGACAGCGCGCTGGAAGCATTCATCGGCGTGCTCGACCAGCACACATTGGAGGAAATGGCGCGCACTTCCAGCTATGACGCGGCGCTGCAGCCTCGGGAGAAGCCCGCCCGCAGCAAGCGGGTCTCGGCCAAAGCCGGAACCGGAAAGGCCAGCGATCGGTTGACTGCCGTGGCGCGGCGGTGAGGACGTTTTGCGGTGAAAGTCTGCGTCATCCCAGGTTCTTGACGCGCCGGTTGTGGTTGAGCTTTGTTGTCGGTAGAACCTGAACGGTGATCGTGATCAATGTGAGTAGCCGGCGAATTGAGTTTGCTCGCCGAGCGGCTGAGCGGAGTGGATGGGCTCAGCGGCGCAGTCGGGAGGGGGAGTTGTGATTATCTGTTCCTGCGCCGTCATCTCCGATCGCGAGATCGAGCAAGCACTCATCGAGATCCTGTCCCAGCCGAACGCGCCGCTGCCCACCCCGGGGGTGGTTTACCGGCACATGGCCAAATCGATGGCCTGCTGCGGCTGCGCTCCCCTTGCGGTGTCCACTATTTATGCCCTGGTCGAGAAGCTCGAGCGGGAAGGCCGCGTATCGCCGGATGCCTGCGCAACAGCCAAGGTTAAGCTGATCCGGCTCGACCAAAAACGGCTGGAGCGGAACCGGAGGCGCACCGCGTTGATTGCAGCAGAGTAATCAACCGGGTATCTGAAGTGAGACCGATTCCCGGCTCACGGAGGTGCGCATGAAGGGCAAGCAGGAAGTTATCGACGTGCTGAATGAGGCGCTGCGCCTCGAGCTGGCCGCCATCAACCAGTACTGGCTTCATTATCGGCTGACCGAGAACTGGGGCTACACCCTGCTCGCCAAGAAGGAGCGCGAGGAATCCATGGAGGAGATGGTGCACGCGGACAAGCTCGTGCAGCGCATCATCTTCCTCGACGGCTTCCCTAACATGCAGACGCTTGCTCCGCTTCGCATAGGCCAGAACCTGCGGGAAGTCCTCGAGTCGGATCTGGCGGCAGAGCATGAAGCCCGGAACCTGTATATCCAGGGCCGCAAGATCTGCCATGCCGCAGAGGATTACGTGTCCATGGACCTCTTCGAGGAGCTGCTACAGGACGAGGAAGGCCATATCGACTTCCTCGAAACGCAGCTTCAGCTTCTCGACACCATCGGCGAGCAGAACTACGGCCAGCTCCAGGCTGCGCCTGCCGACGAGGTGAACGGGAACGGAAACGGCGACTGACCACTAGCGGCTGATCAGTCGTCGCTCCACATCCGCATCAGGTTTGCGAGCGATTTCGAGACGAGATTGAACGTGGTGGACGACCCCTCGCGTTCAAAGATCTGGCGGCGCGCCGTGTCGAGATCGAACAACATCTCACGGTGCGCCGCATCCCTGACGAAACTGCGCACCCATCCGGCGGCAGCCAGGCGCTCGCCACTGGTCACCGGCGACACGCGATGGAGCGCCGTCGACGGATAGACGATGGCGCTTCCCGCCGGCAGCTTGACCGAATCCTCGCCGGCGGGTGACGAGATGATCAGCTCGCCGCCTTCATAGGTCTCCGGCGCCGACAGGAACAAGGTAAACGAGACGTCGGTGCGCACGCCGCCCATGAGCGGCTCGTCCACATGCTCCCCGTAAGTATCGCCTGAGCGGTAGCGTGAGAACAGCGGGCCGACGATGCGCTTCGGGCGAGCCGCCATGTCAAATACGGGATTGGCCTGCAGACGTTCGCCAATCAGCTCGCGCAGGGTTTCGATTTCCTCGCTGTCGCGCGCCTGGGCGTTTGCCTTCACCGAGCGCGCAGCCCAGCCTGCCGTCGCGCGTCCTTCAGCAAAGCGCGCGCGGTTGAGCACGGCTACAGCGTTCTCGACTTCTGCCGGGGTCAGCACGTCGGCGATTGACAAAATCATTAGAATTTCCCGCCAAGCTTCTGGTAGTAATCTTTTTGTCTTGTTTCTTTGCGGTTGTTGTCAATAATAAGCCTGATTTGCTCAGGAGGATAGCATGATCGTGCGCAACCGCCGCCTCTGGATCGGCATCGGCACGGCAACGCTGGCAGGTGCTGCTGTTGCCACCGGAGCAACTGCCCAGGATACGAAGCAGCCGGAGCACGGCGGCCATGCCGCGAAATCCGAGCCGGGCAACGCGAAAATGATGGCCGCCCCGCAGGCCGGCGAAGCCTATCTGACCGACGGTGGGCCGAAGGACACGCGCGTTCGCATTTATCGCGATATTGCGCTGATGCGGGGGCACCTGCGGGTCGGCGACGAGCTCATCCGGGAAGGGCGCTGGGACGATGCCATCGTGCACTTCCTCCACCCCGCGGAGGAGCTCTATGGCGCTATGGAGCGCTACATCAAGCTCCACGGGGTTACGCCGTTCGACCGCGAGCTGAAGGCACAGGCCGAAGCCGTGAAGGCCAAGCGGATGGGCGCCTATGAGCAAAACGCGAAGGTAGTCGGCCAACGGCTGACTGCCGCGCTCGAAAAGTTCAAGACGTTCATGACACCGCCGCTTACCAGCTTCACGGTGCGCAGCATCAACGAGGTGCTGAAGGTTGCGGCCGCCGAATACGAGGTGTCGATCGAGGACGGACGGTTCACCAATCCAATGGAGTACCAGGACAGCCGCGGGTTCGTGTGGACGGCTGACGAGATGTACGCGAAGGCCGCCAAGGATCTCGAGAAGGTCGATGCCGAGAAGCTGAAGGAAATCCGTAGCCTTATCCAAGAGATGAAGACGGTCTTCCCGGCGCCCATGCCTCCGAATGAGCCGGTGATGACGCCGGAGAAGTTTTCCGAGCTCGCCACCAGGGTTGAGGAGCTGTCATCGGTTTACTGGTAGCAGGGCATGGTTTCGGGGAGGCTGATCCGGATCGGCGCCGTTATCGGTGCCGCCGTTCTCGGGTTCGGTGCCGTTGCGGCCTTGGGGGCATCCAGCAGCGGCAGCAATATGCCTGACCCGGCGCTCATTCGCGCGAAGATCAAGAAGGCGTTTGCCCGGCCGAGAGCCATTCCTCATCCGCCAGACAATCCATCATCGCCCGAGAAGATCGCACTCGGCGAGCGGCTGTTCAATGACGCCCGGCTGTCGTCAAATGGCAAGGTCTCCTGTGCAAGCTGCCATGATCCGCAGCTCGCATTCACGGACGGCGTTCCGATCGGAACGGGCGTGTCCGGCCGGGAGCTGAAGCGCCACACGCCGACCCTGTGGAACCTGGCCTGGGCGCGGCGGGCGTTGATGTGGGACGGCCGGTCGGAAAGCCTGGAGGCTCAAGCCAAGGATCCCATCGAGCACCCGGACGAGATGGGAGAGAAGCTGGACAGGATCGCTGAACGGCTCGGTGGTGACCCGGACTATGAGGCTGCATTCGCTGCGGCGTTCCCGACTGATCCGCTGGTCAGCAGCGAAAACATCTTGAAGGCCATCGCGGCCTACGAGCGTACGCTCGTTTCGCCGAAGACCCGCTTCGACCTCTGGGTCGAAGGTGATGAGGATGCCCTTACCGAACAGGAAAAGGCCGGTTTCGACCTCTTCATCGGAAAGGCCCGCTGCATCAACTGTCATACCGGGTTTGCATTCACCGACCACAGCTTTCATGACATCGGCCTGCCATCCGAGGACGACCTGGGCCGCGGACCGGTGCTCGGCCTCCCGCAACTCAATCATGCCTTCAAGACGCCCGGGCTGCGGGAGTTGGCCTGGACCGCGCCCTACATGCATGACGGCTCGATGGCCACGCTCGACGAGGTGATCCGCCATTATGAGGCGGGCGGCGTCGACCGGCCGACACGATCGAAGGAGATGCCGGCCAGCATCGAGCTTTCGGACGAGGAGCGGTCGGCGCTCATCGCTTTTCTCTATACGCTGTCCAGCGAGAATGCGCCGAGACCCTCGCGAGAAGCATGGGTGAGGGGCGCGGCTGCCGACGCCTCGCGGCCGGAAACTGTTGGACAGGCGCAGGCGGCGGCCAGCGTCAGCCAGCGCGACAAGACGTTCGCCCCCGGGTACGTGCTGGTCAAGCAGGGCGACCCATTGACCATCCTCAATGACGACACGCGTACGCACAACGTGCGCGTTTACGATCCACGTTTCGATTTCAACTCAGGGGCTCAGGATCCGGGCGAAACGATCACGCTTACCCTGCCCACGACCGGCACGTACAAGGCCTTTTGCGGCATTCACCCGAACATGGAGCTCACCATCGAGGTGAGGTGATCCGCCTGGCCAGCGGTGGCGCGAACCCGAAACGGGCGATCCACATTCTTGTGATATGACCGCCCGCACACTTGTTCGCTTCCTCGCGCGCGGCTGATCGGCGAATGCAGATGCAGTCACAAGTGCCGGTGCTCAAGGACGTGGTGCTGGTCGGCGCCGGCCATGCCCACGTGGCCGTGCTGCGCGACTTCGGCATGAAGCCCATGGCCGGCGTGCGCCTGACGCTCATTACGCGGCAGGTCGATACTCCCTACTCGGGCATGCTGCCCGGGCTCATCGCCGGGCACTACACCTTTGACGAGGCTCACATCGACACGGGTCCGCTGACTCGCTTCGCGAGGGCCCGCCTTTATCAAGGCGAGGTAACCGGGCTTGATCTCACCGGGAAACGGGTGATCTGCCGCGACCGGCCGCCAGTGCCCTTCGATGTGCTGTCGATCGACATCGGCTCGATGCCGAGCGCTTGCGAGATACCGGGAGCAACCGAGCATGCCATCCCGGTCAAACCGATCGACAGCTTCCTCGCCCGGTTCGAGGCAGCACGTCAGCGCGTTCTGAAGGCAGGTGGCAGGGCTCACGTCGCAGTTGTCGGGGCGGGCGCCGGCGGTGTCGAGCTGATGCTGGCCCTGCAGCACCGGCTGACCCGGGAGATCGCGACGGCCGGGCACCCGGGCGGGGAGCTCAAGTTTTCGCTCTTCAGTGCCACCGAAGAGATCCTGCCGGCTTTCCCGGCGGCGATGCAGCAGCGCTTTGTCCGCCTCCTGGAGGACCGGGGGATTGCCGTCCGGACCGGCTGTCGCATTGATGCCGTCGAGCCTGATGCGGTCCACGTCGAAGGTCGTGAGTGGGTGCCGGCGGACGAAGTCTTCTGGACGACCGAGGCCGAACCGGCCCGCTGGCTTGCCGAGACCGGTTTGGCGCTCGACGAGAAAGGGTTCATCCGCGTCACGGCGGCCTTGCAGTCCGTTTCACATCCGAAGGTGTTCGCCGCGGGTGACGTGGCCATGATCGAGGGCTACCGCCTGCCGAGATCTGGCGTCTATGCCGTGCGAGAAGGGCCCCCGCTTGCGAGGAACCTGCGCCGTATGCTGTCGGGCAAGCCGCTCATCAGGTACAAGCCGCAACGGGACGCCCTTTACCTGATGTCGACAGGCGGCAGGCGCGCCATCGGCACCCGCAACGGCATCACGTTCGGCGGCCGGTGGGTCTGGCGGCTCAAGGATTGGATCGACCGCCGATTTATGGCGCGCTTCAACGAGCTGCCGGAGTCGGCATCGCCTGAGCCCTTGCCGGATATCGTCGTGGCCGGCGAGGAGAGCCTCCGGAAGCTGAAGGCTGCGCCAATGCGCTGCGGCGGCTGCGGCGCGAAGGTCGGGGCAAAGATGCTGGCGCGGGCGCTCGGGCAGATCGATCCCTTGCGCCGCAACGATATCGTCATCGGCCTCGACCAGGCGGACGATGCTGCCGTCATCGATAACGGCGGCACCCGCCTGTCGGTTCTGACCGTGGATTACTTCCGTGCTCCGGTCGACGACCCCTACCTCTTCGGCAAGATCGCGGCGAACCATGCTCTCGGCGATCTCTACGCAATGGGGGCCGAGCCGCAGGCCGCGCTCGCTATCGCCAGTCTCCCCTTCGGCCCGGAAGCGAAGGTCGAGGCCGATCTGGCCGCCATGATGGCCGGCGCGAATGCGGTGCTAAGGGCGGCCGAGTGTGCATTGGTCGGCGGCCATACGAGCGAGGCCGCGGAGCTGTCGCTTGGCTTCGCAGTGACCGGGCTGGCGCCGCGGTCCGAGGGTGCATTGCAGAAAGGCGGCCTACGGCCGGGCGATGTGCTGATCCTGACAAAACCGCTGGGCACGGGAACGCTTCTGGCAGCTCACATGCGGGGCAAGGCCAAGGCGCGTTGGGTCATGGGGTCCGTGGATCAGATGGTGCTGTCGAGCCGGGATGCCTCCGCCATCCTGCGCTCCCATGGTGCCACCGCCGCTTCGGACGTCACAGGCTTTGGCCTGGTCGGCCATCTCATCGAGATGACGAGCGCCGGCGGCGTGCATGCAACCCTCCATCTGCGGCGCGTACCCTTGCTCGAGGGCGTCCGCGAGACCATTGGTCAAGGCCTCTTCTCTTCGCTGCATCCTCAAAACCTGCGTCTGGCCGATTCCATCTGCAACCGTGAGGAGGCTGCAACGGACCCGCTGTACCCCGTGCTGTTCGACCCGCAGACGGCTGGCGGACTGCTTGCTGCAGTGCCTGCCACCCGTGCAGCAACCTGTGTCGCAGCATTGCGGGAGGCCGGCTACCCGGATGCAGCCATCATTGGGGCCGTCGAGGAAGGGACGGGTGGCCACGAGCCCATCCGAATCGTGCTCGGCGATCCCCGATAGTCATCCGAAAAGCGAACCTGCTTTGGTTTCGAACCGCCCCGGAGCCCGCCCAAGACCTGCGGAAGTTCAGGGTATTGAATCGCGTATTGCCGTCCCTATATCGTCCGGCGGCCACGCATCCGGTATCGCGGCGAGACGCCACGGCCGTCGGCACGACCACGTGCCTGAGTGGTGAGGCCGATGTGCCATGCGCTCCCGCCGGGACGCCGACGCTGTGGCATTTTACAACCAACGTCAATTTGAACCCTTAACCTGCGTGGGAGTTGTCTCGTGCAGTTAACAAACACGGCTTGCCGGGACGGGCGCATCCTGGCCAGCAACCCAGCTCGCGCCCAAAGAGGCGGCATGAAGATCGCTCTTGTTTCTCCCCTTTATGAAGCTGTTCCGCCGATTCTTTATGGCGGGACTGAGCGCGTGGTGTCAGCGCTTGCAGACGAGCTGGTCGCGCAAGGGCATGACGTAACGCTGTTTGCCAGCGGTGACTCGGTAACCGCCGCAAGGCTCATCCCCTGTTGCGAGAGGGCGCTGCGCCTCAATCCGCACGTCCGGGATGCGCTGCCCTATCACCTGATGATGCTCGATGATGTCCGTCGCCAAGCGGATGACTTCGACATCATTCACTTCCATAACGACCTTCTGCACTTCCCTTTCCTTCGGCCACTCTCGAGGCCGACGGTAACCACGCTGCACGGCCGACTGGACTTGCCGGACCTCAAGCCGTTTTTCGGCAGGTTCTCGGATGCACCGCTTGTGGCCATTTCACGAAGCCAGCGTTCGTATCTGCCGCTGGGTAACTTTGTGGCGACGATTCACCATGGGCTACGGCCGAACAGGATGAAATTCAGCCCGGTCGCGAGCGGCGGCTATCTCGCTTTTCTCGGACGGATCTCACCCGAGAAGCGGCCGGACCGGGCCATCGAGATCGCGACCCGTGTAGGGCTGCCCCTGAAAATAGCGGCCAAGGTCGACAAGGCCGACCGCGAATACTGGGAAGAGGTCATCCGCCCGATGCTGGCTGGAAATCCCCATGTAGAATACATTGGGGAAGTCAGCGAACGAGAAAAATCCTCATTCCTCGGAGATGCCTTGGCGCTGCTGTTTCCGGTCGATTGGCCCGAGCCCTTTGGCATTGCCATGATCGAAGCAATGGCTTGCGGTACTCCGGTCCTTGCATTCCGCTGTGGATCTGTGCCAGAGGTCATAGACCACGGCGTCACCGGCTACATAGTGGACACGATGGACGAGGCGGTAAAGGCCGTAGACGATCTAGTGAAGCTGGATCGAGGTATGGTCCGCTGCCGGTTCGAGGAGCGCTTTACGGCGGAGCGGATGGCGCAGGATTACGCTTCCGTGTACCGCAAGCTCATCGAGCTGTCCGACGAGGAGGACTTCCTTGCTCAGCCGGAGCTAAGGCGAGCCTCTTACGACCAGATCTCAATGGCTGCTCGCGGCAACAGTTGAGATAATGCAGAGCGTCGCACCGCTGCTACATCCTGAGGGGGCGGAGACTCCGCCCTCGTTTACCGTCACCTCGACGGTATCGCTTCAGGCCCGGCGCCTGCGCACGCTCAAGCACGGCGACACGTTTGCCGTGCTTGATGCCAGCGGTGATATCGCCTCGGAAGTCGAGGGACTTTACCATCGGGATACCCGGCACCTGTCCCATTTTGCCCTGGGCGTCAACAGCATGCGGCCCCTGCTGTTGAGCTCGATGGTGCGTGACGACAATTCGGCGCTGACATGCGATTACACGAACCCGGAACTCCGGGACGACGGGCACGTGCTGCTCGAACAGGATCTCATTCACCTGAGCCGGGCCGAATTCATTTGGCAGGGAGTTCTTTATGAACGCGTTGCCGTTAGAAATTTTGCCGAGTGCAAGAAACGCCTGACGATCGATTTCGCCTTTGCGGCAGATTTTGCGGATATCTTCGAGGTGCGCGGCCTGCATCGCGCGAAAAGAGGTCAGCTACACCGCCCTGTGGTTTCCAACTCGAATGTTCAGCTCGGCTATACTGGTCTCGACGGCCGGTCTCGATCGACGCGCATCTGCTTCGATCCCCCGCCCAGCCGAATCGATTCGAGCCATGCTCAGTATGTGCTGGAGCTTGAAGCGCATGAGCATGCGGTCATCCATATTGCCGTGAGGTGTAACGACCGGGGTGGGCGCCGGCGCCCCAGCGCCGCTTTCCTCTCCGGATTGCGCGCCTCGCGGAACGAGCTGCATCAGGCCGCTTCCCGCGCCGTCAGCATCGAAACTTCGAACGAGATCTATAACGAATCCACACGCCGATCGATCGCCGATCTCTACATGCTGATGTCGCGAATGCAGGAAGGGCTGGTCCCTTACGCGGGCATTCCCTGGTACAGCACTGTTTTCGGCCGGGATTCACTTATCACCGCGCTTCTCATGCTTTGGCTCGATCCTGCTGTTGCTCGAGGTGTCTTGAAGCATCTCGCAGCAAATCAGGCGACGGACATTGATCCGGTCGCAGACGCGGAGCCCGGCAAGATCCTGCACGAGGTCAGGCTCGGAGAGATGGCGGAGCTTGGGGAGGTGCCGTTCCGGCGCTACTACGGCACGGTCGATGCCACGCCGCTATTCGTTTTCCTGGCTGGCGTCTACTTCGATCGGACGGGTGACGTCGAGACGATTCGCGAGCTGTGGCCCCACATCGAGGCGGCGCTCAATTGGATTGATGAGTTCGGTGACAGCGACGGGGATGGTTTCGTCGAGTACGGGGCGAAGACTGAAGCGGGGCTCGCCAACCAGGGCTGGAAGGACAGTTACGATTCCATTTTCCACGCCGATGGTGAGCTTGCGCGGGGACCGATCGCGCTCGTGGAGGTTCAGGCCTACGTCTTTGCCGCGAAACAAAGGGCTGCAATGATAGCGGAGCGCCTCGGCCATAAGGCGCGCGCATCGCAATTGGCCCGTCAGGCGGAGCGGCTGCAGGAACACTTCCACCGCACATTCTGGGCGGAGGAGATTGGCACTTACGCAATGGCTCTCGATGGAGAAAAGCGGCCGTGCCTCGTCCAGTCCTCGAATGCCGGACACGCGCTGCTGACCGGCATCGCGCCACAGGAATGCGCCCAACGGCTCGTGCAGACGCTCATGTCGCGCGAGTCCTTCTCAGGCTGGGGCATCCGGACGGTTGCCACCAACGCGGCCCGTTATAACCCGATGTCCTACCACAACGGATCTGTCTGGCCGCACGACAATGCGCTCATCGCACTCGGCTTCGCCCGGTATGGATTCAAGGAGGAGGCCGGAAGAATATTCGAGGCGTTGTTCGACGTATCGACATACCTCGAGCTGCGGCGGCTTCCCGAGCTCTTTTGTGGCTTCAGCCGGCGGCGCAATCAGGGTCCGACGCTATACCCCGTTGCCTGCGCTCCGCAGGCCTGGGCCGCCGCGGCCCCGCTGGCGATGGTGCAGGCTTGCCTCGGCCTGCGTGTGCTTCCAACGCTTGGAACCATCAACCTTTCGCATCCGATGCTGCCCCACTTCCTCGACCACGTCACCCTGCGGGGGCTGGGTTGCGGTTCAGTCAAGCTCGATATCGAGTTCCGGCGTGCCGGCGACCATGTTTCCATGAACCTGCTGAACACATCGGGTGTCGCGCAACTGACCATGACGGTCTGATTTTTTCGCATCCGATGCCGATCGCGGACGAGCGGGCGCCTGACCTCGCAAGCGCCGCGACTCTGCAGCCCAGATCATTTCAGCCGCATCAGCAGCCCAGCTATCAACTGCGCGCGCTCGACGAGGCTGTCGACTTCGATGTATTCGCCGAGGGTGTGCAGGCCCGCGCCGCGGACGCCGATGGAGTCGAGGGTCGGAATGCCGAGGGCGCCGGTGAAGTTGCCATCGGAGCCGCCGCCGGCGCTGGCGTGGGTGAGCTCGAAGCCGATTTCGGTGGCGAGGTCGCGGGCAACGCCGTAAAGCGCCATCGTGCCTTCATCGGGTTCCCACACGGGCCGCGTGACGCCGCGCGTGACCTCGATCGTGACTTCGTTTTCCTCGCCGGAAAGCGCCAGCATGCGGGCAACGCCGCGGTCCAGATCCTCCTGGCGCTTGGCCATGCTGAGCACTTCGGCTTCGCACAGCGAGGAAACACAGTTGACCCACTGGCCCGCGTGAACGACGCCGACGCTGAACGTGCAGTCCTCGGTCGTCATGGCCTCGATCTCGAGAATCTTGCGGGCCATGGTGGCGATCGCCGAGCGCCCATCCTTCAACTGCCAGCCGGCATGGCTCGGGCGGCCGTATGTCTTCACATTGAAGCGGGCAATCGCGAACCGGCCGGTAACCGCTCCGCCATCCGGGCGCGCGGGCTCGGGAACGAGCACGTACTTGTTCTTGCGCGCTTCCATTTCGATCAGCTCGCGGGTGGAGGGCGTGCCGACCTCTTCATCCGGTGTGAGGAGGACCGTTATGGGGAGCGGCGTCTCCAGACCGGCGCGCGCCAGCTGCCGGATCGCTTCGAGGCTCACGTAATTGCCGCCCTTCATGTCCTGAATACCGGGGCCATAACAGCGGCCATTTTCAATGCGCCACGGATTGACCTGCTGCGTGCCGACCGGGTGCACCGTATCCATGTGACCCGAGATCAGAATGCCGGGCTTGCCGAAATCCTTGTGCGGAAAACGCGCCCGCACGGAGCCGCCAAAACCCTTACGGCCCGGAATGCGCTCGATCTCGGCGCCGGCTGCGGCAAGATCATAGGCCGCAAGATCCATCGCCCGGTCGACGGCCGCCGCATCATAGGTAGGGCTTTCGCATTCCACCCAGGGCCTCAGCCCTGCCAGCATGTCTCCCACGTCGAAAGGCAGTTGCGTCGGGTCCATCGTCTTATCCCCTCACATGTCAGGCAATCGGCTCAAAGCGGCAGGCGCTTTTCGACGATGCGCGCCATGATGCTCGCTCCTACGGGGAGCATATCGTCGTCGAAAATGAAGGCCGGGTTGTGGAGTGGCACAGTGCCCTTGTGGCCGACTGTGCAGTATGCACCGGGAGCCGCCTTCAGCATATCGGCGAAATCCTCGCTGCCGGTCATCAGGTCTTCGGTTTCGGAGATATTGTCCTCTCCGACGATTTCCGCCGCAGCTTCCAGATAGGCTTTGGAGCAAGCCTCGTCGTTGACCAGAACTTCGAAGATCTCGCGCAGGTCGACGTTGATTTCCAAACCATAGCTCTGCGCAAAGCCGGCGCAGAGCTGCCGCATGCGCTCGTGGATGAGCTGCTTCACGGCATCCTCGAAGTAGCGGATCGTGCCGGAGATTACGGCTTTGTCTGGAACCACGTTATAGGCCGCGCCGGCGTGGATTTGCGTGACGGACAGCACCGCCGGCCGCGTCGGCTCCACATTCCGGCTGAGAATTGTCTGCAGGTTCTGGACGAGGGAAGTGGCCACGATGATAGGATCACGCGCCTGATGCGGCATGGCACCGTGGCTTCCGACGCCCTGAACCGTAATGTCGAAGAAGCTCGCCCCGGCCATGGCGGTGCCTGGCTTCACGCCGACTTTCTTCGGCTCCGCCATCGGATTGTTATGCATGCCGTAGACTTCATCGCAGGGAAATTTCTCGAACAGACCGTCTGCCAGCATGGCCCGGGCACCGCCAAGGCCCTCCTCCGCGGGCTGGAAGATGACGACGGCCCGCCCGGCGAAATTGCGCGTTTCGGCAAGATAGCGCGCTGCGCCGAGCAGCATGGTCGTGTGGCCGTCATGCCCGCAGCCATGAAAGCGGCCCGGCGATTTCGAGGCATATGGCAGGTTCGTCTGCTCCTCCATGGGCAGCGCGTCCATGTCGGCGCGCAGACCGATCGTGCGCCCCTCCGACTTGCCCTTGATGATCCCGACGACGCCCGTCTTGCCAATCCCGGTATGCACCTCGTCGACGCCCCAGGATCTGAGCAGATCCGCAACGATGCCTGAGGTCCGCACCTCCTCGAAGCCGATCTCCGGATGCTGGTGGAAATCGCGCCGGATTGCGGTGAGCTCATCGGCATAATCGGCGATATTCGGCAGGACGGGCATGTCTGGATTACTCCCTCGACCAGTGTTACGGCCGTCAGGCGGCCGGCAATTCGCGGAAATTGGCGAAATCCCAGAAACGGCCGGGTGCCGCTTCGATGAGTGCGCGCGTATAGGGATGCTGCGGATTGGCCAGGACGTCGGCAGCTGACCCGTACTCGACGATGCGGCCGTGCTGCATGACGACCACATCATCGCAGATCTGGGCGGCGACGCGCAGGTCGTGCGTGATGAACAGAATGGCGATGCCGAGCTTTTGCTGCAGCTCATCCAGCAGATTGAGCACCTGCGCCTGCACGGATACGTCGAGTGCCGAAACCGCCTCGTCGGCTACGAGCACGTCCGGCTCCATGGCAATCGCGCGGGCAATGGCGATCCGCTGGCGCTGACCGCCGGAGAACTGGTGCGGATAGCGGCCGAGCGCGTCCTCCGGCAGACCGACGAGCTTCAGTAGCTCTGCCGCGCGGGCAAGCGCCGACTTCCGGTCCTGGCCGCAGTTGAGAGGGCCTTCGATCAGGCTTTCGCCGACCTTCCAGCGCGGATTGAGTGAGCGGAAGGGGTCCTGAAAGACGATCTGGATATGTTTGCGATAAGGCCGCAGGGCGCGCCGGGGAAGCTGGGCGAACTCCTGGCCCGCAATTCGGATCTCCCCAGCGGTCGGGTCGATCAGGCGCATGATGCAGCGCGCGACGGTAGACTTGCCGGAGCCCGACTCGCCGACGATTCCAAGCGTACGGCCCCGGCCAATCGAAAAGCGCACATCGGCTGCTGCGCGAACCGGCTCTCTGCGGGAAAAGATGGATCCCGAGGCATAAATCTTTTCGAGCCCGTTCACCTGCAGGACTTTCTCCTCCCCGTTCGCAGGGCGCGGCGGCCGGGGCACGAGGCTTGGAACCGATTGCAGAAGCCGCTGTGTGTAATCGTTCTGTGGTTCCCGCAGGAGCTTGGCAACGGGCGCCTGCTCCACGATCTCTCCCTGCTTCATCACGTGCACCGTATCGGCTATCTCGGCGACGACGCCCATATCGTGCGTAATGAAGAGAACGGCTGTGCCGTGCTTCTGCTGCAGCTCCGCGATGAGATTCAGGATCTGCTGCTGCGTCGTGACGTCGAGCGCCGTGGTCGGCTCATCGGCGATCAGCAATTGCGGCTCGAGGATCAGCGCCATGCCGATCATGATGCGCTGACGCTGACCACCGGAAAGCTCGTGCGGATAAGATCGATAGATGCGCTCGACATCGGGCAGGTGCACCTGGTTCAGGACGTCGAGCACGCGATTCTTCTTCTCGCGGGCCGATAGCCGGGCGTGCGTGTCGAGCACCTCTTCGATCTGATCGCCGACCCGCATGACCGGGTTGAGCGCCGTCATCGGCTCCTGAAAGACCATGGAAATGCGGCTGGCGCGCATCTGGCGCATGGCCTGCGGACTGAGCTCGAGAAGGTTCTTGCCGCCGAGAAGAATTCGGCCGTTCGTTGCCTCGAGCGCGTTTTTGGGCAGAAGTCCCATTACGGACAGCGCCGTGACGGATTTGCCCGATCCGCTTTCGCCGACAAGACAGGCGGTTTCTCCGCTGCGGATTTGCAGCGAAACTTGATCGACTACCGGAGCTGCATCCGGATTGCCGGACAGCCGCACCGTGAGATCGCGGATGTCGAGAACGATCGGCGCGGCATCGAAGCTTCGCGACTTGAACGTCATCTGGTCAGGCCTCCCGCTTCTTGAACCGCGGATCGAGAACGTCGCGCGCGGTATCGCCCAGGAGGTTGATGGAGAGAATGCACAAGGAGAGCATCAGACCAGGCCAGAAAATGAGTGATGGCTTGAGCTGGAAGTAAATGCGCCCCTCCGCCATGATATTGCCCCAGGTCGGAATCTCCGTGCTGACGCCGGCGCCGAGGAACGACAGGATTGCTTCGGTCAGAATGGCCGAGGCGCAGATATATGTGCCCTGGACCGTGAGCGGCGCCAGTGTATTGGGCATGAGGTGGCCCCAAAGAATCTTCGGCATGGACGTGCCGAGAGCGATCGCCGCTTCGACGTAGGGCTCCTCACGCGCGGACAGGACGACCGACCGCACCAGCCGGACGACGCGCGGAATTTCCGGGATCGTAATGGCGAACATCACGGACCAGATGCTGGGTCCGTTGAGAGAGACGAGGGCTATGGCGAGCAGGATCGATGGAATGGCCATCAGGCTGTCCATGATCCTCATGATGATCGCATCGGCCACGCGGAAGAAGCCGGAGACGAGGCCGATGACAAGGCCGATTAGAACGCTGACCACGGCCGCGCCGACGCCAATGAACAGCGAAATGCGGCCGCCCGTGACGATGCGCGAGAAGAGATCTCGCCCGTAAGCATCCGTCCCCAACGGATAAATGTCGCTCGGCCCTTTGAGGCGCTGCACCGCGTTCATGCTCAACGGATCGTGAGGTGCGATGAGCGGCGCGAGGATCGCCGACAAGACAATCACGACCAGCACGATTGCAGCGATCGCGGGACCCAGGCCGCTCCGCCAGCTCCGCGGAAGGGCAACGGCGCCGAGCATCCACTGCATGCGGGAAACCGGTTGCGGCGCGGCGGTCATCAGTAGCGGATCCTCGGATCGAAGAAGGTGTAGGAGATGTCGATGAGGAGATTGATGAACACGTAAATGGCGCTCGTCAGCAGAATCATGCCCTGGATGACGGGGTAATCACGCGCGAGGATCGCGTCGACCGTGAGACGTCCAACGCCTGGAATATTGAAAACGCTTTCCGTCACCACGACGCCCCCGATCAGAAGGGCGAAGCCCGTGCCGATGATCGTCATGATCGGCACCGCTGCATTGCGCAGCGCGTGCCTGAACAGAACGATACGTTCCGTGACCCCCTTGGCGCGCGCGGTGCGGATGAAATCTTCGCCCAGCACCTCGAGCATGCTGGCGCGCGTCATGCGGGCAATCAGCGCGACGTAAATGGTCGCGAGCGTCAGGCATGGCAGAATGGCGCGCGCAAGGAAACGGCCGAACCCTTCGGAGGGCGGCGCATAGCCCTGAACCGGAAGCCAGCGCAGCTCGATCGAGAAAATCTGAATGAAAATGTAGCCGATGACGAAAACGGGGATCGAAAATCCGAGCACCGAGAACGTCATGACCGCATAATCGGCCCAGGTCCTGTGCCGCCAGGCCGCCAGCACGCCCATGGGCACGGCGATGAGCACGGAAAGGCTGATCGTCAGCAAGGCAATATTGATCGTCGGCCAGATCCGCTGACCGATCATGCCGGTAACGGGCGTGTTGGAGATCAGCGATGTTCCAAGATCCCCCTGAAGGAGAAGCTTGACCCAGGTAATGAACTGGATGTGCAGGGGCTCACTGAGCCCGAGGGATTGGCGGATGCGTTCGAGCTGGGCCGGCGTTGCCATATCGCCTGCGATGATCGCCGCGGGATCGCCCGGCGTGAGGCGCAACAGCAGAAAGACGAAGATCGCCACGCTCGCCATCACCGGGATGACGGCCAGAACGCGCCGGACAACATACCCAATCATCGGGTGCAGTCTCCGCAGCCGGTCTGCTTTTGCAAATCTGGCCGCGTGGCGGTCCATGCCGCCACGCGGTTGAGTGATCGGGAACGCTTTGTGTGCGCCCCCGTGTGCGCCTCAGTCAGCTTTCTCGACGTTCCAGAAAACCGGCACGGGCGAGGGAATCATCCCGGTCATTTTCTTGGTACGGGCCTGCGGTGAAGCGTACTGGCCGAGCGGAACGTAGATCACGTTCTCCAGGGTGTGCTTCTGGATGCGAATCGCCACCTCGCGCTGCTCTTCCGGTGAGTCTGCCGCGATGAACTCGGCCCGCAGATCCTCGAGCTTCTCGTCCTTCGGCCAGCCGAACCAGGCCTGATCACCGCGGCCGTTCAGCATGGGGCTGATGAGCGGCGAGTTGATCTCCGGCACCATCCAGTTGGTGAAGAACAGGTTCCAGCCGCCTTCGGAGGGCTTCGCCTGGCTGGCGCGCCGGGTGACCAGTGTCTGCCAGTCCATCGGCTGCATGTCGACGTTGAAGCCCGCCTCGCGCAGCGCCTGCGCGGCAACGACCGGCTGAGCTGTGAGGCTGATGACATCCGTCGGCTGCATCAAGACAACCGGCGTGCCGTCGTAGCCGGCCTCTTCGAGCAGTTTCTTCGCTCCTTCCTTGTCGCCGCCACTGATGAGCGATTCGGCTCCGCTCTCGTCGCCCAGCGGCGTTCCGCAGCCGAATATGGCCCCGCAGACCTTGAAGTATTCGGGGTTGCCGATCATCGTGTTGAGCACGTCCTTCTGGCTTAGAGCCTTCAGGGCGGCCTGGCGGATCTTCACGTTGTCGAAGGGCGGATGCTTGAAGTTCATGCGCCCCATGGTCTGGTAACCGAGATCGTCGCGTGTCTCGACAACGACATCCTCGCTCGACTCCAGCAGCGGCAGCAGATCGATCTGCACCTGCTCGATGTAGTCGATCTCGCCGGAGAGCAGTGCGTTGATCGAGGTCTGGGCGTCAGGCATGGTCACCCACTTGACGGTATCGACCTTGACCACCTTGCCGCCCGCCATCCAGCTCGGCGCCTCATCGCGCGGCACATAATCGGCAAACTTCTTGTAGGTGACGCTGACACCCGGCTGATATTCCTCCTCCACGAACACGAAGGGGCCGGAGCCGACATATTCCGTGATGGACTTGTCGGGCGGCGTATTCGCCACGCGCTCGGGCATGATGAACGGCGGCACGGCCGATTGCTTGCCGACGGTGTCGAGCAAGGCCGGGAAGGGCGTTTTCAGCTTCCAGACGAGAGTTTTATCGTCCTTTGCTTCCAGGCTTTCCGTCACATCGAAGATAAGCTGACCGCCAGAGTCTCGCTTGCCCCACCGCTTCAGAGAGGCAACCGCATCGGCTGCAGTAACGGGTTTGCCATCGTGGAACTTCAGCCCGTCGCGCAGGGTGAATGTGTAGGTCAGCTTGTCATCGGAGATCGTCCAGTCCGCCATCTGCGGCTTGGGCGTGAAGTTCTCGTCGACCGCGACCAGCACGTCATAGATCATGTAGCCGTGGTTCCGCGTGATATGCGCGGTGGTGATGACCGGATCGAGAACGCGCAGGCCGGAGTGCATCACGCCCGTGATGGTCTTCTCCTGTGCGGCTGAAGGCTGGACGAGGCTCGTGCCCGCCAGCAGGGCGGCTGCGAAAAGGCCAGTCGCCGCGCGGCGCCATTGGTGCGCCCCGCGGGTCTCCGGCCGGAGTTGGCCAAGGACATTCAACATCGTGCATCCCCCTATCGGTTGGGTTGGGTTCAAGTCACGCATGAGCGAGCAAAGTGTCGGGCAATTTTGCAGCGCTGTCCACGAGAGTGACGCCCTGATCTTTGCCGCTCGCTTAGGCTTCGCCTGTCGATCGCAGTCCACTGTGCTGGCGTTTTCGAAAGACCGGCCCACCCGGCGACAGGCGCATGCCGTCGGCCAGCTTCGTCCAGGGCAGTGCTGCCAAATCGAGCGGCATCGGACCCGGCGCCGTGCAGACCAGAATGGTCTCGGCAATGGGCTCGAAGTCGGCGCGGAAGTGCACGGAACTCTTGTTGACCAGGATGGCCTGATCACGCGGCTCGATTCCGACGAAGCGATACATGGCCTGATCGGCCATTTGGGCTTTGTGGGTTGCGACCACGATCTTTATCCCGCCGATAGTCAGGCACGCAGACGGACCGAGGTTCAGATGCGTGCCGCCGTAATAAGGCCCTGTCGCGTGAAGATCGCCGTTCGACAGTCTCTCGACCCGGAAGGTGCCCTCGAAAGGCGCGTCGCCCTCGATGCCTGATTTGCCGCCGAGGGCGATCGAGATCTCCGCCCCTTCGCCGGTTCGGTGCGCCACCAGTGCTGCCTCGGGATCGACCATAATGCCGATGGCGGCCCGCCTGGCGCCGTTCCGGACGAGCGCTCGCAGCATGCCGGTGGTATCGGAATCGCCACCGGCGCCCGGGTTGTCCTGTGTATCCGCAATCACGACGGGCCGGGTCGCTTGCTCCGCAATGCGCATGGCCTCGCGCACGCCCTCGTCGGGCTCATAGGCGCGCCCGGCGAACGCATGCTCATGCGAGAGCATGAGATCGCGGATGCGGTCTGCGGCGTCGTCGGCGGCCTGCTGCGTTTCACCATAGGCGAGCACCGTCGGCGCGCAGTCCTCGATGTCGGCGGCGGGGAAGCCCATGAGAAGCGACGTGCTCGAAACTGTTCCCGCCTCGAGCTCGGCCACCTGGCCGTA
>JAWLCO010000021.1:0-41312 GCA_041687075.1 Hyphomicrobiaceae bacterium | reverse complement strand
GGCTCCATGAACTCCTTCAAGCCCTCGCGCGCTCTTTCGTACATCTTCAATCCGTAGTCCTTGGCCTTCTCCAAAGCAGGCTTGGCGGCCTCGACGGCCTTGTCGGTCGCCTCCTTGGCGCGCTCGAGATAGGGCTGCGCCTGCTCCTTGGCCTTCTCGGAGGCCTGCATCAGCTTCTCGGCGCTGGCCGCTGACAGCTCCTTCGTGCGGGCGATCACGCGCGCGATGGTGCTCTCGTGCGGAAGCAGGGTTTCGGGACGCAGGGCGCGCACCGTGGCAATCAGGTCCTCGTGGTCCTGCCGGACTTTCGGGTCAGCGATCTTCTCCGGCGAACCCGTGAACAGCACCATCGGCGTGCAGGCCGTCACGACCTTTCGCGCTGTGGTCAACCAGTCCGCATTCGAGACCTGCGTCTCCTGCGCGAAATAGACCTTGTGGCCCCCGATGTGCTGGCGGAGAATTTCGCGATCGATGATCGGCACGTAATGCCCGCCGAGCTCACGGACCAAGGCGAAACGGGAATCGTCCGGATCGGGGAACTCGACGAAGAACGCCACCGCGTTCTCCTGCGAAAGCGCCTCGCGGATGGCCTGCTCAGCGCTCGCTGCATGCTGGACTGCGGCGGCCTTGCCGAGACCGGCCGCGTCGATCTGCTGAAGAATGCCGAACGTGTCGGCACTGCCGGACTCCTGCGGCGGCAGATGGAAGCTCAACTCGGCCGCGCGGGCTGACAACTCGCCGAAGCTCTGAAGGTCGCGCCGCGTTGACACGGCGAACAGGCATTGGCGTACATCGTCCGTCCGAACGGCGACGACGGCGCCGGCATCCTCTGCGTTCGCCAGCCTGTGCGCGAACACATCGAGCTGGCCGTAGCCGAGCTGCGCGGGGCTGGCCATCACTTCGCGGATGTTTTCCGCCGTTCCGGAGGAGGGCTCGCACGTGTAGGCAAACTCGGCACGGGCGAGCTGATCGGCGAGTACCGGGCAGAAGCGGGCGTGATAGGTGCCGGCCTCCTCGCCCGTATTGATGCGCTCGGCAAAAGCCTGTCCGGCGGCACCGCCCAGGAGGGACGCGAAGGCTGTTGCGGCGAGCACATGCTTTGCGATCATTGGGCAAACCTCCCCAATCGGGCCAGCCGGGAGCTTCGTTCAGGGAACGCAGCTCTTTCGGTTCAGGAGCAGATCATATCCGGAACGGATGACGCAAGCCTGACTGCCGGCCAGGGTGCGCCGTCACCGGGCTTCGGCGAGAAGAGAGAGCTGGCGCGGTGCCGAGCCGCCGGTCACGTCGGTGAGGTCCGTCGGGTATTCGCCGGTGAAGCAATGGTCGCTGAACTGCGGAGTGAAGTTGTCGCGGCCGTCGTAGCCCATTGCACGGTAAAGCCCGTCCACGGACAGGAACTGGAGCGAATCGGCGCCCATGAAGGCGCGCATCTCCTCCAGTGACATTTCGGCGGCCAGCAGCTCCGTGCGCGAGGGCGTGTCGATACCGTAGTAGTCGCCGTATTTGATCTCGGGAGAGGCGATACGCATGTGCACCTCGCGCGCGCCGGCTTCCCGCATCATGGTGACGATCTTCTTCGAGGTGGTGCCGCGCACGACACTGTCGTCGATCAGGACGATGCTCTTGCCGCGAATGGCGGCGGAATTGGCCGAATGCTTGAGCTTCACGCCGAGCTGGCGGATGCGCTGCTCCGGCTCGATGAAGGTGCGTCCGACGTAGTGGTTGCGGATGATGCCGAGCTCGAACGGCAAGGACGCGGCTTCCGCATAGCCAATGGCGGCGGGCACGCCGGAGTCGGGCACGGGCACGACCACGTTCGCCGCGGCCGGTGCCTCTTGCGCCAGCTCGGAGCCCATCCGCTTGCGGACCTCGTAAACGTTGCGCCCGCCGACGATGGAATCCGGGCGGGCGAAGTAGATGTACTCGAAGATGCAGGGCCGGGCCGGGCGCATGGGGAAGGGACGATGGCTCTCCAGGCCCTCGGCCGTAATCACCACCACCTCGCCGTTCTCGACCTCGCGTACGAACTCGGCACCGACGATGTCGAGCGCGCAGGTCTCGGAAGCGAGCACGTGAGCCGAACCGATCCGGCCGATCACCAGCGGGCGGATGCCGACGGGATCACGGGCACCGATCAGCATGTCGTTGGTCAAACAGACGAAGGCGTACGCGCCCTCGAGCTGACGGAGCGCGTCGATGAGGCGCTCGACGATGCGCCGCTTTTGCGAGCGCGCGATGAGGTGGTGGATGACCTCGGTATCGGAGGTCGACTGGAAGATGGCGCCGGACTGCACGAGCTCGCGGCGCAGCATCAAGGCATTGGTGAGATTGCCGTTGTGGCCGACAGCAAAGCCGCCCGTCTCCAGATCGGCGAACAGCGGCTGAACGTTGCGGAGGATCGTCTCTCCGGTGGTCGAGTAGCGGACGTGCCCCACGGCCATGCGGCCGCGCAGCCGTTTGATCACGTCGACCTTGTTGAAGTTGTCGCCGACGAGGCCGAGCCGCCGCTCCGAATGGAACTGCTGGCCGTCGAAGGTGACGATGCCCGCCGCCTCCTGCCCGCGGTGCTGCAGGGCGTGCAGGCCCAGCGCGGTCAGGGCCGCCGCATCGTCGTGGCCGATGACGCCGAAAACGCCGCACTCCTCGCGCAGCCGGTCGTCGCCATACCGCAGCCAGCGGGGGTCATCGAGCTCCAGATCAGAATCCGCTTTGCCCGCCATCAGAGTCTCCGATCCGTCTCGATGATGATGGAACGCTCGCTACCCCGAGCGCCTTGCCGCATCAGCCGTGATCGGCGGGGCTCCCGGTGTGCGTGACTGATATATGAAATTTGACCGGATACAACACCGCGACATCCTGAAACTTTGGAGAAGTCGTCGCGCCCTGCTGATCGAAACCGTTCGGCTCCGTGAGGGTCGAGGGCACGTATTGCGACAGGATGATCCGGAAGGTCTCGCCCGTGCTGCGGATCATCGGCAGCGATTTGGCCTCTCGCACCCACGGAACCTGCTGCTGCGGGTCGGGCACGAACGACTCGTAAAACATGTACGGGATTACAACGAGCACGAACCCGCGGACGACGCCGAACAGGAAGCCCAGGATGCGGTCGATCATTCCCACGCGGCTGTCGAGGATCGTATCGGAGATGCGCGCCGTGATCAGGTGCACGATGACCAGCACGATCAGGAAGATGACCGCGCCGACGGCAATTTGCGCGATGGAGACGGGCGCGTTGATCTGCTGCGCCAGATCCTCGGCGAACGGCCTGTGGAAAAGGACGAAGTAGAGCACCGCCGCAGCCGCAGCGAGCCAGGACAGGATCGACAGGAGTTCTCGCGTCAGACCGCGATACATGGCCAGCAGGCCGGACAGAAAGCAGATGGCCAGAAGGCCAGCGTCGAGATAGGTCAGCGGCCCGATCATGATCGAGGCTCCCTCAGGTACTCTTCGGCAAGCGGGATGTGTCCCCGCAACTTCAGTCGCACGGCGACAACTGCTCCGCAAGCTTCTTCAAATGTGGGATACGTTGCAAAGAAAGCGTCAACGCTGAGGCATCGACCTCCCCGGCCTGCGGCAGAGTGGCCTGCCCGAACCCGAGCTTCTGTGCCTCTTTCAGCCTCGTGGTCATGTGTGCAGCGGCCCGAACCGCGCCGGAAAGGCTGATCTCGCCGAAGAAAACCTGATTCTGGGGCAGTGCAACACCTGAACTCGACGAGAGCAGAGCGGCGGCGGCGGCAAGGTCTGCGGCGGGCTCGGTGATCTTCAGGCCGCCGGCGACGTTCAGGTACACGTCGTTCTGCCCGAAGCTCACACCGCAGCGGGCGTCGAGAACGGCGAGCAGCATAGACAACCGGTTTGCGTCCCAGCCGACGACGGCACGGCGCGGGGTGCCGAGCGTGGTGGGTGCGACGAGAGCCTGGATCTCGACGAGCAGGGGACGCGTCCCTTCGATCCCGGCAAAGACCGCCGAACCGGGCGTGAGCGCGTCGCGGTCGCCGAGGAACAGCTCGGACGGGTTGGCGACCTCGCGCAGGCCCTGGCCCACCATCTCGAAGACGCCGATCTCGTCCGTGGCGCCGAACCGGTTCTTGACCGCGCGCAGGATGCGGAACGGGTGGCCGCGATCGCCCTCGAAATAGAGCACCGTATCAACCATGTGCTCGACCACCTTGGGACCGGCTATCTGGCCCTCCTTGGTGACATGGCCGACGAGCAGCAGCGCGCTGCCGTGTGATTTGGCGAACCGGATAAGAGCCTGGGTTGCGGCCCGCACCTGACTGACCGTGCCGGGTGCGGCTTCAAGGGCATCCGCCCAGAGCGTCTGGATCGAGTCGATGACGACCAGGTCGGGGCGGCGGCCATCGGCGAGCGTCGCGAGGATGTTGGCGAGGTTCGTCTCGGAGGCGAGTGCGACGGGTGCAGCCGCGAGCCCCAGCCGTTCCGCTCGCAACCGCACCTGCGCGACGGCTTCCTCGCCGGAGAAGTAGACCGCGCGCTGGCCTCTGACGGCGAGAGAGGCGCAGAGCTGCAGCAGCAGGGTAGACTTGCCGATGCCGGGCTCACCGCCTATCAGCAGCGCGGAGCCCGGCACGATGCCGCCGCCCGTCACCCGGTCGAGCTCTTCAAGGCCGGTGGGAAGACGGGGAGCCGATTCGGTGCTGCCCGAAAGGGGCTCGAGCGTGATGACTCGGCCGCGCGACGAACCGGAAAGACCGGAGCCGGGCGGAGTGGGGCCGGCGCTGGCCTCCTCGACAAGCGTATTCCACTCCTCGCAGCTCGCGCACTTGCCGGTCCAGCGGTTGGAAACGGCGCCGCAGCTCTGGCAGACGAACGTGGCTTTCGCGGCCTTGGCCATCGGTGTCATCCCCCCAACTGCCTGAGCCGCGGGCGTGCAGGCCAACTGAAACGGGCTGCCTGCACTGGCAGATCAGACCCCGGTTCCTTCGTAGATGCGGTGCACGCGGCGTCCAAGACGCGACAGCAGCTCGTAACCGATCGTACCCGCCCGGTCGGTCAGGTCGTCGAGCGTGACGCGGTCGCCCATCACCTCGACCCAGGCTCCGCGGTACACCTTTTCCGGAGGCACGTCGCTCACGTCGAGCGTGATGAGGTCCATCGACACGCGCCCGATGACGCGCACCGGATGCGGACCGATGAAACCGACCGGGCCGGGATTGCCGGTCGGTCCGCTGAGCGCCCGGAGGAACCCGTCCGCGTAGCCGCAGGCGATCGTCGCGACGCGTTTCGGCCGCTCGATGACGTACGCTCCGCCATAACCGACGGTCTCGCCGGGCTGGGCATCGAAGACCTGCAGTACCTTGGCCGAGAGCCGCACGACGGTCTGCATCGGATTGGGGCGCTTCTCGTGCGCGCGGCCGCCGTAAAGGACGATTCCCGGCCGCACGAGGTCATAGTGATAGTCGGGCCCCAGGAAGATCCCGCCGGAGTTGGCGAGACTGCGCGGCGCCGGTGGCAGGAGCGACGTGAGCCGCTCGAATTTCTCCCTCTGTGCGGCATTCATCGGGTTTTCCGGCACATCCGCACAGGCCAGATGGCTCATGATGAGCGACACCCGGAAATTCTCGAGCACCTCCGGATTGCCCGCCAGCTCCTCCACCTCGTAGTCGGGGAGCCCGAGCCGGTTCATGCCGGTATCGATGTGAATGGCTGCGGACAGGCGCCGGCCGCGATCTCGGCAGTAGGCGGCCCACTCCCGGATCTCGAGCAGGCTGGAAAGCGCGGGCCGGAGATCGAAACCCGAATAGTATTCGGCCGCGCCCGGTAGCAGGCCGTCCAGAATATAGATGACGGCTCCCGGCTGCACGGCGCGGATCTGCCGGCCCTCCTCGAGCGTGGCGCAGAAGAAGGTGCGGCAGCCCTCCTCGGTCAGCGCGCGGCAGATTTCCTCGATGCCGAGCCCGTAGGCATTGGCCTTGATGACGCCGGCGCACTCGGCATTTCCCGACGCCTCGTCGAGCTTGCGCCAGTTGGCACGCAGGGCATCGAGATCGATCCGCAGCACGGCCCGTGCATCGGCCGGGATACGATCCTCCTGCTCGCGTGCTGTTCTGGCGTCCATTGCTCAACTCACTCGCGCTCGGGCAGCTGATATTCCCGTGCAAGATTGCCGAACCGGGTGAAGTTCGACTCGAACGACAGTTGCACGGTGCCCGTCGGGCCGTGGCGCTGCTTGCCGATGATGACCTCGGCCTTGCCGTGGACGAGCGTCATCTCCTGCTGCCACTTCAACAACTCCTCGACGTTCGATTCGGACGGCTTGCGCCGCTCCACATAGTACTCCTCGCGGAACACGAACATCACCACGTCGGCGTCTTGCTCGATCGAGCCGGACTCACGCAAGTCCGCGAGCTGCGGCCGCTTGTCCTCCCGCTGTTCCACGGCGCGGGAGAGCTGGGAGAGCGCGATCACCGGCACATTGAGCTCTTTCGCGAGCGCCTTGAGGCCGGTGGTGATCTCGGACACCTCCTGCACGCGCCCTTCCGACGATCGCTTCGACGAGCCGGTGAGGAGCTGCAGATAGTCCACAACCAGCAGCCCCAGCCCCCGCTGGCGCTTCAGCTTGCGGGCGCGCGCGGCGAGCTGGGCAACCGAGATGCCGCCCGTCTGGTCAATATAGAGCGGGATCTGGGACATTTCCTGACTGACACGCACCAGCCGCCGGAATTCGTCCTCCGTGATCATGCCGCGGCGGATCTTCTCGGACGAGATCTCCGCCTGCTCGGACAGGATGCGGGTGGCGAGCTGTTCGGCCGACATTTCGAGCGAGAAGAAGCCGACGACGCCTCCGTCGATCACCTTTTCCGTGCCGTCCGGCTGCTGCTCGGCCCGGAACGACTTTGCAATGTTGTAGGCGATGTTGGTGGCAAGGGCCGTCTTGCCCATGGACGGCCGGCCGGCGAGGATGACGAGATCGGAGCTCTGGAGGCCGCCGAGCTTGGCGTCGAGATCGGTGAGGCCCGTGGAAAGTCCCGAAAGGTGGCCTTCGCGCTGATAGGCGTTATTGGCCATCTCGATGGCCTGGGTCAGCGCCGTGCCGAAGCTCAAGAAGCCCTGTCCGTACTTGCCGCTTTCGGCGAGCGCATAGAGGCGGCCCTCCGCCTCCTGGATCTGCTCCTCGGGCGGGAAGTCGACGGGGCTATCGTAGGCCGTGTTGACCAGGTCCTCGCCGATGCCGATCAGCGCCCGGCGCGTCGCGAGGTCGTAGATCGTGCGGCCGTAATCGGCGGCGTTGATGATGGTGGTCGCACTCGCCGCCAGCCGGCCGAGATACTGGGGCACCGTCAGGTCGTCGTCGATCGGCTCGGCGTTCTCGAAGAACGTGCGCAGCGTGATCGGCGTCGCCTGCTTGCCGGCCTGGATCAGCTTGCCCGCGACCTCGTAGATCTGCTGATGAATCGGATCGTAGAAGTGCTGCGCCTCGAGGAAGCCCGCAACGCGGTCGAGCGCTTCGTTGTTGACGAGGATGGCGCCGAGCAGGGCCTGCTCGGCTTCGATGTTGTGTGGCGGCTGACGGAACTCCAGCGGCTCGTCGGCAGCCGCCTGCGCACGGAGCTTGTCGGAAGGGAGAAGGGCTGTCTGTGTCATGCGCGCGAAGCTAGCAGATCCCGCCGCCGATCAGGCCGGGCAACTGCACCGCCAAGCGCGCCATCCCCGCAATGCACATACGCTACCAAACGCGCTTGCGCGATGCGAATCGGTCAAGCACGTCGACAGTGTACGACGTATCCCAACATCTCGCCTCTCCCCATTTGCAAACGGGGAGAGGGTATCGACTTATTCTCCCGCCAACCGGGTCGGTGTGGCCTGAGCGGTGGAGGCGAGCTGCAGGCGACGCTCGGTATCGAACATGTAGTCGCGCGTGATGGGCAGGGCGTCGATCCGCTTCACGAGCTGGATCTGGAACACCATCATGCCCTGATGGCGGAAAGCACCCTCCGATCCGGCGAGATAGAACTCCCACATCCGGCAGAAGTCCTCGCCCTTGAGCGCAACCGCCTCGCTGCGGTGGGCCATGAAGCGCTCGCGCCAGGCCTTCAGTGTCTCGGCGTAGTGCAGGCGCAGAATCTCGATATCGGAAACGATCAGGCCCGAGCGTTCGATCGCCGGCAGCACCTCCGACAGCGCCGGAATGTAGCCGCCGGGGAAGATGTATTTGGCGATGAAGGGGTTGGTGAAGCCCGGTCCGTCCGAGCGGCCGATCGAATGCAGCACGGCCACGCCGTCGTCGTCGAGCAGGTCACGCAGGCGGCGGAAGAACGCCTGGTAATGGTTGACGCCCACATGCTCGAACATGCCGACGGATACGATGCGGTCGAACGTGCCCTTCACCTGCCGGTAATCTTCGAGCGCGAACTCCACCGCAGATACGAGGCCCTGTTTGCACGCCCGCTCCTGGGCCACAGCCAACTGCTCCGAGCTGAGCGTGACGCCTTTCACGCGGCAACCGGTATTGGCGGCGAGCCACAGACCGAGACCACCCCAGCCGCAGCCGATGTCCAGTACGCGCTGCCCCGGGGATAGCGCCATCTTCGAAGCGAGGTGCACCTTCTTGGCGAGCTGCGCTTGCGCAAGATCGGCACCGGGCAGGAAATAGGCGCACGAGTACTGGCGATCCGGATCGAGGAACAGATCGTAGATCGCACTGTCGATATTGTAGTGGTGGGCCGCGTTGCGCTGGGCGCGGCCGACGGGGTTGAACTGCTGCACCCGCCGGCCTGCGCGTCGTATGACGTCGAGCCAGGCCGCCCAGCGCGGCGGTGTCTGGGCGGCGGCATTGCGCATGAGAATATCGAGCAGATCGTAGACACCGCCGCCTTCCACCGACAGCCGGCCCTGCATGTAGGTCTCACCCAGGGCGAGTTGCGGGTCGTAGGCGACCGCCCGCTCCGCGGCTCTATCCGCGAATCTGATCGTGATCGGCGGACCGGACCCGTCACCAAACTGGTGCTGGCAACCCATCGCATCAACGGCAATCAGGTTGCCGCTGACGACGACCCGGCGGAGAACGACTTCCAGTGGCCAGAACATGGCGGGGCCCCCTGGCAAATTGATTCTACATGCAGCTCCTAACGTTCGATGTGTGAAAGAGTGCCTACTTCCAACGGGTACAGCAAGTCGTGATTAACGTGCTACTGCAACACGTTGGCTCGAATAGGGCAGGGAACTGAGGGAGGACGCCTGGCGTCAGGCAGGCTGACCACCCTCCGGACCTTCGGCACCCTCGGCTGCGCCTGCTTCCTCGTAGGCCGCGTCGGGATTGAAGGTCTCGATCTCCATCCGCTCCTCGCGGACGACCGTGACGTCCTCGCCGCGCGCCTGCCGTGCTGCTTCTTCCTCCGAGCGGGCGACGTTCAGCGTGACCGACACCTCTACCTCGGGGTGCAGAGTGATCCGCACGTCGTGCAGTCCGAGGGTTTTGATCGCCCGCTCGAGCACCACCTGCGTGCGATCGACGGTGAAGCCGCCCTCCTTGACCAGGTCGGCGATGTCGCGCGTCGACACCGAGCCGTAGAGCTGGCCCGTGTCGCCCGCCTGCCGAATCGTCGTGAACTGCTGGCCGTTGAGCTTCTCGGCCACTGCCTCGGCTTCCTTCTTGAGCTCGAGGTTGCGCGCCTCCAGCTGGACGCGGCGGTTCTGGAATTCCTCCATGTTCTCCTTGGTGGCGCGCAGCGCCTTGCCCTTGGGCAGGAGGAAGTTACGGGCATAACCGTCCCTGACATTGACGATGTCGCCCATCTGGCCGAGACGGCCGACGCGTTCCAGTAGGATGACCTGCATGGCTGCTAACTCCTTTGTGGTTCGATGGCTTCAATCAGGTTGCCGGCGGAGCGGGCGGCGGCTTGCGCCTGAGCGGCGAGATGGGCTCTGCAAGACCGATCATCGCCACAGCCAGTCCGCTGAACGGGTTGAGAAAAACGAGCGCGGCATAGACGGCGAACAGGAGCAGTCCGCGCATCGTCATGCCGCGCGTCACGTAATGCAGGATGGCGAGGCCAACCAGCAGGAATGCGAAGATGAGCGCACTGGCAAAGCCTGACGCGATGAGGCCCGGATAGCCGGGCAGAAACGTGAGGGCGATCGCCGCCGCAAAGGCAATCGACATCTGCCGAGGCAGGGTCAAGGTGGACAGCTCCGGCCAGGGCCGGACGAGCAGGCCCGAGGCACGCGTGACCAGCCCCGCGAGCCACAGGTTGAGCATGGCAATCGCCACCCACATGGTCGCGATGGCGCCGGCGAAGCTCACGACCATCAGCTCGGTGAAGGTCGCGATTTCCTCCTCGCCCAGCGTCTGCGCACCAGGCTGTGCGGACTCGATCTGCTGCAGGATACCCCGTTCGAAGGTCTCGCGCAGTGAGGCGCGCAGGCCCTCCATGTCGGTCGCCGTCGTCAGGAGGGCGATCGTCGCAAGACAGCCCGCCAGGACGGCGGTGACGGCCACGATTCGCCCGAGCGGGTACCACTCGATGCGTTCCTCGCCATCCTCGGCGACGCTGCGGTTGAGCAGAGCAAGATAGGAGAGGACGACCGTCGGCACGCCGAGCGCGAGCAGGTGCAGTAGGGCAGCGCGCGGGGCGAGGAGCACGGCGATGATCACCGGGGCGGTGATGGCAGCCGTTGCGGCCGATGGCCAGCCCCAGCCAAGCCCCGTGATGGCGACCGGCAGCGGCGTCAGGAAGACCAGCACCATCAGCCCGAGCAGGGTGCCGGTCGAGGCAGACGCGAACAGCAGGCCCGAGACGAGCCCGGCTCCGACTCCGATCAGGAGGGCAAACGGCATGACACCAGCTGTCCCGCTCATGGGCGGTTAGAGTGCGGCACGCTGCATGTTCGCTGGCCGCCTCAACCACGTGTGCTCGAGGGATGCCCGCCCGCAGATCGCCTGCGGGCGGATCTCGACTCGACGGATTACTTCAGAACGTAGGGCAGAAGGCCGAGGAAGCGCGCGCGCTTGATGGCGCGGGCAAGCTCCCGCTGCTTCTTGGCCGACACGGCGGTGATCCGGCTCGGCACGATCTTGCCGCGCTCCGAAATATACCGCCCGAGCAGGCGTACGTCCTTGTAGTCGATCTTCGGCGCATTCTGCCCGGAGAACGGACAGGTCTTGCGGCGGCGATGGAAAGGCCGGCGCGGGCCGGCGCTGGAAACGTCAGCCATGATTTACTCCTCCGACCCGGACTGCTCGGCGCGCGGTGCGCGCGGGGGAACGGCACCGGCCGGCCCCCTGGAGCGGAACGTCGATCCCCCGTCGCCACGCCCGCCGCGGAAGCCGCCGCGGTCGCCACGCGGACCACGTTCGTCGCGACGGTCATCGCCCTTGCGCATCTGCACGGACGGCTCGGTCTCATGCTCCTCGACACGCAGCGTCATGAAGCGCAGGACGTCGGTGGACAGCCCCATACGCCGCTCCATCTCGGCGACGGCATCGACCGGGGCCTCGATGTTCATCAGCGCGTAATGCGCCTTGCGGCTCTTCTTGATCTTGTAGGCAAGCGTCTTCAGGCCCCAGTACTCGGTCTTGCCGACCGTACCGCCGCCGTCCTTGATCACCTGCCCGAATTCATTCATCAGCGCCTCGACCTGCTGAGGCGAGACTTCCTGGCGCGCCAGGAAGACATGCTCGTAACGTGGCATGCAGCTTTGCCTTTCTCTGGTTGTCCACTCCGGCGCAGAGCCCCTTTCAAGGCCGGTTCAAACCGCGGGATCGAGCGCGGCACGAAAGGCCTCAAAGACGACCTCAAAGAGCGAAGACACCGGCGGCCTGGGTTCGACCCCAACCGCGCACCTCAAACACAAGAGGCGCGCGCCCGCCGTTCAGCCTCCAACCGGGATGGATTTGCGAACGGGCTCGTTATACGCAAACCGCCGCCAGCCGCAAGCCTTTTGCAACCCGATCGCTTGACAGCGCCACATGAGCCATGCCTAAAGCGCGGGATCGCGGCGCGGTGCATAATGACAGGATTGCGAGGGGCGGCAGCGGCAGATGGCGGTGGCATTCGTCTTCCCGGGCCAGGGCAGCCAGGACGTTGGCATGGGCCGGGATCTCGCCGAAACGTACAAGGCGGCACGGGACGTCTTCGAGGAGGTCGACGACGCGCTCGGTGAGCCGCTGTCCCGCACCATCTGGGAGGGGCCGAAGGACGTCCTGACGCTCACCGAGAACGCCCAGCCGGCGCTGATGGCCGTCTCGATGGCCGTCATTCGGGTGCTGGAGCAGGAGAAGGGCGTCAAGCTCGCCGATCACGTCAGCTATGTCGCTGGCCACTCGCTGGGCGAATACTCGGCGCTTGCCGCGGCCGGCGCCCTGTCTGTTGCTGATGCGGCGAGGCTGCTCCGCGCGCGCGGCCAGGCGATGCAGCGAGCGGTTCCTGTCGGGCAGGGTGCCATGGCAGCGCTCCTCGGGGTCGGACTGGACGTGGCCGAAAAGGTCGCAGCGGAAGCGGCGCAGGGCGACGTCTGCCAGATCGCCAATGATAACGAGCCGACTCAGGTCGTGCTCTCCGGGCACAAGTCGGCCATCGACCGCGTGGCAGAGATCGGGCGCAAGCACGGGGTCCGCCGGGCCCTGCCGCTGCCGGTCAGCGCACCGTTCCATTGCTCCCTGATGCAGCCGGCGGCCGATGTCATGGCCGAGGAGCTGTCGAAGGTGGAAATGCGCCGGCCGGCGGTGCCCGTCGTGGCGAATGTGCTGGCGGAGCCCATCAGCGATCCGGAAGAGATAAAGAAGCGCCTCGTCGAGCAGGTGACCGGCACGGTACGCTGGCGCGAATGCGTGCAGAAGATGGGTGCGCTCGGGGTCACGGACTTCTATGAGATCGGCGCGGGCAAGGTGCTGGCGGGGCTCGTCAAGCGCATCCTGAAGGATGCCAATGCGATGCCGGTCGGCGCGCCGGCGGATGTGGATGCAGCGCTCGCGGCACTCGGGAGATAACGATCATGTTCAATCTGGCTGGCAAGGGGGCGCTCGTCACGGGTGCGACCGGAGGCATCGGCAATGCCATTGCGCGGACGCTGCACGCCGCCGGCGCCACGGTCGCCGTTTCGGGCACCAAGGTTGACCGGCTCGAGAGCCTGGCGGGCGAGCTGAATGAGCGGGTCCATATCGTGCCGTGCGACCTCAGCGATCGCGCCGCGGTTCAGAAGCTCGCCGGAGAGGCTGAGGCGAAGCTCGGCACACTCGATATTCTGGTCAACAACGCCGGCATGACCCGGGACAACCTGTTCATGCGCATGAAGGATGAGGAGTGGGACCAGGTCATCGCCGTGGACCTGACATCCGCCTTCATGCTGTGCCGCGCAGCCGTGCGCAACATGATGCGCCGCCAGTGGGGGCGGATCGTCAACATCACGTCCATCTCCGGCGTTATCGGCAACCCCGGTCAGGGCAACTATGCCGCGGCCAAGGCCGGCATGATCGGCATGACCAAGTCGCTTGCCCGCGAGGTCGCCTCACGCGGCATCACCGCGAACTGCATCGCGCCCGGCTTCATCAAGACGGCCATGACGGATGCATTGAACGAAAAGCAGGTGGAGGCGATTGCTCAGCATATCCCTGCGCAAACCTTCGGTACCCCTGATGACATTGCCGCAGCCGCCCTCTATCTCGCGAGCGATGAAGCTCGCTATATGACCGGGCAGACGCTGCATGTGAACGGCGGTATGGTCATGGTCTGACGGACCATCAAACCGTTTGACTGGCAAGGGCTTAGAGCCGCCTCGGGAGCCCGCGACGCAGGGGCGAATGCGATGCTGGTAAACGCCGGGGAAGTGTGTTAGGAGCGCCTGCTTTCGTGAGGAGTATTTGGGGAAAAGCTGCCGAGATCAGGCGATTTCGATTTCATCGCACCGTGACTCTGGTAGCCCGCTCGGAGACTCCGTCCCGGCCCGATCGCAACCGGCCGGGACGACCAACAGAAAACTCATGTAACAACTGACGACACGAGGGAAACTGCTATGAGCGATGTTGCCGAGCGCGTGAAGAAGATCGTGGTGGAGCATCTCGGTGTTGAAGCTGAAAAAGTAACGGAGAACGCCTCCTTCATCGACGATCTGGGCGCTGACAGCCTCGATACGGTCGAGCTGGTGATGGCGTTCGAGGAGGAGTTCGGCTGCGAGATCCCCGATGATGCGGCCGAGCACATTCTCACCGTCGGCGACGCGGTGAAGTTCCTCGAGAAGAACGCGAACGCCGCGTGAGGCTGTGAGGTCCGCCGGTCGATGCCGGCAGGACCGCTCCACGGGACGTGAAGGCGGCGTTGACGGCCCCTGCCGGGTGCCGCCGATGAAGGATTGCGCATGCGACGGGTTGTTATCACGGGATTGGGTCTCGTCACGCCGCTCGCCAGCGGCGTCGAGGCGACATGGTCACGGCTGCTCGCCGGCCGCAGCGGTGCGCGCCGGGTCGAGGAGTTCGAGGTATCGGATCTCGCCTGCCAGATCGCGTGCTTCATTCCGCGTGGCGACGGCTCCGACGGCTCCTTCAACGCCAGCGACTGGATGGAGCCCAAGGAGCAGCGCAAGGTCGACGACTTCATCATCTATGCGGTCGCCGCCGCCGACCAGGCGCTCGCCGATTCAGGGTTCGAGGCGAAGACACCTGAGCAGCAGGAGCGCACCGGCGTGCTCATCGGCTCCGGCATCGGCGGGCTGCAGGGCATTGCCGAGACCTCGATCCTGCTCAAGGAGAAGGGGCCGCGTCGCGTCAGCCCGTTCTTCATCCCCGGGCGGCTGATCAACCTCGCGTCCGGACACGTGTCCATCAAGCACAAGCTGAAGGGCCCGAACCACGCGGTCGTGACCGCCTGCTCGACGGGAGCGCACGCCATCGGCGATGCGTCACGGCTCATCGCCCTCGGCGATGCCGACGTCATGGTGGCCGGCGGGGCGGAAAGCCCGATCTGCCGCATTGCGATTGCAGGCTTTGCCGCCTGCCGGGCGCTTTCCACCAACTTCAACGAGGAGCCGACAAGGGCTTCTCGTCCCTATGACACGGATCGCGACGGCTTCGTCATGGGCGAGGGCGCAGGCATCGTCGTGCTCGAGGAGCTGGAGCATGCCAAGGCCCGCGGTGCACGCATCTACGCCGAGGTGATCGGCTACGGGCTGTCGGGCGATGCCTACCACATCACGGCCCCCGCCGAGGACGGCGACGGAGCCTTTCGCTGCATGAAGGCGGCCATTGCGCGCGCCGGCATCGACCCGAGCGACATCGACTACGTCAACGCCCACGGAACATCGACGCCGATGGGCGACGAGATCGAGCTCGCCGCCGTCGAGCGCCTGTTCGGCAATGCGGCTGCCAGGCTGTCGATGTCGTCGACGAAGTCCGCCATCGGCCATCTTCTGGGTGCGGCCGGCGCGGTGGAAGCCATCTTCAGCGTGCTTGCGATTCGCGACAATGTGGTGCCGCCGACGCTCAATCTCGACAATCCGTCCGTCGAGACAGCCATTGATCTCGTGCCGCACACGGCTAAGCAGCGGCAGGTCGACACGGTGCTTTCGAACTCGTTCGGCTTCGGCGGAACGAATGCCTCGCTGGTCATGCGCCGGTTCGACAGCTGAGATATCCCGTCTCTCGAGAGTGGGCCCTCTGCAACACGTCGTCACGGTTTGCAATCCGGTGCCCGCTCTTGCCACATTCCGTGGTCATCCTGCCTGAGGCTGGTGGCGAGACCCGTTCGCCGGTAAGAATACGTCCGCATTATTGGAATCAGCCTTTCGTCACCGCGCTATCGTCGGTGGAGGGTCATCGAGCCGATGCTGAACGTTCGGTCTGGCAGAGGGGGACATACCCGGCCTCCGGGCGTTATGCCGCGCAGTCCGGCCGAAGCCCTCGAGCCGACCCGCGCACCATCGCGACCGAAGGGCTCTCGAACGCGCCGTGAGGTGAAAAGGTTGGGTCCGACACTTCGCTTCATCAATGCGTTCCTGACGTTCAGCTTCTTGGCGCTTGCTGTTGCTGCGGGCGGCGTGTTCTGGGTGTCTTCCGAGCTTGACAAGGCCGGTCCCCTGGAGGATGGCCGCACCTTGATAATCCGCAGGGGAGAGGGCTCGCGCGACATTGCCCGGCGCCTCCAGCGGGAAGGCGTCATTTCCAGCGAGCACGTGTTCGTCGCCTATTATCTCGCCCGGCAGGTCTCGAGCTGGTTCGGGGGCAAACCGTTGCAGCTCAAGGCCGGCGACTACGAATTGAAGCCGGCGATCAGCATGCGCGAGGTGGCCGACCTCATCGGCCAAGGCAAGGTCGCGCTGCTCAGGCTGACCATCCCCGAGGGCCTGACCACCCATCAGATCGTCGAGCGAATCAGGGCCGATCAGAACCTGACCGGCGAAGTGGAGATGATACCGGAAGAAGGCGCGCTGCTTCCGGATACCTATCTCGTTCAGCGCGGAACCTCGCGGCAGGCGGTTCTCGGAATGATGCAGGCGGAGCGGGACAAGTTCCTGCAGGCGGCCTGGGAGGAGCGCCAACCCGATCTGCCGCTCGAAAGCATCGACGAGGCGGTGATCCTGGCCTCCATCGTGCAGCGGGAGACCGGCCGCAACGACAAGTTCGAGGACATCGCGTCGGTCTTCGTCAACCGGCTGCGGCGGGGCATGCCACTGCAGTCGGATCCCACCATCCTTTACGGCATCGACGGCGGACAGGTCGACTGGGGCCGGCCGATCTACCGTAGCGAGATCCAGCGCAAGACCAGCCACAACACCTACCAGATCAGCGGTCTGCCGCCGACGCCGATCTGCAACCCGGGTCGTCATGCGATCCGGGCCGTCCTGAACCCGTCCCAGACGAATTACCTCTACTTCGTGGCGAGCGGCTCCGGCTCGAGCGTGTTCTCGCAGACGCTGGAGGAGCACAACCTCGCTGTGGCCAAGTGGCGCCGGATCGAGCGGGAGATCCGCGCCCGGGAAGCTGCGGCCGCCAAGCAGCCGGTGACGACGACCAGCGGCGCCGCGGCTGCCAGCGAGCGGCCGGCCGTCATCAATTCCGGCGTGGCCGGCACGAGTTCTGCCGATGCGGGCAACGAAGGCGAGCCGCCGCTGCCGCTGCGAAAGCCGCGGCAGTAGGCGAGGCTGGCGGGAACGCGCTTGCGGATTTCGACCACGCTGCGCAGCGGCCCGCGGCCGCGTGCGCGGTTGTTTGCCGAGGCGGCAGTCGCTAGTGTCCCGGGCGTTCCGACATTTCCTGTGGCCGCGCAGCCGGCCCCGCTACCCGTGGTCCTTTGATGACGCTCAAGAGCATGACCGGTTTTGCGCGCGCGGACGGCGCGGCAGGCCCGACGCGCTGGCACTGGGAGGTGCGCAGCGTCAACGGCCGCGGGCTCGATCTGCGGCTGAAGCTGCCGGCCGGGTTCGAGGCGCTCGAGCCGCGGGTCCGGGAGGCGGTCGGACAGCGCCTCAAGCGCGGTAATGTTGCAATCAGCCTGACGGTCAGGCGCGAGGAGGCAGTATCCCAGATCAGGCTCAATCATGACCTGTTGCAGCAGGTCATGACGGCCGCGGAGCGGGTGCGCGTGGCTGTCGGTGGCGGCCAGGTTTCGGTCGACAGCCTTCTCGGCGTGAAGGGCGTGCTGGAGATTGTGGAGGCCTCCGAAAGCGAAGAGGAGGCCGAGAGCCGCGCGGCGGCCATGCTGGCGAATCTCGGCACGGCCATCCAGGGCCTGGAGGACGCACGCGCTTCGGAAGGGGCGCGTTTGCGCGACGTGCTGCTCGAGCTGCTGATGTCCATCGAGCGCTGCGTCGAGGAAATTGCCGCTTCGCCGGCCCGCACGCCGGAGGCGATCCGCCAGCGGCTCCGCGAGCAGGTGGAACGGTTGCTAGAAGCTTCATCCTCGTTCGACGAGGCGCGCCTGCATCAGGAAGCGGTGCTGCTGGCGACCAAGGCCGACATCGAGGAGGAGCTGCAACGGCTGCGCGCGCATGTTGCAGCCGCCCGCGAATTGCTCGATACGAGGGAGCCCGTCGGGCGCAGGCTCGATTTCCTGTCGCAGGAGTTCAACCGAGAAGCCAATACGCTGTGCTCGAAGGCTCACGACCGGGAGATCACCCGAATGGGACTGCAGCTCAAGGCGCTGATCGAGCAGATGCGTGAGCAGATCCAGAATATCGAATGAAAGCCGTGCACTCGCCCTCCATCGAACGCCGCGGCATCATGCTGGTCCTCTCCTCCCCCTCGGGGGCCGGCAAGACGACCCTTGCTCGCCGGCTGCTCGAGTCCGACAGCGGCATCGAGATGTCCGTCTCGGTCACCACCCGCAAGCCGCGGTCTGGCGAGGCCGAGGGCAGGGACTACTATTTCGTCAGCGAGTCCGAGTTCAGGCGCATGCGCGATGCGGGCGAGCTGCTCGAATGGGCGCGCGTGTTCGACAATTTCTACGGCACCCCGCGCTCGCCGGTGGAGCGGGCCTTGGCCGGCGGCCGGGACGTGCTGTTCGACATCGACTGGCAGGGCGCGCAGCAACTCAACGAGAAGGTCGCGCAGGACCTCGTTCGCGTGTTCATCCTGCCGCCTTCGGGCGAGATCCTGGAGCAGCGGCTGAGATCACGCGCGCAGGATGCGCCGGACTCGGTCGCCCGCCGCATGGCCGATGCCGCCGCCGAAATCAGCCACTGGGCCGAGTACGACTATGTCATCGTCAACGCAGACCTCGAAACGAGTGTCGCGGGGCTACGCGCCATCCTTGCTGCCGAACGGCTACGCCGCGAGCGGTTGCTGGGCCTGAGCGAGTTCGTCCGGGAGATGCAGAAGTCGTTGTAGGGGTGAACTCGTGAATTCGTGAATTCGTGAAATCGGTATCAGCGGAATCACGATTTCACGACCTCGCCGCTCGTTCCCGGTGCAGCAGGTAGATCCCCGACGCCACCACGATACCTGCTCCGATGATCGTCCACACGTCGGGCAGCTCGCCGAAAACGAGATAACCGATCGCCGTCACAGCCACGAGCTGGACATAGAGGAACGGCGCGAGGGCCGAGGTCGGTGCCCAGCGGTGGGCGATGATGAACACGTAATGCCCGGCCCCGCCCCAGAAGCCGAGCGAGAAAAGCACGATCCAGGCGAACGGGTCGTCTGGCCAGACCCACTCCGAAATGGCCCATGGTGCCGCAAAGGCCGTCCCCACCAGCGTCGAGTAGAACAGTGTCACCTCGGAGGTGTCGTGGGCGGCGAGATAGCGCGTCATCAGAATGTAGACCGAATAGGAGAGCATCCCGGCAAGGGAGAGCAGGAAGGCAGGGTGCACCGCTGAGAAGCCCGGCCGGATGGCGACCAGGATCCCCATGAAGCCGACCAGAATCGCCACGAACCGGCGCAAGCCGATCCACTCGCCGAGTGTCGGCCCGGCCAGAAGTGCCACCGTCAGCGGGGCCAGGAACAGGATGGTCGTGGTCTGGTCCAGCCGCAGGTGACGCAGAGCGAGCACGTTGAACAGCGTCGCCGAAAGCATCAGCACCGAGCGGACGAGCTGATGCTTCATCTTCTGCGTCCGCAGCAGCCGCGGGATACTGACCAGGCCGAGAACCAGCCCGACCAGCAGGAAGTGGCCGAAAAAGCGCATCCAGACGATCTGGCCCACGGGAAGCCGTTCGACCGAAACGAGGTACTTCGCAGTCCCGTCGAGGCATGCGAACATCGTCACGGCGAGCGTGACGAGCGCGATCGCTTTGAAGCGATCGGTTCGTTGCTGCTCGGAAACTGGTTGGTTCGGTTTCTGCATGCACCCGCCGGCCCGCGCTCGAGGCGCGGCTCACGTTCCTTTAGTGGGTTCTATCCGGTCTGGCGGGCAGGCATACTGTATTTTTGGCAACTTTGGGCGTTCGCAGGTGGGAGCGCAGGCCAGCTCGGCTTCCTCCGCATGGCTGGCCAGGTTGACCTGCCCTCTCGGCGAGCCCAAGACATCCCGCGGGTAGCGACGGGACGCACGATCGCGACACGTCCTCCCCGGCGGATCTCAGGAAGCGACACCCGCACATGACCATCGCCGTCCAGGCTCTGACGTCCAGGCCTCTCGTCGGCATATTCTTCATGTGCCTGGCGCACTCGCTGTTTCCGGTCATGAACGGACTGGTCCAGGTGCTGAGCGAGCGCTATCCCTCGGAGCAGATCGTCTGGGCGCGCACCGCCTCGCATCTGATTTTCGTTCTGGCATTGTTTGCGCCGCGCCGCGGTCTGCGCATCGTCATCAGCAATCGTCCCCGCCTGCAGGTGACGCGCTCGCTCCTGGTGGTGGCGACGACGATGCTGTTCTTCTCGGGGCTCGCCTACCTGCCGCTGGCGAAAGCGGCTTCCATCAGCTTCACCGGCCCGTTTCTCATCGTGCTCCTCGCCTGGCCGATGCTGGGCGAGCGGATCACCCGTGACCGGCTCGGCGCGGTGGCGGCCGCCTTCATCGGAGTGCTGGTGGTGGTACGTCCCGGCACCGAAGTCTTCCAATGGGCCTCTCTTCTGATCCTGGCGAGCGCGGTGACCTATGCCGTCGACCAGGTTTACACGCGTCGTGTTGCCGAGTTCGACCGGCCGGAAACGTCCGCGATCTACAGCGCCCTGGTCGGAACTGTGGTGATGTCGGGAATCATGGTCTTCAGCTGGACGACGCCGCAGACCTGGAGCGACATCGGCCTTATGGCGCTGCTCGGTGTCATCGGTGGGTTTGGACATTATTGCGTCGCCAAGTCGATGACCTACGCACCAGCCAATCTGGTCGCGCCATTCATGTACCTGCAGATGGTTGGCGCTGTCGTCGTCGGCTATCTTTTCTCAGGAACTCTACCCGATCTCGGCACCTGGATCGGCGCGACGATCATCATCGGTGCAGGCCTGTTCATCGGATTGCGCGAAGCGCGCGGGGCGCGTCTGCCTGCCTGAAGCCGGCGGCTCAGGCGGGCCCGTGGCTGTATCGCTGATGGAAGCTGACCGGAACGCACACCCCGCGGTAGCGTTCCTCGATTTGCATCAAGCGTCCAAGGACCTGCCTGCGTGACCGGCGAGACCCTTCGCACCCAGCTCCCGGAACTGACGATCATCATCCGGATGCTGCTGGCCATCAGCCTCGGGGCGGCAATAGGATTTGAGCGCGAGATCCGCAACCGGCCGGCGGGCCTGCGCACGCACATCCTGGTCTCGATGGCTGCAGCGTCCTTCACGCTGATCACCATCGAAATCTTTCACGAGGTTGGCAATATGCGCGGCGATCAGGTCTCACCGGCTGATCCGTTGCGCATCGTGGATGCGGTGACGGCCGGCGTCGCCTTCATCGCGGCGGGATCCATCATTCAGTCCCGTGGCGATGTGAAGGGGCTGACCACCGGCGCAGCCATATGGCTGGCCGGAGCCATCGGCGTCGCCTGCGGGATCGGCTACTACCTTCTCGCCGCGCTCGCCTCGGGATTGGGCGTCCTGGTGTTGCAGGGGATCGGCTGGTTCGAGCACCGATGGCTCAACAAGGACATCGACAACTGAGCAAGTCTTCGCGCCGGCCCGCGCCGAGCCGAGCGTCGTGTCAGACGGACTGGGGAATCGATGTCCACGCGACGGCCGGGAGATCAGGCCGGTCTGGTGTTGTCAGACGAGACGACGTACTGCTCCATCGGCTCCTTGAGCTTTATCGGGACGATACCGCGAGGCGTGCGCACGGCGACTCCCACCACCTGCACCTGGTGAACATGGAACATCTCCTCGTTCACCGAGAAGGTGCGGGCCTTCTCCATGTATTGCGCGATCAACGTCTTGCCGACGACGCAGCGCGGCATCTCGGTTCCGGCGTTGATCTGCTCCAGCGCACCTTTCAGGGCTTCGCCTTTTCTCGCCAGCGTGATCACGGCATCGATCTCGGACACCTGATCGCACACCAGGCCGCTGGTCATGAAGATCTGGCCCTTTTCGAGATCAGCCACAGATTGGCTGAACTCCGGCGCCGACTTGGTGAAGTGAGGTGAGGATTGGGTCAGCTCGATCGCGGATGCCGGCATCGCGAAACACATTGCGGCGACGAGGGCAGCCGGCAAGCTCCTCCGGACGGGGTTCATCACTGTTGGCCTCCATCAAACTGTCTCCCCGTCGCCCGCATAACAATCGTCGTAATGGCAGGTTCCCCGGGCGGACTCCTGCAGGTGGCGAGCCATCGGCAATCTGACTGCGACCAATGAACACTCTCCGGAGACCCGGCCGGTACCGTTGCGAACGCCCGCACTCGTTCAGCCGGAGAAGCGCCAGCCTTCTGGTGAGAGAGGGGGAGGAGGCGGAGAGAGCCGAGGAGCGGCAGGCTCAGTTCCGCGGCGGCGTCTCGGCTTCGGCCTGGACGATCCCTGCGGCAATGGCACGGGCGGCGTACTCTGCCATGCAGCGGTAGCCAAGGTCGTTGAGATGGAAGCGGTCCTGAGCGAGGAGCGCTGCATTGCCGACACGCTTGGCCAGATCCGCCATCGCCCCGAAGCGGTTCACGAGCAACACCCGCTCTTCACGGGCCACCTCTGCGATGGTCCCGACGATGCGGGTGTAGTGCCCATCCCCCGCAAGCCGTTCGACGTACTGGGGGTCGATCAGAACGACATCGATCCGGTTCTCTTCCAGCCAGCCGAGCGTTTCGCGCAGCATGTCCGCGAAGTCGTCCTCGTCGATCCGGGCCATGGCATCGTTCGTCCCGACCTGCCAGACGACGAGATCCGGCATCAGCTCCGCGACCTCGAGCTTCAGGCGCTCCACCGCCCCCTGGCCCGTCTCGCCGGACACGCCGCGGTTCATGACCCGGACATCAAGGCCTGGGAGAAATCCCTCGAGTGTCACCTCGAGGCGCACCGGGTAGGTCGCTGCCGGCGAGCTGGCACCAACCCCGACCGTCGACGATGATCCGATGGCCAGCACTTTGACCGGCCGGCGCTCCCTCAGTGCGCGCCGCATGCTGTGCAGTGGAACGCGCGGGCCGTACGCCCTTCGCACGCTGCAGTCGCTGGATAGCTCGGTTGCTGCTCGCGAGAGCGTTGCGACCTGCATATGCTGCTGCTGGGCTGCGGGCTGATCTGCCGATGCAGGGGATGAGATCAGGAGGCTCGCGATGATGCCAATCCAGGCACGCGGATTCTCCACTCGACGAACCATGCCGTGAACCCCATCAGACAGACGCCGCAAAGTACCGTCACGCAATCCAGGACAAAACTCTCCGGAAATATCGCTCGCACGACTTGCCCGATCAAGGACAGAAGCGAGCCTACGCAGAAAACAGCTAACGAATTGCGTCCGTAGGCACACATCAGGGATGTGAAAGGTCCGAGTGGACGCTCAATGTACTTGAACACCGTTTGGAATGCGACGGCGATGGCGAGCAGACTGACGATCCTGACCGGGGAAAGGTATGTCTTGTCGAAGAGAAACAAGAGCTTCGGCTCTGGCACACGCATCGGATCCGGCCAGAGCCTGTTGAGCGTGATGAAGGCCCCGAGGGCACATAGTATCCAGGCCAACGGCATGAGCCGTGTGATGATCTGATTGAAGCGCTCACTCGAGCGGCAGAGCTCCGCGGAGAGAAAGCCGAGAACCAGCAGCACCTGCCAGGACAGCGGATTGAAATACCACCGCTCCTCGGCGGGCCAATGGGGCAGGGAGGCTCCCGTGGTGAGGGCAAAGCCATAGATGGCGAATGACACCAGCAGGACCGACCACCACCGCCACCGTGTCAGTACGACCACCAGCGGTGCAAAGAGCAGCAGGACAATGTAGAGCGGGAGAATGTTGAAGTACCCGAGCTGGTGCGTGAGCAGAACGATGCCGATGGCCGTGCGGATGGGGTCGTAGAATGCCGAGGCGGCATTATGCCATTCGAGGAACAGTGGATTGTTGCGGACGATCGCCATCGAGGCGAGCAGGGCGAGCGCCAGCATCGTGATGACGAGTTGCGCCCGGTAAAGCTCTATGGCGCGCGAGATCAGCCGGAAGAACGTCCGCGCGTAGGGTTCCGGGTAGAGGGGGCCGCCTGTCGCGTAGGACAGGGAGTATCCGGCCAGGAACACGAACAGTTCGGCGGCATCCGAGATCGCATAGTTGCGTAGAGTGATCTGACCGATAGCATTGCCGGGGATGTGATTGATGAAGATCATCAACAGCGCCACCCCGCGCCAGAAGTCGATTGCGTTTGCCGACCGCATCGAAACCGTTTTTTGCGTTGCCGTTCTGCGGCGCGTCCCATCTGCAACGGTGCGGATCGGGTGCGGCGCTTGGGTCCTAGAGGGGCCTCATACGCTGGAATCAGTTTGCAAGCGTGATGCTTTCCCCTGTCCCAAGATGTAGGCTGGAAGACGGCCGCCGCGCGCCCATCAACAGAATCGGGGAAAGGTGTTGGGGCAATGAGCCTGTTTGCGCTCCCGGAACTGGAAGCGACCCTGCCGCTCGTGCGTGAGGTCGTGCCGCCCACGCCCCAGTATGCCTGGCCGCTGCTGGCCCGGCGCGCCGGCTGCGAGGTCTGGGTGAAGCACGAGAACCACACGCCGACCGGCGCTTTCAAGATCCGGGGTGGTCTCGTCTACATGCACGAGCTGAAGCGGGCCGAGCCCGGCGTGTCCGGCGTCATTTCGGCGACGCGCGGCAATCATGGGCAGTCGATCGCACTCGCGGCTTCGCGTGCCGGCCTCCAGCCGGTCATCGTGGTGCCGCACGGCAATAGCGTCGAGAAGAATGCCGCGATGGAGGCCTTTGGCGCCGAGCTCATCGTGCACGGACGCGACTTCGATGAGGCGCGGGTGCGCGCTGCCGAGATCGCGGAAGAGCGCGGACTGCATTTCGTGCCGTCCTTCCACCCCCATCTCGTGCGTGGGGTGGCGACCTATGCGCTGGAGCTGTTCCAGGCCGTCGGCGAGGTCGACGTGGTCTACGTGCCGATCGGCATGGGGTCCGGCGCCTGCGGGCTCATCACCGTGCGTGATCTCCTCGGGCTCAAGACGGAAATCGTCGGCGTCGTCGCCGACCTTGCTCCGGCAGTGAAGCTGTCGTTCGAGGAAGGGCAGCTGATTTCGACAGCCTCCGCGCGAACCTTCGCCGACGGCATGGCCTGCCGTGACCCGCACCCCGAGGCGGTCGAGATCATCCGCGGCGGCGCAGGACGGATCGTGCAACTGAGCGAGGACGAGATCGCCGACGCGATCCGCATTTACTTCTCCGAGACGCATAATGTGGCAGAAGGAGCAGGTGCCGCGGCGCTTGCCGCCCTCCTGCGGGAGAGTGACAGGCTGCGTGGCAAAAGGGCCGCAGTCATCCTGTCGGGTGGCAATATCGATCGCGCCGTGTTTGGCCAGGTCCTGAACGGCGAAACGCCCGCGGTTTGAGCTGCCGTCAGGTCATGCAGGCCAGCCTTTCAAGCTTTATGTGAAGACGAATCCGTTTCTTTGCTGATTTATCCCGCCTCGGAGTCGCCAAAGAGCTGTCGTCTTTGCTAATAATGTTCGGATCACAGAGTCGGATCAGGGGCACCTCCGCGCCCCGTCAGAGAGGTGCTATGCGCTCACGGCGGCTTTTCCTCGGGATGGCCTGTTTGGGGGTTGTTGCCGCGACGGCGGTCGCAACCGCCACCGCACAGCGTTTGTCAGCCGTGGCGCCCAAACCCGCCCCCGGGGTCGAGGTCGAATCGCTGCTGGGGAGCTATCTCGCCGCCCGCTACGCGCGCGAGCAGCGCGATACGGCGGCTGCGGCAGACTTTTATGCCCGCGCGCTTGCCCGCGACCCTGACAACGAGGTGCTCATCGAGCAGGCCTTCCTCATGGAGGCGACCGAGGGCGACTGGACGCGGGCCATAGAGCTCGCCCAGGCGATGGTGGAGCGGCATGACTCCCATCGCATGGCGCACCTCGTGCTCGGTCTCAGCGCCTTCAAGGCCGGCAACTTCGCAGGTGCCGAGAAGCACTTCGGCGCCGCCGGTTCCGGGCCGATCGGGGAGCTTACGTCGACGCTGGCCCGGGCCTGGGTGAAATTGGCCATCGGCGAGGTCGATGCTGCGCTCGACCTTCTCGAGGCCGGCAAGCAGGCGGAATGGGCGCAGTTCTACATCCGCTATCACCGCGGGTTGGTCGCCGATATCGGCCGTCGTCCGGCGGAGGCCAGAAAGACGTTCGCGCGGGTGTTCAAGATGGACGCCCGGACGCCTCGGACAGCCATGGCCTATGCCCAGCATGCGGCCAAGGCTGGCGATCTGAAGTTGGCCAAGCGCATTCTCAGGGAGCACCTCAGCAAGTCGACCGGAGAGGGTCATCCCACGACACGGGACCTGCTCAACAGACTGCAGAAGGGCGAGAAGGTGCCGCTTCTCGTCAATACCGTCGAGGAGGGGCTGTCGGAGGTTTTCTACGGCCTCGGTGAGGCGCTGACCGGCGAAGGCGGCGTCAGCATCGGCGCGCTCTACCTGCAGATGGCGCTCTATCTCCGGCCGGACTTCCCGTTCGCGCTGGCGGCACTGGCCAACGTCTACGAGACGACCAAGCGGCATCACGAAGCCATCGAAATCTACAACAAGATCCCGTCGGGCACACCGCTCGACACCTCGATCGAGATCCGCAAGGCCATCAATCTCAACCTGCTGGAGCGGACCGACGAGGCAAAGGCGCTGCTTGATCGATTGCTGGAGAAGAACCCGAAAGATCTGCGGGCGCTCGATGCGGTGGGCACGATCATGCGCGGGCGCAAGCGCTATGAGGAAGCCGTCGAGTACTACACGCGCGCGCTCGAGCTCATCAAGAAGCCCGAGGAGCGTCACTGGACATACTGGTATGCCCGCGGCACGTCCTACGAGCGTCTGAAGAAGTGGCCGCAGGCCGAGGCCGATCTGAAAAAAGCGATGAAGCTCAGCCCGGATCAGCCGCTGGTGCTCAACTATCTTGGCTACTCGTGGATCGATCAGAACCGGAACCTGCGTGAAGGGCTGAAGCTGATCGAGAAGGCCGTCGCGCTCAAGCCGGACGACGGCTACATCGTCGACAGCCTGGGGTGGGCTCATTACCGGCTCGGCAACTACGAGGACGCCGTGCGCTTCCTCGAGCGGGCGGTGGAGCTCAGGCCCGAGGACCCGGTGCTGAACGATCATCTCGGCGATGCGTTGTGGCGCGTCGATCGCAAGCGCGAGGCGAGGTACCAGTGGCAGCACGCGCTGACGCTCAATCCGGAGCCGGAAGAGGAAGAGAAGATCAAGGTGAAGCTGGCGAATGGCCTGATCGACGAGCCGGTTGCTGGCAGCCCGAAGAAGGACCGGCAGGCGGCGCGTGACGCTGCGGACAAGAGGCGTGCGCAGACGAAGTACGTCCCCGGCGCTCCGGTCCAGTAGCCGGGCTATCCTGGCGGAACACTCTGGCAGACCTCATGGCCGATCCCCAGCGGGCAGACCCGGCCGACGGTATGATTACCGAGCTGGCCCGCGCCAAGGTGAACCTGACGCTGCGCGTTCTCGGCCGGCGTTCCGATGGCTATCACGCGCTCGAAAGCCTCGTTGTCTTCGCCGACGTTGCCGACGTGGTGACGCTTACGGCCGGCGAGCAGCCCGGTGTGACGACGACCGGCCGGTTCGCTTCCGATATCGCCGGCGAGAACCTCGCGGCCGAGGCACTGAGGCAGCTGTCCGAAGCAGAACCCCGGCTGCGGCTTGGCGCGGTCACGATCGAAAAGAACCTGCCGGTAGCCGCAGGTCTGGGCGGCGGCTCCGCCGATGCGGCAGCAACATTGCGGGCCGTGAGACGCGCCAATGCGGCGTTCGCCGACAGCTTCGGCTGGCACGGGCTTGCCACCCGCCTCGGCGCCGACGTGCCCGTCTGCCTGGCGAACACCCCGGCGATAATGTGGGGTATCGGTGAGCGGCTCCGCCCGGTGGACGGTCTACCGGTGCTTCCCGCCGTACTCGTGACCCCTGACGCGCCCGTGCCGGCCAATAAGACGCGGGACGTATTTCGCCGGCTCGCAGCGCCGGCTCTTGTGCAAGGTGCCGGGCTCACCGATCCGCCACCGCCGCCGCAATTCTCCGATCCGGAAGACTTCATCACGTATCTCGAGACCTTCGCCAACGATCTCGCCGGCCCCGCGCGAGAACTCATGCCCGCCTGCCGGGACGCCGAAGCGGCGCTCGCGGCGTGCGATGGCTGCCGTCTCGTACGCATGTCGGGGGCAGGACCCACCACCTTCGGTCTCTTCGCATCATCGGAGTCCGCCCGAGCCGCTGCACTGCATCTCGCCCACGCCCATCCCGGCTGGTGGGTGAAAGCCGTCACGCTCGGGTAAGCCGACGGCTTTCGTCGACTGCTCGACGGGCCTGAAATCAGGCATGTATTCTGTCAAAGCGCGGCATGCTAGTGTCCCGATTCCGAAGCTCGCTTGAGTTCGCGGCTGGGCTCGGGAGCGAACTTCGGAATCAGAAGGGACACTAGATTCATCGACTTGCTAGTGCGATTCAGATCGAGAAATTCGCTTGCACACTCTCCGCCGAGTGTGGCGAATCTCTCGATCATCACACGAGATGTGCGCGGCACGAGCAATCAGGCTAAGGCAGCATCGGGGGAAGTGATCGATGACGAAGCGGCTTCAGGGCAAGGTTGCGTTCTGTACGGCATCTGGCGCTGGCATCGGCCGGGCGACGGCGATCGCATTTGCGCGCGAAGGGGCGCGGGTCATCGCCACGGATATCGACGGTGCCAAGCTCGAGGGGCTGGAGAAGGAGGGGATCGCCGAGTGCCTGGAGCTCGACGTGCGCGATACGGGATCCGTCGAGGTGCTGGCGAAGCGGTTCTCGCCCGTCGACATTCTCTTCAATGCCGCCGGCTTCGTGCATCACGGAACGGTGCTCGACTGCACTGATGCCGAATGGGACTTCGCCTTCGACCTCAACGTCCGCTCCATGCACCGCACGATCAAGGCCTTCCTGCCCGGGATGCTGGAGAATGGCGGCGGCTCGATCATCAACATCGCTTCCGGCGCGGGCTCCATCCGCGGTGTGCCGAACCGCTACGTCTATGGAGCGACGAAGGCTGCCGTGATCGGGCTGACCAAGTCCGTCGCGGTGGACTTCATCCGCAAGGGCATCCGCTGCAATGCCATCTGCCCGGGCACCATTCAGTCGCCATCGCTTGACGACCGTATCGCGGCGCTCGGCAAGACCGTTGGCGGCACCGAGAAGGCCCGGCAGATGTTCATCGAGCGCCAGCCGATGGGCCGGCTCGGGACGCCGGAAGAGGTAGCCGCCGTGGCCGTCTATCTCGCTTCCGACGAGAGCGCCTTCACGACGGGCACCACCATGCTGGTCGATGGAGGCTTTGCCTTGTGACCGCGACGAAGCCGCACCTCACCGCAGGCCAATACGGTCTCAGGCGCGCGAGTATCGATGATCACGACTCTCTGGTCGCCTTGCAACGCAAGGCCTATGCCCGCAATCGCGAGCTTCTCGGCCTCGAGCCGCTGCCGCTGCTGGTCGATTATCATGCCGTGCTCGCCGAGAATGAGGTCTGGGTGCTCGACGGCAGCGCGGGCCTCGACGCGGCCCTCGTGCTCGAGCTGCGTGCGGACGACCTCATGATCGAGAGCATCGCGACCGACCCGGCCTGCCAGGGCCGCGGCGTCGGGCGGGCCATTCTCACCGCAGCAGTGGAACGCGCACAGGGGTTGGGCTACAAGACCATTCGCCTCTACACCGGCACTCCGCTGAAACACCTCGTCGCGTGGTACGGCCGGCATGGCTTCGAGATCGAACGAACGGAAGCTCTGAGCGACCGCTCCATCACGCACATGGTCAGGCATATCTGAGAGAGACAGGGCTGATGCCGCGCTTTGCCGCCAACCTCAGCATGATGTTCAACGAGCTGCCATTTCTCGACCGCTTCGAGGCGGCGGCGAAGGCAGGCTTCAAGGGCGTCGAGTTCCTCTTCCCTTACGAGCATCCTGCCGAGGAGATCGCTGCGCGGCTCGACGCCAACGGTCTCAAGCAGGTGCTGTTCAACCTGCCGCCGGGTGATTGGACGAAGGGGGAGCGCGGGCTTGCGGCATTGCCCGGCCGGGAAGCAGACTTCGAGGCGGCGCTGCGGCAAGCTCTCTCCTACGCGGTGGCGCTCAAGTGTCCGCGCGTTCACGCCATGGCCGGGCTCGTGCATCATGGGGCATCACGCGCGACTTACGTCACCAATCTGAGGAAGGCAGCGCGCATGGCGCAGGACCACGGCATCGAGGTGATCATCGAGCCGATAAACACGCGCGACATCCCGGGCTTCTTCCTCAATCGCACCAGCGAGGCGCGGGCGATCATCTACGAGGTCGGCGAACCCAATCTCGGGCTGCAGTTCGACATCTACCATCGGCAGGTCATGGAGGGCGATGTCGCCACCGCGATCCGTGAATACGCGCCGCTGACCTCCCATTACCAGATTGCCAATCCGCCGGATCGCGGCGAGCCGGACGAGGGCGAGCTCAACTACGGCCGGCTTTTCCGGCTCATCGACGAGACCGGCTTCGAGGGCTGGATCGGCTGCGAGTACAAGCCGCGTCGCGGCACCGTCGAGGGACTGAAGTGGGCCGAACGCTGCGGCGTGCGCCTCGGCTGAGTCAAAGGGGATTATCCATGAAGGTACTCATCATCGGCGGCGCCGGCATGGTTGGCCAGAAGCTGGCCCAGCGGCTCGCCAGGGACGGCAATCTCGGCGGAAAGCCCATCGACAGCATGGTGCTCTACGATGTCGTGGAGGCGCGCTGCCCGGATTGTCCGTTCCCGATGTCGGTCAAGGTCGGCGACCTGCCGCAACCCGGCGAGGCAGAGGCCCTCGTTGCCGACAAGCCGGACGTGATCTTCCATCTCGCCGCAATCGTTTCCGGCGAGGCGGAGCTCGAGTTCGACAAGGGCTACCGCATCAACCTCGATGGCACGCGCAACCTGTTCGAGGCCATCCGTCAGGCTGGCAACAAGCCGCGGGTCGTGTTCACCAGCTCCATCGCCGTATTCGGCGCGCCCTTCCCGGAGGCCATCGGCGACGAGTTCTTCCACACACCGCTGACGTCCTACGGAACCCAGAAGGCCATCGGCGAGCTGCTGCTGGCGGACTACACCCGCAAGGGGTTCTTCGACGGGATCGGCATACGGTTGCCGACCATCTGTGTGCGTCCGGGCAGGCCGAACAAGGCGGCCTCGGGGTTCTTCTCCAACATCATCCGCGAGCCGCTGGCCGGGCAGGAGGCGGTGCTGCCGGTCTCGGAGGACGTGCGTCATTGGCACGCGAGCCCGCGGGCCGCTGTCGGCTTCTTGCTGCATGCAGCCACCATCGACGGTGGAAAAGTCGGCCCGCGGCGCAATCTGACGATGCCGGGACTTTCCGTCACCGTCGGTGAGCAGATCGAGGCGTTGCGCAAGGTCGCGGGGGATAACGTCGTGGCCCGCATCCGCAGGGAGCCGGACCCCATGATCATGCAGATCGTCGCCGGTTGGCCGCGCAACTTCGACGCGCGCCGGGCGACCGAGCTGGGCTTCGCCGCCGACTCCAGCTTCGAGGATATCATCCGGATACATATCGACGACGAGCTTGGCGGAAAGATCGCCTGAAATTGAAGGCGTCGCCGGTCACCCACGTCGAAAAGCGGGCGACGACTGGTAAGGCTGTTCGTCGCCTCCTATTTGTTCAATGGCTGCAAGCCGGTACAAACTCTGGTTGTGGCTGCGCCTCGACCTCACGTTCGGTCTGGCGCCTCACGGTGAATCGCGGGCGAAGCTGCTTTTACCTTGGCCACCACGTGCCAGACTGCGCATATGCAACCGGAAGTCTACCCTATTAGCGCCACACTGTTCGGCGCTAACCTGTCGAGGGTCACGCGAGGGGTGATCCGGCCAAGGCAACCGAGGAGACCGAACTCGAGCTTTCTGTCAGGGTTCAATCGAAATATCTGCTGCCATCCATCAGGTGTTCCGACCGCGGGATTGCCTGCAAACGGCTCGCAACCGGCACCATCTCCAGAGGCAGAACGTGATGGTTCACCGCTCATCCGGATGCCCGGCGCGGCCAGCTAACGAGTTGACCTAATCGAGGGCGCAATATGCCAGACGCTCCAGTTTCAGCGCAGATCTTGGCGCGAGAGTTGGCGAAAGCATCGGAGGCGGAGCCCGCGAGCCCGTCCCAGCGGGGCTTCACGGCACCCTGGCTTAATCGCCACCCTCTGAACGGCCAGCAGGCGAACGGCCCTCGTCTCGAGCCGGGCGAGCGGGACGGGAAAGCCGATGCGCCGGCCTTCCGGGATACCGCGCGGACCGTTCTGCCGGTCGAGTATCAGGGCCGCGAGATTCTCTTCGAGGCCCATGCATACGAGGATGACTCGGCCTCCTACCAGGCGCTGGCGCTGGTGCATCGCAGTCCGGCATCGAACGGATCCGACGAGCTGCCGCTGGTGCGCGTCCATAGCGGCTGCGTGACCGGCGACATTTTCCATTCGTTGCGCTGCGACTGCTACCCGCAGCTCCAGAAAGCCATCGGCCGGATCATCGAGAGCAAGACTGGCGCCATCGTCTACCTGCCCCACCACGAGGGCCGGGGCATTGGGCTGGTGGCGAAGATCAAGGCCTATGCCGCCCAGGACCGCGGCCTCGATACCGTCGACGCCAATCTGTCGATCGGTGCGCCGGTCGACGCCCGCGACTACCAGCTTGCCGCCAAAATCCTCAAGGATCTTTCCTTCTGGGATATCCGCCTGCTGACCAACAATCCCCTGAAGGTCGAGGCGCTGCAGCGGCACGGCATCAACGTCGCGGAGCAGGTGCAGCACGCCACCACGCCGTCTCCCTACAATGCCCGCTACCTGACGACGAAGCGGGAGCGGATGGCTCACAAGCTCTGACCACCGCCTGGTCGTCAGTACGTGGCAGATCGGTGTATCGCGGCATCCGGGCCGCGGTGCGCCAGGCTGGCATGTTGCCTCAGGCGTGCTAATACCCGGGGCGGATCAATCCAGCCAAACAGGAGATGCCAATGACCATCACACGTCACGAGCCGACTGCGATTCTGTCCAACGTGGTCGAGGCCAACGGGTTCGTGTTCACCGCTGGCGTCACGGCGGATGATCCGACCCTCGATGCCAAGGGCCAGACGGAGCAGATCCTCAAGCGGATCGATCAGTTGCTCGGCCTGTGCGGCACGGACAAGAGCAAGATCGTCACTGCCACCATCTGGGTCACCGACATCCGCAACCGCGAGCCGATGAACGAAGCCTGGAAGGCCTGGACGGGCGGCAAGGATCTGCCGGCGCGCGCCTGCATCGAGGCCAAGCTCGCAGACCCGCGGCTGCTGGTCGAGATTGCCGTCACTGCCGCGAAGTAACGCGAGGAGCAAATGACCGGGGAGCCCCTGTTGGCTCCCCGCCCCACGACGGAACCTTCCATGAGCAGCAGCCAGCGCAAGCCCCCGGCCCATCGCTCGACGTTCAAGCATTTCCGGGTGATCCCGACGCGGTGGATGGACAACGACCTCTACGGCCACGTCAACAACGTGGTCTACTACTCGTATTTCGATACCCTCGTGAACCGCTACCTCATCGATCCGGGTGGGCTCGACATCCACGCCGGTGAGACCATCGGCATCGTGGTGGAGACGAACTGCCGCTTCCATCGCTCGTTCAGCTATCCCGAGGACATCGAGGCGGGGATGCGGGTCGGGCATCTCGGAAAATCTTCCGTGCGCTACGAGATCGGACTGTTCGGCGCCGGGGAGGACGAGGCCCGTGCCGATGGTCATTTCGTCCACGTCTTCGTCGACCGGAACACGCGGCGCCCGGTCCCCATGCCGGAGAGGATGCGCGGGGCCCTGGCGCAACTCGCGGAAGGCTGACGACGGCCCGCTTTTCCCCGCGCCTTTGGTGCCGATTGGCCTCCATCGCGGGCAGATTCGCGAGAAACGACGCATTCTGCACGAAGCCGAAATCGGCCGCAAAGCTCGACCGAAATTTGATTAGCTGACCGTTACATTGCTGAAATAATTTGCATTCCGCAGTCTGCTTATCCCGCATTTTGTCGGTCGAGAAAGCCTGTTGATTTTCCCACGCCCTTGCAGTTATGCTCATATGCAAGGGAATGGGGCATACTGCAGGAAAGGGAGAGCCTGCAGGACACGTCTGCGACCATCACCTTGTAGGGTAGAGTATTTTTGCTTGCGGGCGGCACGCCAGGGTTCATGGCCAGGGCGTGAATGGGGGCACGTATGCGCGTTGTCTCGGTCATAGGCACGCGACCGGAAGCCATAAAGATGGCGCCGGTAATCTCGGCGCTGCAAAATAAATCCGAAACCGGAATCGAAACGCTCACGATCTCGACGGGCCAGCATCAGGAAATGGTGCAGCCGATTTTTGACTTTTTTCGGATCAGGCCGGATTTCGAATTAGGCCTGATGAAAAAATGCCATTCATTGAATGCGCTTTTTTCCGCTGCCATTGCTGGAATGGACGATGTTTTCGCTGACGTCCGGCCGGACATGGTCCTTGTTCATGGCGACACGACGACGGCGGCTGCTGCGGCCCTTGCGGCATTCCACCGGAAAATCAAGGTCGCCCATGTGGAAGCAGGGCTGCGGAGCGGAAACCTCGGCGCTCCCTGGCCGGAGGAATGGAACCGCCGGGTGATCACGCTCAGCAGTGGCCTCCATTTCGCACCGACACCAGGAGCGCGAAGGCGCCTCATTGCGGAAGGAATCGCGGCGGACCGTGTAGTTGTTACCGGAAATACGGTGGTCGACGCGCTACTGACCGCAGCCGCTCGGCTGCGCAAGGACGATGTGCTGAGGTCGGAGCTGGATTCCCGGTTCAGCTACCTCGAGAGCGTGCGCGAGATCATTCTCGTGACAACCCACCGGCGGGAAAACGCCGGCGCGGGTATCGATAATATCTGCAGGGCGATTCTATCGCTGTCGGAGCGCCCCGGCGCGGCCATCGTCTTCCCCGTCCACCTCAATCCGCAGGTGCGCGTTCCGGTCTTGCAGCGTCTCGGCGGGCGGCGCAACATTCATCTGATCCCGCCAGCCGATTACGTCTCGTTCGTGTATCTCATGCTGCGCAGCAGCCTCATTCTGACGGACTCCGGCGGTGTCCAGGAGGAGGCACCGAGCCTCGGCAAGCCTGTACTGGTGATGCGGGACGTGACCGAGCGGCCCGAGGCTGTGGCTTCCGGCGCGGCTCACCTCGTGGGAACGGAAACTGCAAGGATCATCGCGGCCGCATCGAAGATCCTCGATGCGCCGGACAGCACGCGCTCCATGCCGAATGCCGCAAATCCATTCGGCGATGGGCGCGCGGCCGAGCGCATCGTGCAGGCGCTGGTTTCAGATCAGGTACGCAGCGCCAGTCCTTTCGTCCAGCGGAGAAATGCGAAAGCTGCCCCGTCGGTGTGGACCGGCAGGGGGGCGCATCGCGTGCCGCTTCAGAGCCTGGCGAGGAGGGGCCAGAACGTATCGGTTTCGGCGTAGCAAGTACGCCGCGAGTTGGCAGCGGGGAGGGTGCCGGGCGAGCTGAAAGGGTTTGCTTCCGTGCGGAGTGATGCTCGTCCGGCATTCTGCTGAGTGAGTATGCGTAAGTTTCGTGTAGCCGCCTTCCTGGCGGGATTGCTGATCATTGCCGGCCTGTCGATCCCGAACAAGGTGCTGGCACAGGGCCTGCAGGGGGCCCGCTCGGACGTCACGACCGTGTTCGGCTATTACGGCGTGAGCCACGGCATCAGCGACCGACGATTTGCGACCACCTGGGCCAATACTGTTTTTGCGAACGGATTGGGCGCACACGCCGAAGCCCATTTCATGGATCGCGAGGAAACCGCCGGACTTCTGGCTGGCGGCCTTTCGTGGACCGGTCAATCCGCCGAGGTGCGGGGTTGGCTCGGAACCAGCACAGACAATGTCGGCATTCTGCCGGAACTTTATGCCCGGGTCGAAGGAGCCTTCCGCACCAATGCCGAAACGGGTTTCGTTTTCAGGTCTGCATTGGTCTACCGGAGTTTCCGCAACGGCGCCGAGGAAGCCGTCGCCGAAATGGAAGCGGCGAAATACATTCCCCTGCAAACGGGCAATCTGATTATCAGTGCCCTCGTGCGCGGCATGTATACCGACCCGGGAGACCACGTCAGCGCCTCGTTCGGCGCCGGGCTGGCCTACGTACATTCGCGGAACGTCTCGATTGGAATAAATGTAGAAGGCGGCCGCGCGGTTTATGATGGCGTGATCGCACCGGCAACATTCGATGAGAGCTATTTCAGCATTCGCCCCACGGTTTCGTTTTATCTATCGGACAATATGGAGCTCGTCGGCATGATGGAATACAGCAGCCGCGAGTCCTATGACGTTTTTGGCGGGCATCTGGGGCTCAAGTTTCACATCGATTAGGTGGAACGAGGGACACCGAACCGATGCTCGTGCTGGAAGGCTACGTCCTGCTCACGGTCGCGCTGGGGCTGGCTCTCGCCGCACGCCAGCTTGTCCTCGCCTGGAACGTTGAAAATTCCGGTCCGGTGCATATCGAGGAAGGCGCTGGCGGTTTTCGTACGCACGATGATTGGCCAACCGTCACGGTGCTCATTCCCGCACATGACGAGGAGCGTGTGATCGCCGGTTGTCTCGAAGCGATGACGGCGCTCGAATATCCTCGCGGAAAGCTTTCCATACTCGTCATCAATGATCGATCCACGGATTGCACTGGCGTTATTGCGGAGGGTCTCGCCAAAAGTAATCCATGCGTAAAAGTTCTCCATCGCGCACCAACAGCACGAGCGGGCAAGGCCGCTGCCTTAGGCGACGGGATGGCACTCAGCGCATCGGAGGTCATCGTGCTTTTCGATGCGGACTATCTGCCGCCTTCCGGCCTGCTGAAAGAGCTCGTTCGGCCGTTCGCGGATCCGCAGGTCGGGGCGACCATGGGGCGGGTGGTGCCGATGAACAGCGACGCCAATCTGCTGACCAGACTGCTCGATCTCGAGCGGCGTGCCGGATATGCCGTCGACCAGACCGGCCGCGCCCTATTGCGTCTCGTGCCTCAGTTCGGCGGAACCGTCGGCGGCATCCGGCGAGCGGCGCTCGACAGTGTCGGCGGCTGGAATGTAGGGCATCTGGCGGAGGATACCGACCTGACATTCCGCCTGGTGCTCGGCGGTTGGCGAGTTGCCTATCTCAATCACGCGCGGTGTCATGAGGAGGTGCCGGAGGACTGGGCAAGTCGTTTCCGGCAGGTTCGACGCTGGGCCTACGGGCACAACCAGTGCCTGCTCGATCACCTGGGTGCCGTCCTGCGCTCGCAGCGTCTCGACCCCGCACAGAAGCTCGATGCGGCACTCATCCTTACGTTCTACGCGTTTCCCGTTCTTGCACTGCTCGGCAGTTTCGCCGTCATTCCGTTGCTCGCGTTTGGCGGTGAGCACGGTCTGATCGGCGGTGGTTGGTCGTGGGCCGGTCCGCTGCTCGGCCTTGCCGTGCTTGGGCCGCACGTTCAGGTGATGATCGCGGCGCGCGCTGATGGCCAGCATCACATCCTCCGGGTGCTTCCGCTGCTGTTCGTTTCGTCCTGCTTGTCACTGCTCGCGTCCGCCGCGGGCGCCGCGTTGCTACTGCGGGATCGCCTCTGCGGGCTGAGCCTTGGCTGGGATAAAACCCGGCGCTACCGCTCGGCCTGAGCGACGGTTGCGGCTGCGCAATGGTCCCTAATGGCTTCCTCACCGCAGCGGTGCTCGGCGCAGGCTACATCGGCCTGCTGACATCTCTTTTTCGCTGGTGCGCCGCGAGCAAGCAGAGTCACGTCCTTGCGCTGGACTGCGGCGGAGTTGAAAGGTGTGCTCCGTGCAAGGCGCGCCGATTCCACATGAGTTTGGCGGTGGGCCTTGCAGTGGCGCTGTTTTGCCTCGAGGCGAGCGGGTTCATGTTTCTCGCGCGCCTCATCGGGTTCCCTGCAACGTGTCCTGCAAGCTGGCTCCCACTGTATGGCTGTACGCTCAGCTTGGCGCATGCGCAGCCCGGCGCAAGCACGGCCGCGGGCCTCCTGCTCGGCTGCGTGATGGTCCTGCTTATCGCCCGCAGAGCTATGCCAGGCAGCGCATTCTATCCACTGACGCTGCTGCTTATCGGCATCATCAGCGTCGGCGCCGCCGTCGATCTCGTGGCCGGCAGTTCCGCCCCGGCTCGACCGCAGCTCGTGCTCAGGCTGGCTACCGGCCTGCAAGTCACGGCAGCAGTCGCATTTGTGCTGGGTCTCATGATCCTGCGCGGATGGAGCCTGGCAGCATTCATCCGCGCGGTGACGGCGCACGCAGCGGGGGCTGGCGTGCGCGCCCTGGGAGTCCTGTCGATGCTGGCGGTCTGGCCCCACCTGCCGCCAGCCAGCGCCATCGCTTTGCTCATCGCATTCGTGCTCGTGCCCGGCATCGCAACGGCTCTCACCAGCGTCGCGGCGCTTTCGACATCGCAGCAGGTGGTCAGGTGATCAGCCGCCTGGGGCGCCCTGCGTGTTGACGTAAAGGGCGTAGACCGACTGACTTGCAGCCATGAACAGGCGATTGCGCTTGAGCCCGCCGAAGCAGAGGTTCGCGGAACGCTCGGGCAGGGCGATGCGCCCGATCGGTGTGCCGTCCGGCGCGAACACCATCACGCCATCGAGCTCCGGCGTACCCATCCCCCAGCCGCACCACAGGTTTCCATCGACATCGCAGCGCATGCCATCAGGTGTGCCGGGGCCGGCATCGATCAGCACGCGCTTGTTGGTGATCTTGCGTCCGCCGTCAACCACGTCATAGGCGAGGATCTTACGGTTCGGAATCCCCCGGCTTTCGACGATGTAGAGGATCGACTCGTCGGGCGAGAAGCAGAGGCCGTTCGGCCCGAGCACGCCTTCCGCCACGATCGTAGCTTCCTTCGTATCCGGATCGAGCCGGTAGACATTGGCTTCGATCTCGGGAGTCGCCTTGTGCCCCTCGTAATGGCCGAGAATGCCGAAAACCGGGTCGGTGAACCAGATCGAGCCGTCCGACTTGACGATCACGTCGTTCGGAGAATTGAGGCGCTTGCCATCGAAACTGTCGATCAGAACAGTGATGCTGCCGTCGTATTCCGTGCGGGTCACGCGGCGGCCGCCGTGCTCACAGGTGATCAGGCGACCCTGCCGGTCCCGCGTGTTGCCGTTGCCGAAGTTGGAGGGCTTGCGGAAGACGCTGACCGCGCCGGTCTCCTCCTCCCATTTCAGCATCCGGTTGTTAGGGATGTCGCTCCACAGCAGGAACCGGCCATCTCCGAACCAGACGGGACCTTCGGCCCAGCGGCATCCGGTGGCGATGCGCTCGACGGCGGCCATCTTCAGCCAATAGGCCTCGAACCGCGGATCGAGAGGGATGATCGCCGGATCCGGATAGCGTGTGGCGGGCCGCCAGCCGTCGGCGAACGTGGGAACGGTCGTGGTTTCATTTGTCATGGGCGCAACCTCCAGGTCCGGATCGGGTGAGCATAGCACAGGACCCGTTCTTCAGAACCCGGCGCATTTCCGGCGAGCTGCGCGACAGTGGGTTCTGGCGCGTAACGCTATTTTCGAGGTGGATTTGAAGTGAATAATCGCGTGAATAACTCGATTGAGAATAGTTCTAATTTCAAGAAAGCAGAAATTGACTTTGAATATGAGTTTTTGTGTCGCTGTCCTGCCTGCGGCACCTTGACAGTTGCTGTCCGAATATATGATTTGGTCGCGCACCGGAGTAATCCGGCGCAAGTTTCCGATACGGGGCCTTGAACCCCGCACATTGGAGAAAACCGATGACCGAGTCGACCATGGGCCGCCGGGCCCTGCGCGCTTTTGCGCACGCTTCCTTCTCTCTTGCAGCTCTTGCCACGTTTCCTCTTGCCGCCCAGGCTGACGGCGAGGTGAACATCTATTCCTACCGGGAGCCGGGGCTCATCGATCCGTTGATGAAGGCCTTTACGGAAAAGACCGGCATCAAGACCAACGTCGTTTATGCCCGCAGCGGGCTCAACGAGCGGCTGGCAGCGGAAGGCCGCAACAGCCCGGCTGATCTCGTGTTCACTGTCGACATCGGGCGCCTCAGTGAAGCAAAGGCGATGGGCGTCACTCAGCCCGTGAAGTCCGAGGCACTCGAGAAGGCAATTCCCGCCACGTACCGTGACCCCGAAGGCCACTGGTTCGGTCTCACCCTGCGCTCGCGCGTCGTCTATGCCTCGAAGGAGCGCGTGAAGCAGGACATCATCACGTATGAAGAGCTGGCTGATCCCAAGTGGAAGGGCCGCATCTGCTCCCGCTCCGGCCAGCATCCCTACAACGTGTCGCTGATCGCCTCCATGATCGCCCACAAGGGCGAGGCCGAGGCCGAGAAGTGGCTGACGGGTTTCAAGGAGAACCTGGCCCACAAGCCGGCCGGCGGTGACCGCGAGCAGGCGCGCGACGTCTATTCCGGGAAATGTGATCTCGCCATCGGCAACACGTACTACGTCGCGCTTATGATGAAGAACCCGGAGCAGAAGGCCTGGGCCGACGCCATCAAGGTTCTGTTCCCGAATGCTGCGGACCGGGGCAGCCACGTCAACATCTCCGGCATGGCGCTGGCCAAGCATGCGCCGAACAAGGAGAACGCCCTCAAGCTGATGGAATTCCTCGCCTCGCCTCAGGCGCAGCAGATCTATGCACAGGCGAACAACGAGTATCCGATCAGCCCGGAGGCCAAGCCGTCCGAAGCGGTTCAGTCCTGGGGCGAGCTGAAGCCGGACAAGCTGGCGATCGAAGAGATTGCGAGCCTGCGCAAGAAGGCGTCCGAGCTCGTCGACAAGGTCGACTTCGACGCGGGACCGTCGTCCTGAGCCGCAAAGCCTGACGTGCGGGTGGCCTCCCTGAAAAGGCCACTCCTCGCCGTCTGCTTCCATTGCTCAACAGGACGGATGGAACGATGCTCCGCAAGAAATCGTCTTCGGGGTTGCGCGCTGACGAGGGTGTTGCAGCAACTCCGTTCGCGCCCCGCTTCAGCGAGCCCGAGCGGCTGGTGGGGCTGGGCTTCCGGGCTTGGGTTGCCGGTTACCAGACGGGGGACATCTCCTGCTGGGAAGAGGCCTGGGCGATCTACTCCAATGCGCTCGGTCCGCAGGAGGCGCGCCCTGCCCTGACGGACCTCGCATGCTGGGTGCGGGCCATCCGCAGTGGCTCGTGCAGGCGGATCGAGGTCTACCCCGGCCAGTGCGGTGGCTTCTGCCGCGACGAATGCATGGCGATCGCCATGGTCGCGGCGAGCCAGCATAAGGCCTGTCCTGCGATGCGTGCCTGTGCCTGGGCGCTGCTCGAGTCCTCGGCCATCGACGATGTCGTG